>JAZQAB010000018.1:0-5062 GCA_045545055.1 Clostridia bacterium | reverse complement strand
TATTTGAGAGGAGCTGTTCCTAGTACGAGAGGACCGGAATGGACGCACCGCTGGTGCACCAGTTGTCATGCCAATGGCACGGCTGGGTAGCTAAGTGCGGAAGGGATAAACGCTGAAGGCATCTAAGCGTGAAGCCCCCCTTAAGATAAGATCTCCCATGCCTTCAAGGTAGTAAGGTCACACGTAGACTATGTGTTTGATAGGTTGCAGGTGGAAGTGTGGTAACATACGTAGCTGAGCAATACTAATAGACCGAGGGCTTGATCTAAAAACAAAGAAGCATAGCTTCTTTGATAAAGTGAGTTATTAACATCATGTAAGCATTATTCAATTTTCAGATTGCAAAAACAATCTGAAAGAGGTGTAATACCTCAAAGTAAATATTCGGTGACTATGACGCAGAGGTCACACCCGTTCCCATTCCGAACACGGTAGTTAAGCTCTGCAGTGCTGATGATACTTGGTGGGAAGCCGCCCGGGAAAGTAGGTCGTCGCCGGAACCAAAAAAAGCAAGTCAACTGACTTGCTTTTTTTGTGTTTGTGCCCACAGGGCACAACATCATTACGAGCGGTAGCGAGTACATCATTTCAGGCAAAGCCTGAACAGCATAAGCTTCATTAATTATGCAAAGATTACCTTTGAACTGATATTTCTTTAAAAAATTCAGCATAGTCTACATTAAAAATTTGTTGAAGTCCTACTAAGTCGCTGAAAAATATATTTCCTCTTCCCATTTCTATCAGTGAGTATGTGCTATAATATGCTTATTATCCTTTTGCGTACTGCTTTGGAGAAACTCCGTATTTCTTTTTAAATGCACGGCTGAAATACAAGGGGTCGCTATAGCCTACGGCTTCGGCAATTTCACAAATGCTGTTGTAATCACCGCTGTCAATAATGGTTTTTGCATGGGAAAGCCGCTTGGCACATATGTATTTCTGAGGACTGACTCCGTAGTGTGATTCAAAAATATAGCGAAAATAAGTGCCGGATATTCCGCATAGCTTATGAAGTATTTCTATGCTCAGTTCGCAGTCATAAATATGGCTTTTCAGATATGAAACCGCAGGGGATATAATGTTAAACTTACTTTTATCTATGTAGGCTTGAGTTCTAAGCCCCTCCAGATATGATAAAAAATTATAGAAAACAGCGTAGCATTTATATTTTTCCGCCTTGCCACCAAAGCTCCACAACGAAGGGAGGTCGTTTATGAATTCTTCTGTATTTTGAAATCCTTCAAACGAAAAGGAGAAAGGAATCGTGGACGGAATATCTCCCTCAAAGCTTATTATAACGTACTCGCAGGGGTCCTCTGTCAACACGTTGAATTCATATTTAGCTCCTTGGGGAAGAAAAATAATATCTCCCGGATTAAGGTCGATGTGAAATCCCTCAAATAAATAGCGTACATAGCCGGATTTACGCAATGCAAATGTGTGGCTTTTCCTGTAGGGAACAAAGGCGTGCCGGTTTTTTGTAGTGCCGGAAGTAATGTTGAGTATTTTCAAATTTTCTATGTTTTCAATCATGCGTCAGCCTCCGAACCTTTAAAAATCCATTTAAAGTCTAACATATTCTGAAAAGTTTTTCAACACTTTTAATTAATTTGTTGCGAAAAATCCATGTTGTTGCGGTTAATCTATGTACATAAATCCCATTGGTGCTATAATGTTAATGTACAAAGGGGTGAGGATATGGCAATTAAACCAAACAGTGTTGATATGGTAAATGGGTCGCTTTGGGGAAAAATTTTGAAATTTGCAGCACTTTATATGCTTACGGCAGTTTTACAGCATCTGTATTCTGCGGCAGACGTTCTTGTAGTTGGAAGATTTGCCGGTCAGGCGGCTTTGGCAGGTGTAGGAACCTGCAGTGTGCTTGTAAATTTATTCCTTAACTTTATTTTAGGATTGTCGGCAGGTGCGACTATCGTGCTCGGACAGGCAATCGGTGCAAATAACAAAGAAGGAATAAGGAAGGCTTCCCACACAGCTATGGCAGTGGCGGTGTGCGGTGGAGTAATTGTTTCTCTCATCTGCCTGCTTTTTACAAGGCAGCTTCTGAATATGATAAATGTGCCGCACGAGGTTATGCCGGAGGCGTTATTATATCTGCGTATAGTGTCTATTGGTTTTGTGCCGTCATTAATATATAATTTCGGTGCTGCAATGCTGCGTGCCAAAGGAGATACGAAGCGTGCACTATACATAGTGACAGTATCGGGGCTTATCAATGTTTTTCTTAATCTTTTCTTTGTATGTGTTTTAAAGATGGGTGCAAGCGGCGTTGCCACAGCAACAATTATTTCCCAGACCTTTACGGCAATTGCAATGCTGTACATTCTTTGCCATGAAACAGATGAAATAAAAATTTCGATTAAGAAAATACGGATTTATAAAGAAGCTTTTCTGAAAATCGTTAAATATGGTCTTCCTTCGGGAATTCAAAGCTCGGTATACTCTGCATCTAACATATTGGTGCAGTCCTGTGTGAACAGCTTTGGTGCAGCAGCTATTGCCGGAAGTGCCGCAACGGCAAGCATAACTGAATTTTATGGTGTAATGTGTAATAGTCTCTATCAGGCATCTATTGTTTTTGTGAGCCAGAATTACGGTGCAAAAAAATTTGACCGCATCAAGAAAACAATAACTGTTTGCTTGGTGTATGTTCTCTGCCTCTGGGCTATGCAGTCTGTGGTAACAGCCTGTATGGGCAGGCTGTTAATCGGATTGTATACCGGTGATGCGGCAGCAATAGAAATGGGTTGGCGTAAATTCAGTATAGTGGGCTATGCATACGGGCTGCTTGGATTTATGAATATTATGAGCGGAGCTCTTCGTGGTATGGGAGCATCATTTTTGAATATGGTTATGTCGATTGTCGGGGTTTGCGGAATTCGTATATTATGGATTTTGACGGTGTTTAAAAGCATAGGAACATTTGAGGCACTGTATGTATGCTATCCTATCTCATGGGGCGGTACAATGATTTTACATTTTATTATGTTTTTAGTGGTATTCAGAAACGCAAAACGACAGTGTTTTTAACGATAAAAAAGAAGCGTGCCGCTTCACCCTCGTCGCACCCGAACATTGCACGAACACAGCTTCATGCGAATTTAATTTACGCAAATTCCTATACTGTAAAAAAGAAGCGTGCCGCTTCACCCACTTCGCGTCCTAACTAAGTTTCAAACAAAAATGTGTTACTCGCGATTAATTTACGCAAATTCCTATACTGTAAAAAACGAGATGCAAAAAGGTTACTTTTTGCATCTCGTTTTTGGTAAAGCTTAAATTATATTAATTCCTGCTTTTCTGAAATCCGCTATAAGCTCGTCCTTGGCATTGTCGTTTGTAACAATGCAGTCAGCAACACAAAGGTCGGTAATTTTCGCAAATGCGTTATTGCCGAATTTTGAGCAATCCGCCGCAATAATGCAGTAATCGCTTTGCTGTGTCATGGCTCTGTCAATAGGGGCTTCCTTATCGTAATAGGTGGTAAATCCGTGCTTCAAATCAACTCCATCTACCGATAAAATCAGCTTTTCCGCATGGTAATTTTTAAGCTGCGTTATAGCATCGCTGCCATAGGAAAACTGATACTTTGTGTTAATACTGCCACCTATAAGAACAACATTGTAGTTGGGATTGCTTGAAGCCTCTAAAGCAATAGCAATTGAATTGGTTACAATATTAAGGTTATAATCAACGGGAAATTTTCTGAAGGTTAATAGTGTTGTAGTCCCCGAATTAAGCATAATAGTATCGTTCGGCTCAATCATAGCGGCAATTTTTTGTGCTATTTCTACCTTCTCCGTCTGATTGGTTTCAAGCCTCTGGGTCATATTCATGCTGTAATAGGGCTTATAGGAGCTTACGGCACCGCCGTGAACACGAGATAAAAGTCCCTTTGATTCCATATCGGCAAGGTAATTTCGGACTGTAACCTCGGAAACCTCCAAAAGAGTACTAAGCTCTGTAACCTTTACCGAGCCGTTTGTTTTTATAAGGTCGAGTATTTGCTGTTTTCTGTTATCGGTAGCCATGTAAAAACCTCCGATTTTGAATTTTACTTACTTATTATACCATAGTTGTATTTTTCTGTCAAACAATATGAACTTTCAGATGTATTGTGCAAATGAAAAAAACATAAAAAAACCGAAAGATTTTATTGACATTTTTTTGTGGGTATTATATCATATAAATTAAGAGAAAAGTCTCTTAATTTATGACTTCAGGAGAGTGGAAAAAATGTACAAAGGACTTAATATTAAGCCTCCGTTTTTCGAGGTTGGTCCCAAAGCGTTTTTATACGGCGAGAAAATGCTCGCACTTGCAAAGGTTATTGATAAAACCACAATGAAATACGACGTGGACGTAATCGTTACACCTCAGTATACTGATATCAAGCTTCTTGCGGATAATACCGAAAGAATTTTAGTGTTTGCCCAGCATATGGACTATCTAACGCCCGGTCGGGGATTAGGTAGCGTGCTTCCCGAAGCTGTTAAGGCGGCAGGTGCCGTAGGCGTTATGCTTAACCATGCGGAAAAGCCTATTACCATGGAGGAAATTGAAAAAACAATTGCAAGAGCTGACGAGGTTGGTCTTGGAACAATTGTTTGTGCAAATACTGTTGAGGACGTTAAGGCGATTGCAAAAATGGGTCCCAATCTTATTGTGGCAGAGCCTACAGACCTTATAGGAACAGGGCAGACAAGTGACAGCAACTATGTAATTGAAACAATTAAGACTGTACGTGAAATTAACCCCGATATAATGGTTCTTCAGGGTGCAGGTATTTCCAACGGTCAGGACGTTTATAACACAATCAAGCTTGGTGCTCAGGCAACAGGAACAACAAGCGGCATTATGAAATCTGACAGACCGTATGAAATGGTAGAGGAAATGCTATTCAATCTTCGTAAGGCTTGGGACGAACTTCACGCATAAAGTCTGAAAAAGATTAAAAAATAATGCGAAATGCGAAATGCGGAATGCGAAGTGTTGGAAGATTTTCGTACTGCGAAAATCAACAATCATTTCGAACTTCGAA
>JAZQAB010000017.1:0-3426 GCA_045545055.1 Clostridia bacterium | reverse complement strand
AAAAAAAGGTAGACACATGGTGGTTTTCCATGTGTCTACCTTTTTTTACCGGTGCAATTATCGGGATTTGCGTCAAATTAATTTGTATGAAGCAGCACGCTTCTTTTTTATCTTTCAAATTTTAAACTAAAGCTTCCGCTTTTATCAAGTTTGACCACCATTTTATGGAGCGTATCGGTTCCCCAGCTGTCCGCAACCTCTTTATCAGGCACGGGGACAGGGATAATTTCGCTTCCCTCGGGGGCTGTGATTTTCACTCCGTTTGCAAAGAAGAAGGTGTTCTCCTCCTGTCTTTCGGGAGCATCAAGCATATAATATTGGAAAATTGCTTCGTTTCCGTCAAAATCAATTGCTTCGTTAATTATAATTTCATCTTTTCCCGGAAGGATTTCACGCTTGCATTTTTTAACCTTGGCTTCTTTTTCGTATGCACTCTGATACTCTATTGTGATTTTTTCCTCACTTGCCTCAAAGCGGTCACAAACATACTCTACTCCCTCTTTTTGTGCATAGCCGTTTACTATGGGAACACTATGCCACGTTCCATTTATGGGGAATACCTTATAGCGGTTTTCGCCGAAAACATCACGGGTATAGGTGGGAGCCCCCATATCAATTATCACGGGGGCATCATTACTCAGCAGAATAAACTGCCCTACATCATTGTGATTATGGCTCTCCTTATTGTGACCGCCCTTTGCAGCTAAGGTAAAGCCCTTGTCATTACGGTAAACAGCTACCTGAAGATTTTCAAGAACATCAAACCTGTTAGGTTTAAATTCCACGCTCTCAGGTAATTTATAGCACACATCCTTAAACGCACGATATGTAAGGTCGTGCCCTGTCGGAACACAAGCACAGTCCGTATTCGACAAAGCAAAATCGTAAAGTGCCTTGTTACCCGTTCTTTCACCCATTCTTATTACGGTATGCATACCTTTCTTATACAACTCCACAGGGCAGTCTGCAAAGTTTGTATATCTGAATTTACGCATGTGCACTTTCCGGATATAGTCAAGCATATTATATACAATTTTCCTATCAAAGAAATCGCCCGTTCCGCCTGTCATATCGGAAATAACTTCAAGTGCCATGAAAAGAGCTCCGCCTGCATGTGACCAATATCCGGGGCCTTCGTTACAGCCTCCGTCCTCGGGATACCCGTCTATAAATATATCCATGCTTTCCATAGTGAGAGCAATTATCTTTTTGCGTACCGAAAGCTCACTTTCAACAAGTGCCGTACAGGTCAGCACATTCGACGCAATCCATGGATTCCAATTGTTGGGCTTGCGTGTCTTATCGTAGCCTCTCCACCATTGATCACATCGGTCAATATAGGGCTGAATCCCTCTCCGCCTGATTTCGTATACCATTCTTTCCCCTATAATGGGAGTAACCGCATCAAGCTTGTCGCAAAGGAAGTAGTGCACAAACGCCAGAAGGGCACTTGTTTCTGCGGAAAACAGGTCAATATAGGATACCTTGCCCTCGTACTGGTAACCGAGCGGCTGACGGATAATGTTTGGGTTTCCGCTTCTATCGTTGTTGTGAGCGGGAATGTGCCATGTGGTTTCCTCAAGAATCAGCCATACTATATCAATTATTTTATCTACATACTTTCCGTTATCGAGAATAATCTCGCCGAAAAGAAGTTGTCTCAGCATATCTCTGCGTGCATAATAATCCGACTCAAAATTTTTACGATTTCCGACTCTGGAAAATTCAAGAAATTTCGTAGCATAAAGCTGAGGTATTTCCCTTTCCAAAGCTTCGTCCGCAAGAGCAAGCAGTGCCTTTCCCTGCTCACTTTCCGCCGACGGAAACTGCCAATCCCCAAGGTCGGAAAAAAGCTTGAAGTCGGATATTGGAAGTACGTTATATTCAGCATTTTCAAATATTTTCATCTTTATCCACTCCTCGATTACAATTATATCACACGGTGAATGTTTGTCAATCAAAAGGAACTATTTTGCACTTTTTTGCGAAGAAAATACGAAAGTTTGCTACATTCCCTTACTATATCCGGAATATAATTCCGGAATCTTCCTAAGAAAATATCAAAATGTAAAGCTATCCCTTTTTATAATTGGTGTTATTAGAAAATTTCTCTGCCGCCATCACCTGTAGCAGTTACATAAAATGATGCTTTGTGACCGAATTTTTCTTCAAAAAGCAGACCTATTCTTTCAACATATTTATCAACTGCATTATTTTTTATAATTGCAACAGTACAACCTCCAAAGCCGGCACCGGTCATTCTTATTCCGATTACTCCGTCTATTTTTCTTCCCATATTTACAACATAGTCAAGTTCAGGACAAGTTACCTCATAATCGTACTGAAGCGAATCGTGTGACTGATTCATATATTGCCCGAAAAGTGCTATGTCGTTGTTTTTCATAGCTTCTGCACTCTTACGAACCCTGTCACACTCATAAACTACGTGTTTGATGCGTTTCCTTGTTGTGTCGTTTTTGATTACATCTTTGTGTGCTTCAAACTGCTCTGTTGTTACATCTGCAAGCTCTTTTATATCAGGAAGAACAGTTTGAAGTGCATTAAGACCTTCTTCACATTCGGCTCTTCTCTCATTGTACTTTGAACTTCCAAGTGAATGTTTAACCTTTGTGTTTGTAAGGACTATACTGCAATCATTTAATTTAAGCGGAATATGCTCATATTCAAGAGTAGCACAATTCAAAAAGACCGCGTGGTCTTTCTTTCCCATTGCAGATGCAAATTGGTCCATAATACCGCATTTAACTCCGATAAAGTTATGCTCTGCTCTCTGTGAAATGAGTGCCATTTCAATCATATCTATTTCTTTATCTATACCATTTTTCTCATTTGAGAAAGTAGCAAAGCATAATGCAGTGGAAACCTCTATAGCTGCAGATGATGAAAGTCCTCCGCCGTGGGGTACAGTATCATCGTAAAGCAGGTCACAACCACATATATCATATCCTGCTTTCATAAGTTCAAGCATTACACCAATCTGATAGTCTCCCCATTTGAGTTTGTCTTTAAGGTTGTGCATTTCGGAAACCGTAGTTTCTACCATAAAGTCAAGGTCGGCTGCTTTAAGGCGGATTACATCATCATTTCTCTTTCGTGCAACAAGAGTTGTTCTCATAGTAAGTGCAGCAGGCATAACACAACCGCCGCAGTAATCAATATGTTCACCAATAAGATTTACACGTCCGGGTGATGCAAAAACACGCATTTCTCCGTCACCATATGTATCTATAAAGAGTTTCTTAATTTCAGTTAATTCCATTGCTATCCTCCTGTACCTTTTTCATAAACTTATCAAATGCTTCTCTGCCCTGTTCATCACGCTTGTAAACTCCTGCGTGTTCAAGTACATTGACAAAAACTTTTCCGACTTCCTGTTTAAGAATTTTATCTACGTTGGTTTTGTCA
>JAZQAB010000016.1:0-8224 GCA_045545055.1 Clostridia bacterium | reverse complement strand
TTTGTTCTGTCCGACAAAGCTGAACAATATTTCGGGTATTTCCAACTCTGCTTCACAAAAAGCACTCGATTTGTACCTTAAATGCCGATACTTAGATGAAAAGACAGATTGCAGAGGTGTTGTCTTTGCTACTGGTACGCCACTTTCTAACTCTGTAACAGAGCTACACACAATGATGCGTTACCTTGAGTATGATTTCCTCAAGGATAAGGGCTTACAGCACTTTGACAACTGGGTTACGGTTTTCGGCACACAAAAAACAGATTGGGAGTTGGCTCCGGCTGGCAACAAGTTCAAGGAGCGTACTCGTATCGCACAGTACACTGGCTTACTTGTTTTAAAACCTTGCCTATTTATAATTTTTTTCAGCATTAAATGCTGAATACAATTTCAATATCTGAATCATCTGAGATATAGATAACGTCAATCATCATAGCAGCAACTTCATGCTGTTCAGCTATTGTGAGATTATCCCAGTTGTTCAAAGGCTTTTCAAGCGGATCAGTATCAATCTGTTTTTGCTTACGAGACATTTTCTGCAATTTTATTTCAAGTGCTGTTTTGGTTTCGTGAATAACCTTGATTCTCTGCTGAATGTAACCGAACACAACCTCATCTGCATCGGGAAGTTTGTCCATCAGCTTATGAATATCATCATCGCATTTCAGGATTTTAGCCTTAATATTCTCAGTTTCGGCATCGGGCATTTCGGATTCCTGTTTTACGATATTAAGCGTTTTAATACGCTCACGCATTGCATCAAAAACCAATGTTTCCACTTCATCAGGGTGAACAGCAAAGGTTCTTTTCTTACAGCCTTTAACTGTCTGCCAACCGAAATCAACGAAGTATCGCCAAGATTTAGTATGTGTCTTGTTGTATTTTCGGGTAATAATCACGGCATAACCGCAATTGGCACACTTTACAAGTCCGACAAGCCAAGAGTTAGTTGCTTTTGTGTTGTTGTGATATTTTCTGTTATGGGATTTTCTGTCCTGCACAATGAGCCATGTTTTAGCATCTACAATTCCCTCATGATAGCCGAGTTTGACATAATAACCGTCTGCACTTTCGTGAATGAAAACACCGTGAACACCGTCATAATCCTCAATGTCATCAAGAATTTCATAGCCTTTTGAAAGAAAATAGGCATAAACTTCCTTATCTGCTCTCACATACAGCGGACTTTCAAGGAGTTTGCTAAGATGACCGCCGTTGAAATTGCCTTGTATCTGATTGCCTGAATGGTCACTACGGCGAGTAACAATGCCGTTTGCTTTGTAGTATTCGATAATATCTTTGAGTGATACATCGTTTCTCTGATACATCTCAAATGCAACACGGATAGCCTCAGCCTGTTCATTTGGCACAAGCACCGAGCCTGTTTTACCGTTTATTGTTCTACGTTCCGACTTATAGCCGAAATATTTCTTACCGCCCTGATAGAAACCTGTTTCACGAGCCTTTGTATTATATGAATCGGCAACTCTGGCTGCGATAGTTTCACGCTCAAACTCTGCAAAGTTAAGCAGATTGTTACGCATCATACGTCCCTCTTTAGTTTCTGTATTGAACGGCTCAGAAAGGGAGTAAACCGATACACCAAGCTTGTCGAGTTCGTCTGTGATATTCAGATATTCTCTCATGTTACGGCTGAAACGGTCATACTTTTTCACAATAATACGGCTTATCTCACCGTTACGGGCATCTTCCATCATCTGCTGAAATGCAGGACGATGTGCAACATCTTTTCCTGATTTGCCGTCATCACAATAAATACGATATTCAGTATCTTCACCTACAAATCTGATACATTCCTCCTTTTGTGCGTCGATAGAAAGGCTATTATTGCCTTTGTCCTTGTCGCTAACGGAACGGCGGACATAAATAGCCGTTAAACCGTTGTTGTTTGTATTTTTCTTTTTCATTAAAATCGACCTCCGTATTTTTCGGACAGCCGATATTACGCATCATCATTATAGCGCAATCGGCTGTTAATTGCAAGTGTTTTTGCAAAAATTTTCCGATTGCATTTAGCTTACCGATTCTTTGCGGTTTTCACCACTCAGAATATCGTAAAGCCTGTTTATTTTCTGTCGGCGGATATGCTCAGGGACGTTTTCAGGATACGTCACCTTGACTTTAAGTCCCGAATCAGAAATAAACTCAGAGATTTTGCCTGTTGTTGTGGGAGTAGGCAGCTCCGTTGTGATTTTATTATCTTTCATAGCGAATTTTTTCCTTTGCATCTCTCTATCTAAGCATCGGATTGAGGGCATCGCTTTCTCTTTTCTCTTACCCTCACGATGTGCCGTGAAGTTCGGTCTGTATTTCCTTAAATCAACCGAATGAGTATTTTCACAGCTATTATAATAATTATACAGCTTTCAGAAGAAAAATTCAATTTGCAAGGCGCATGAATATTACAAAAATTATATATGCTCCGTTCCGCATTTTCACCGAGGAAAAATATATTGAGCCTTATTTATCATCACAAGAGTATTTGAAAGCCGTCTGAAAAGAAAAATATACAAGCAGATATTCACCGAGGATACTCTCACACAAGCTGTAATAGTGATGTCAAGGTATATGAGTATCTGAATACTTGCATATTACAAAGCCGTTAAACGTGCTTGTAAGGCTTATAATGATACGGCAGATTCTTACTTATGACATTTCTTACAGCAGAGCATTTGGAATAGCTCCCTTCCAGAGCAGAGTCTTTTTCAAATCACTTTATTATTTTTACCCCAAGTATCAGCCGTGCATAATCGGCTCAATGCAAATCAGCATAAAGCCGATTCTAAATTTTGCATAGCTGTGTTATTTGTGGTTTTACGTTTTGTTGTCGGATATATTAATCCGAATCGGAATCATCGTTTTCATCATAAAAACAAATCTGTTCTTCATCGTCGCTGTACTCGTCAGCATCGGGTTCAACAGATTCTTCAATATCATTGCTTACGGTATCAGTATCAAGCGGTGCTGTCTGCTGACGCTCAAGCAACTCAATCAAGTTGCGACCAGAGCTGTTGTACTTCTCGCAAAGGGACGAGTATGTCAGCCGGGCGTTTTCCTCAATCAACTTCTTACGCTTTGCCATGTAATTCTCAATGGTCTTATTCAGCTTCGCAATCTTCGCTTCGTTCAGAACAATCTTCTCAAGATTATCTGTCATGATTATCACCTCGTTTCCAAAAATATTTTGCCCATGATGAAATTATAACATGACATACTATTAAAAACAAGCCGCAATACCTCACAAATTTTTATTCACAGTTTATTCATAAACAACCGAGGAAAATTGCATTTTCAAAAAACAGAATTACGCAATATAGCCATTATTTGCATTTGTGAAATTTCACCGGGGAAATTTTTCTCGAAAATATTTTTTTGAGAAAAGATATTGACTATCTCGAAAATTTGAGTTATATTTATTCATAGTAGCAATATCGTGGATTTTTCAGCAGACAAAAAAATGAAATATCCCCATTGATTTTGACACGCAGGAGTGTGTGAGCATATCGCTGAACGCTCTGAATTGTGCCTATAGCACAAAATAGAGATAGAGGACAGCGTAGCGTCCTCAGCCTTATAGCAAGCACGGTATGACGTATTACGTTTCGTGAAAAACGTAAACCTCATACTGCTTGTCAGGGGAAAATTCCCCCTAAAACCCCTTGATGATTGCAGGAGCAATCAAAAAAACGGCATCTGAAATGTCGTAGAGAGAAAACAGAATAGAAAGAAACGGAGAAAAATTAAAATGTCGAAACGAAAAAAGCCAAATGAGGGATTTTTAGCAAGACTTTTCAAGCACAAGAAAGTCGATGAGCTTGCCGAGAAACTTTCAAATACCTACGCTGATGAAATACGTGAAGATGTTTTTTCAGAAAGCGAAAATCTTGAAGATGATAGCCCCGTTGAACTGTTGGAGGTATCTGATTCGGGTGATATTGATTTCCAAAACGCTGATAATTCAGAGGACAGCTCACCACCGATTCAAGAAGAATCAAACGAGAAAACAGAGAATGAAAATAACAGCAATATCCGAAATCACATAATTACGTTTCGGGTAAATGATGCGGAATTGGCTGCAATTGATAAGCGATTTAAGGAAACGAGTTTCCGAAGTCGTGGTGATTTTTGCAGATACTCAGCTTTAACTGTGATGAATGTTGAGCAGGACGATGAAACCTTAAAAGGAGTTGCAAAATTCATGTCGTCTGTGTCAAATTCATTCAATCAGATAGCGTACAGAACAAACAAAAACGGCAGAATTTACGAAGAAGATATTTTTGAAATGAAGGAGTACATAAACATAATATGGCAGTTACTAACATCCATTCGATCAAGCAGGGAACGTACAATGCAATTGCTTATATCTGCAACCCAGACAAAACCGCAAACGGCAAATATGTTATTAGCAACCTGTGCGTACCTACTGCACAAGGAGCATCAAAGCAGTTTGCAGAAACAAGAATCGGAATCGGCAGAGGTAAAGCAAGAACAGAATGTCAGCACATAATTCAATCCTTTGCTCCAAATGAAGTTACCCCCGAACAGGCAATTCTGATTGGGCAGGAATTGTGTAAGCGACTTTTCGATAATGAGTATCAGTATGTGCTTGCTACGCACATAAATACCGATTGCATTCATAATCATATTATCGTAAATAACGTGAATTTTTTCACCGGGAAAACCTTTGAAACGGAGCATAATCAAGGAAAAATTCCCGAAAGAGCGTGGGCAAAATTGCTTGTTGCTTCTGATGAATTATGCAAAGAAAACTCTTTGTCAGTTATCGACGACCACACAAGCACAAAGGGCAAATCTCACTTTGAATGGGAAGTTGATAAGATAAATAAGTCGTGGAAATCCAAGCTGAAATATGCTATTGACCAAGTGGTTAAGGTGAGCGATGATTTTGATGATTTTCTCAGAAAATGTGAGGATTTCGGCATCATTGTTGAGTATAACCCTGAGCATAAAATTGATTTGAAGTTTATGCTTGTCGAACAGAAAGAAAATAACCCTCGTGCAAAAATGACGAGGGCAAAAACGTTAGGTTGGCTATATGAGAGCAAGCAAATTGCAAAGCGTATT
Source organism: Clostridia bacterium (assembly GCA_045545055.1). Taxonomy (GTDB): domain Bacteria; phylum Bacillota; class Clostridia; order UMGS1883; family UMGS1883; genus UMGS1883. The sequence continues at coordinate 3,118 of JAZQAB010000016.1, read as the reverse complement.
GAGAATTACAAGAAGTACATGAGTTATAAGTCAGATACGACTATCATAAAGACTTCTTCCGATAAATTTCTTAACTCTCCTGCACTTGAAGCGTGGGCAGAACGTGAGAATATGAAAGTTGCGAGCAAAGCGATTAATGAAATGACCGCTTCAAATTCTACGCTTGAGGAATTGGAGAAAGCAGCTCGTCAGACTATGGCAAAATTCATTGCAAGCTCTGCACCGATTAACAGAATGTCGAGCAGAATAAATGAATTGCAGGAGCAGATTCCTCTTGTGGAGAAATATTACAAGTACAAGGATATTTACAAGGAATACAAGTCGCTTGACGGTAGGGCGAAGAAGAAATACAAGAGCAAATTTTGCTATGAGATTGATGAGTATACCGAAGCCGGACATAAGATGTTATCGCATTTCCCCGACGGTAAAGTGCCGAAGCTGAAAGATTTGCAGGACGAATTATACAAGCTTCAAGCCGATTATCAGAAGTTGAGTGCAGAGCGGAAGGAGTACAAAAAAGAATCCGACAGGCTGTTTAAGGCTGCTCAGAAAATGCGTGTCAGCCAGCGTACTCTCAGGCGATATATTGAGAATGAACAGCAGACGGCTGATAGGAGGAAGAATAGAGACGGGTTGGAGTGATGTGTTTTTTTAAGTATTGAGACCAATAAATGACAACTGAATATCTAATTTTCGACTATTTTGAAAAAAATACAAATTTGATATTGATATTTTTATAAAAGTATGCTATTATTATAAAAGATTACTTTTATAGGAGGCAATACCATGATAAAAATTGCTATTTGTGATGATGATAGCTTATTCCTTGAAAAATTTGAAAAATATGTCTCCGAAGCATTCAAGAGATTCACCTCCGATTTTAAAATCGTTACCTATAATAACAGCGTTTTTCTATCAAATGAATGGTATGAAAGCGATTTCAATGTAATGTTCTTAGATATTGATATGCCAAGAAAGACCGGATTTGATATAGCCAAAGAGTTAAGAAATAACCTTTCTAACTGTTTTATCATATTTGTTACAAGCTATTCTGAGCTTGTATATAAAAGTTTTGATTTTCAGCCATTTCACTTTATTAAGAAGAGCGACAGCGTTTATTTGAAACCTAATGTTATTGATGTTGTTTCAAGGCTGATGAAGTTCATGCAGCAAAATAAAAAGACGGTTTTAGATGATAGAGAGTTAGGGCGTATAGCTTTTCACTATCGTGATATATCATATATTCACGCTGATAATCATAATCTTGTTTTTTACATTCAGAATCATGATGAGCCTTTAAAAATACGTAAAACAATGAACGATATTATAAACGAGTATGAGAAGATGGATTTTGTAAGAATTCATCGCAGCTATATAATAAATCTTCGTCATATAAGCCGTATTGACTTGAAAATCGGAACAGTTTACGTAAAACATAATAGTTTAAGTGTCAGACTTTCTGTTGGCAAGAAGTATTTATCTGAATTAGATAAAAGATACACCGAGTATCTGAGGGAAACGTTATGAAAATTGTCATGAATCTATTTGAAATAAGTGTAAATTTCTTTCAGGGTGTTATTGCAACATATTTTATATATAGTTTTTTAGGTGACAAAAAGCAAAGAAACTATATAAAATCGCATGGAATGTTATTCGCCCTTATATTCACATCTTTTGTTTTATTATTTAATCATTTTGTGTTTTTTGAGCATTTTTTAAGTGGATTTTACGTTCTTGTACTGTTTATATATGCTTTGACCTGTTTAAAGGGGAGCGTTGCTCAAAAGCTATTTATTTCTGTCTATTCGATAATGCTTATGTTCGTGTCCACAATCGGAGTATCAAGCATAGGTACACTAATATATAATGGTAATATATCGTCCATTCTTGAATCAACCGGTGCAAAACGAGTAGTTTCTGTAATCGCAGCTCAGCTTCTGATAGTTTATTTGATGAAATTCTCAATCAAACTATTCCGCAAAGAAGAAAACCTTACAAAGAATGAATGGCTGTTTATTTCTATAATGCTTTTGTTTAGTGCGATTATAGGTATATTAATGGTATTAGCTGCAATCCAGTCTGAGAATATGCTTAGTCAGACATATCTTGCACTCGGATTAATAGCAATTGTTATTATAAATATTATACTTATTTATTTTATCGTGGGAATATCACATAAAAATAAGGAGCTAATGGAACGTGAAACAGACAAGACACGCCTTGAGTACTATTCCCAGTATATAAAGAATGCTGAAACCGACTATCAGCTTATCAGAAAAATAAGACATGATACTAAAAATCTGCATAATGTTGTTATCGAATTGCTTACACAGAATAAAGTTGAACAAGCTATTGAATACCTTACGGATATAAACGAGAAGCTGTTTGAAAGAAAAATATATCTGAATACATCAAATGACGTTGTTAATGCTGTTGTCAATGCCAAACTATCCATAGCGAGTTCTTTGGATATTGAAGTTACCTGTATGTCAATATACGATTTTGGAGATATTGATGATGTAGACCTTTGTCGATTGTTGTCGAATATGTTAGAAAATGCCATAACAGCATTTGAAAAGCAGCATATTGAAAACAAGTCTATAATTGTGAATATATCTGAAAATGATAGTTCCTTGTTCTTTGTGGTAAGAAATTCTATATCAGATTCGGTTATGGCATCAAATCCGAAGCTTCATACCACAAAATCCGACAAGCTGAATCATGGCATCGGAATTGAAATCATCAAAGACATTGCCGAGAAATATCATGGTAAATGCGATTTTTATGAAAGAAACAATATGTTTCATTGCGTTGTAATACTTAGCAAAAATGAAGGAGCGTTGTGATTAACGCTCCTTTTACTTTTTATTCATCCCGAATTTATTGAAAAGAAATGAGAAATGCTCTCTTTCATCAATAGGTGAAACTAAGTTTCATGAAAATTAAATAATCCTGATTCCGGAGCATATTTTATAAATGAAAGTAATAGTTTCGTGAAACTTTTGTAATTTCACGACAAAATATTAACTTTCACGACAAAACTATGGACAAATACCAAAAATTAGGTTATATTTAAGATGGAAAGAGGGAAAAGAATATGATGAACAGGATTAGCAAT
>JAZQAB010000015.1:0-12729 GCA_045545055.1 Clostridia bacterium | reverse complement strand
GTATTCGCCTAAAGTTAATCTCAAAAAGAAAATTTCTTTTGAGCCCTTACGCTATTTAATTTTCAAGGTTCAATCCGCTCACTCGTTTTTAGCGAGCTTGTTTATTATACATCGCTTAAAGCTCTTTGTCAACACTTTTTTTAAACTTTTTTAAGTTTTTTTCGGTGTATCTGTCAATGTGCTTCCAAAGCGACAACGTTGTATATGATAACACCGTTTTAATGAAATGTCAACCGCTTTCACCCTTAAAATTTAAAAAGTAGCAAATTGTACAATTTAACAGTTGAAATAATGAGGATAATATGTTATAATTAAACGAATTTATGTCACGGTTGTGACGGATTGGAGAATACGTATGAATAATCAAAAAGAATTCAAGCCGTATATTCCTGCCGACAGAATCACCCCAGAACTCACAGTTACTTCTATTATAATGGGTATTCTTTTAGCAGTTATATTCGGTGCGGCAAACGCATATCTGGGACTGAGGGTCGGAATGACCGTATCGGCATCAATTCCTGCCGCAGTTATTTCAATGGGAGTTATTCGTGTTATTATGCGAAAGAACTCAATACTTGAAAGCAATATTGTACAGACAATCGGTTCAGCAGGTGAATCCGTTGCTGCCGGTGCAATATTCACACTTCCTGCCCTGTTCCTTTGGGCGGCAGAGGGCAAAATGGACAAGCCCGAAATTTTGGAGATAACACTGATTGCTCTTTTAGGCGGTCTTTTAGGTGTATTCTTTATGGTTCCCCTTAGAAACGCTCTTATAGTAAAGGAGCATGGTACGCTTCCCTATCCCGAAGGAACGGCTTGTGCCGAAGTACTTCTGGCAGGTGAAGAAGGCGGTGCAAATGCCGGCACGGTATTTGCCGGAATGGGAATTGCCGCTGTCTTTAAGTTTATAATAGACGGACTTAAGGCAGTCCCCGGAGAAATCACCTATTCTCTTTCAAAGCTTAAAGGCTATGCAGGAGCTATTGGCACACAGATATACCCTGCCGTAATGAGCGTTGGCTACATCTGCGGACCCAGGATTTCTTCCTATATGTTTGCAGGCGGCGTTTTAAGCTGGCTCGTTCTGATTCCCATAATTGTTCTTTTCGGCAGTGAGCTTATATTATATCCCGGCAGCACACCAATCGGTGAAATATATGCAGCATCGGGTGCCGCAGGCATCTGGAGCACATATATCAGATATATCGGTGCAGGTGCATTGGCAGCAGGCGGTATAATCAGCCTTATAAAATCACTTCCCTTAATAGTACGCACTTTCAAGGATTCTCTTAAGAGCATGGTTGGAAGCACAAGAAGTTCTCAGCTTCTCAGAACTGAAAAAGATATTGATATGAAGTATGTGCTTTTGGCAATTGTACTTCTTACACTTTTGATCTGGATTGTTCCTGCCGTTCCCGTTTCACCTCTTGGAGCTGTGGTTGTTGTAGTGTTTGGTTTCTTCTTTGCAACAGTTTCCTCACGTATGGTAGGACTTGTGGGAAGCAGTAATAACCCCGTATCGGGCATGGCAATTGCAACACTTCTGTTTGCCACATTAATTCTCAAAGCATCAGGCGATGTCGGAATTTCCGGAATGCACGGTGCAATCGGAATAGGTTCAATCATTTGTATTGTAGCGGCAATTTCAGGAGATACATCACAGGACCTTAAGACAGGCTTCCTTTTGGGAGCTACTCCCAAGAAGCAGCAAATTGCGGAGATTATCGGTGTAATTGCTTCCGCACTTGCAATCGGCGGAACACTGTTCCTTCTTGACAGTGCTTGGGGATTTGGCTCTGAGGAGCTTGCAGCACCTCAGGCAACACTTATGAAAATGATAATTGAGGGCGTTATGGATGCTAATCTTCCTTGGGGACTGGTGTTCATCGGTGTATTTATCGCTATCGTTATTGAAATAATCAAAATCCCCGTACTTCCTTTTGCTATCGGTATATACCTCCCTGTACAGCTTAATGCGTGCATAATGGTTGGCGGTATTGTTCGTTATTTTATGGATAAGCTTAAGAGGGACGAAAAAGAAAAGAACGCAATAGTAAACGACGGCATACTTTTCTGCAGCGGTATGATTGCGGGCGAAGGATTGGTAGGAATACTTCTTGCACTCCTGGCGGTATTTAACGTTGCCGATATGATAGACATATCAAAGTATATCCCCTTGTCCGAATCTATGGCAAAGCTGTCATCTCTGGCTGTATTTGCAGTATTGATTCTTATTGTTCTTAAATTCTCTCTTTGGAGAAAAAGAAACAGAAACAAGAAATAAATCATGAAGAAAAAAAACAAAGCAGAAAACTTTCTCGAAAAAATTCCCGTCCGCAGTCAGTACTTAAATTGGTCTGCGGACGAAGAAGGATTGGTAACGCTTGAAATTGAAAACACAGGTTTTTTTAACCGTGTTGCACAAAAGGTTTTCCGCAAGCCTAAATTCTCCTACGTGCATCTTGATAAAACAGGGAGCTTTGTTTGGCCGCTGTTAGATGGTGAAAAGAATATAATTACGCTTGGAGAGCTTGTAAAAGAAAGATTCGGAAAGGAAGCCGAGCCTTTATACGAGCGGCTTGCCAAATTCTTTCAGATACTTGACAGTTACCACTTTATAACGTTTAAATAATAAAAGAAATCCCGAGTTCAACGAATTCGGGATTTCTTTTATTATTCAGCGATTTTCTTCTCTTTTTTGGCTTTCTTCCTCTTTGCACGCTTTTCAAGCTTTTCATCTACAACAGAGTATAAAACCGGAATAACAAACAGCGTGAGGAATGTACCGACTGTCAAGCCACCAACAAGAGCAACTGCAAGAGGCTGCATCATTACACCACCGCCTTCGGAGTCCATTGCCATGGGAAGGAAACCGAGAATTGATGTAAGTGACGTCATAAGTATGGGACGCATTCTTACGATACCTGCATTAACAACCTGCTGCGTGCGTGACATATCCGGGTGTTCTGCCTTCTGCTGATTTATAAATTCAATAAGCACAATTGCATTATTTACTATAATACCGATAAGCATCAAGATACCTATGCAGCTTATAACCGAAAGCGGCGTTCCTGCCACAACAAGTCCAAGCACAACACCGATAAGAGCAAGAGGAAGTGTTGCGAGAATAATAAACGGATGAATGAGATTTTCAAACTGTGCCGCCATAACCATGTACATGAGAAGTATACCCAACAGTATTGCCGTTACCAACGATACCATTGCTTCTATCATCGTTTCAAATGCACCTGCACTTTCCTGAGTTACACCTTCGGAAAGGGAAAGCTCCTTTTTAATTTTGCTGTTAAACTCATTTGTAACGGTTGCCAGATCGGTTCCGTAAATTTTACCTGTAAGAGTTACTACTCGTTTCTGGTTAATTCTTGTTATGGTGGCCTGCCCTTCCTCCATGTAGACATCTGCAATATCAGACAGTGTTACCCATTGCCCCATGGGGCTTTTTATCTGCATGGTTTTTAATTCTTCATAATTTCCAACATAGTTTTCAGGGTAAACAACCTTAATATCGTACTCCGAGCCGTCCTCGGTGTATTTTGATGCCTTAACACCGTTTAAACCATAGTTAACCATGGTTGCGGCATAAGCCGTATTTATTCCGTATCGGGAAGCATAATTTTCGTCAATTTCCACTCTAACCTCAGGCTTTGTTTCACCGATTGTTGTTTCGGTTTCAACCACACCGTCAATACTTGCAAGAATTTCTTCTGCCTTAACTACATATTCTTCGAGCTTTTTATTATCCTTGGAGCTGAATCTGAACTGAACCTCGTCGGAAGCCATCGCCATCGACTGACTTGAAGCTTCAACCGATATTTCGGCACCTGTAACATCTGAAAGCATTTGACGGATTTTCTGTACCGCATCTGCAGTAGAGGTTTTCCTGTCCTCTTTAAGAGTTAAAGTAACCGTTGCCTGATTTGATGAGGATGCACCAAGTGCCGCCATCATTCCGCCGCTACCTACACTTGAGGTCATAATCTCAAGCTCGTCATAGGATTTAACTGTTTCTTCGATTTCACGTACCAATTTATCCGTCTGCTCAATTTTTGTTCCCTGAGGAAGCTCTATTGCGATAGAAACGGTACCCTCATCACTTGCAGGCATCAGTGTCATTCCGAGAATACTCAAAACATACATGCTGAGTATAAACAATGCCACTACTCCTGCGAGAAACATTTTTCTGTGACCAAGCACAAACCGAAGTGCCTTCTCATACACACTGTACAGGTAATTCATCATTTTCTCAAACGGCGTTAAAATGAATGAGAAGGTCTTGTTTCTTTCTTCTATGTTCTCAATTTTTGAAGAAAGCATTGGCACAATCAGCATCGTAGAAAGAAGTGATGCCGCCTGTGAAAATACGATAGAGAACGCAAGCTGTTTAAACATTACAGCCATCATGTTATCAAGGAACAAAATGGGAACATATACAATACAAGTGGTAAGAACCGAGGCAATTACCGCACCGATAACCTCAGCTGTTCCTTTCATAGCACCTGTTTTTGAATCATCTCCGTATGTTTTTCGACGTCTGAAGATATTTTCCAAAACAACAACGGCATTATCCACCAGCATACCTACACCCAATGCCAGACCGCCGAGAGAAACTATATTAAGCGTCATTCCCGACATATACATGGCAATAAAGGTGGTTATAACGGATATGGGCATCGAAACTCCGATTACAAGTGCATTTCTTCCGTTTCCTAAGAAAAGGAAAAGTATAATTATGGCAAGAAGTCCGCCGATTATCGCACTTTCCGCAACCGAGGCTATAGAATCCTCAATGTAGCTTGCCTGTTCCATGGTGATATTATAGCTAAATTTAGGATATTGCTTCTTAATTGATTCAAGCTCTTTGATAACTCCGTTTACAACCTCAACAGTGTTTGCATCTGACTCACTGCTTACGGATATGGAAATTGAATTTTCACTGTTGACACGAGAGTATGTTTCCTGCTTTTCAAAAGTATCATTGATGCTTGCAACATCTTTTATGTATATAACCTGCCCCTGAGAGGTCATTAAAGGCACAAGCCCTATATCAGATATTTTACTGAATTCTCCCATTAAACGCACAGACAAGTCCTTGTTGTTTGCTTCGGTATTTCCTGCCGGCAAATTATTGTTCTGCCCTGCAATAGCCGATACAATATCCGAAAATCCGATATTGTACCCCTGCATTTTATCCTTATCAACTTCAATCTCAATAATTCTGTCGGTAGCACCGCTGACATTTACCGACGCTACTCCCCCGGCTGATTTGATTCTGTGCTCCACATTATCTTCAATGAACTTCTTTGTCTGCTCCAAATCATAGCCTTCATAGGAAACGGACATCATCATTGATGCCATCGAAGTAATATCAAGCTTTAATACAGTAGGCTTATTGGCATCTTCGGGAAGCATCATTGAAATCATATCAATGTTATTTTCAATTGTGCTTACTGCCTCGTCTATATCGGTGCTATTTGTAAACTGTGCCATTACAACCGACATTCCCTCTGTTGACTGGCTCTGCATCGTGTCAAGTCCCGAAACGGAAGCAATGGCATCTTCCACAGGCTCGGTTATAAGCGTTTCTATTTCTTCCGAGCCTACATTGGGATACTGTGTCATAACAATTGCCATTTTAAGGTCCATTTCAGGCATGGCATCTATAGGAAGCATCGAAAGAGAATACGCACCCAGCACGACGCAAATAAGTATTACCATTGTAACGGCTACGGGGCGTTTTACCGATAATTCATGCAATTTCATTTCTTACCCCTCACTTATTTAACAATTCTTATTTTATTATTTATCTCCGAGAGATAATCCTTACCCGAAACTATTACCTTGTCTTTTTCTGTTATTCCGCTTACAACCTCCGTGTACTTGTCATTAATTATACCTACTTTTATATTTTTCTTCTTTGCTTCATTCTTTGAAGCAACATATACATATTTTGTTCCGTCCTTATCCTCAAGAACTGCCTCGGAGGGAACAACTAAAGCATCAACAGAATCATTAAGCGTAAGCTTAATATCAGCAAACATACCGTCCTTTATTTTGCCTTCGGCGTTTTCAACAGCAACACAAACAAGATACATTCCTGTCTGGGCATTTTTAACAGGGCTGACATTTGTAACTGTGCCTTCAACGCTTTCTGCATCAGCCGCCTTTACATTGACTACTGCCTTTGCACCAACGGCAACCTCGGAAATAACAGCCTCTGTAACATTAATCTGAGCTTCTACACTTTGGGTAGCTTTAATTGAGAATACCTCAACTCCGGCAGGAACCATTTGTCCTTTATTTGCATTGCGTGATGCGATATATCCCGATATAGGAGCTTTAACCACAGTGTTACTGAGTGCATTTTGTGCCGCCTGCACAGAAACCTTTGCAGTATTTACCGCTGCCTGTGCATTCGCCTTTGATTCTTCAAGAACAACATTGATTGTAAGGTCGTAATTATTCTGAGCGGTATCAAGATTAAGCTTTGCGTTTTCAAAGCGTGTTACCGCCGCATCATATACCGCCTTGCTAACAGCTCCGTTTTCGTAGAGAACCTTTTGGTTATCATAATTTGTTTTAGCATTATTATATTCGATTTTTGCCGCACTAAGTGCCGATTCAAGCTGAAGCTTTGTCTGCTGAGTGCTTCCGTTTTTAATACTGTTATACTGTGCTACGGCACCGTTATATGCCGCCTGTGCCTGATTGTACTGAGTTCTGTAATCGGTATCATCAATTATCAGGAGGGTTTCGCCTTCCTCTACATAATCACCGATTTCTTTATATACTGCTTTTGCGACACCGCTTGCCTTTGAAGAAACACTTGTAGATGCAGATGCTTTTATTTCACCTGTATATGTAACCGTATTTTCAATGGTCATTCTTTGGGGAGATTTCACAGTAACATTTACGGCTGTTTCCGTCTGAACTTTGGAAACGGTTTCTTCGTCACCGCACCCAAAAAGAGTAAATGCAGCCGATATCACAACTATTGATGCTATAATTTTCTTCATAATGCACTTTCCTTTCTCAATTTTGTATTAAAGTCCAACCGTAATTTCGTAACCGTATTTGATGACGGCAAGCTTATATTTAAGCTTTGCATTATCAAGCTCTGTTTGTGCCGTTGTTACATTATTCATGATAGCGGTCAGTTCAGTATTGGTAATGAGTCCCAAATCATACTGAATTTTTGCCACATTATACTCTTTCTGCTTCAATAAAAGATTATCCTCTGAGATTAAAAGGCTGTCTTTTGCATCTAAGATAGCGTTATATGATGAATTTATGGAAATACCTATCATTTTCTTGGAATATTTACTTGTTACCTCGCTTTGAATCATAGCTGCCTTTGCAGATGAGTACTCGGCAGAGGTGGTTCCGTAAAGGTCTGAAATGTCAAAAAGAAACTGTGCCTGTGACAAGGCAGAATCAAGCATAAAAACATCATAGCGTGTTTCCATGGCTTTCTTTGTATCTCCCACAAGGTCAGCACTAAATTCTTCATACTCAATATCATCTGTAAGAACAAGTTCAAATTCTTCGTCTTCTATGTAAAGAGAGGCTGCTAATGCTTTTTTTGCAAGCTCAAGATTTCTTTCGGACTGATTACATGCCGCCTGTGACTTTTTTAGTGAAAGCCTTGCATTTTCAACATCGTTCTCGGCAACAAGCCCCATGGAAAACTGCATTTCAAGTGTAGATAGGTTATCCGTAGCCATTGTAAGAGCCGTCTTTGTACTTTCAAGGACACGCTCCGAAAGCTTTACACCATAATATTGCTCGGTTAATGAATATGCACTGTTGGCAATATTTTGTTCCTTTTCTCTCTTTGCACTCTCAACGCCGATCTCAGCCTGTTTCACATAATAGCCACGCTGAACACCGAAGGCTGAAATGCCTTGGCTTACCCTGATTGGTTTGCCCTGCATATCCTTGTGATTTTTTCTTGCTTGCCTAAGCTGACGCTCTGCATCGGTAATTTTCACATCGGCACTCATAAATGCAGGGTCATTTTCCTGTGCCATATTTATTGCCTCCTGAAGGCTTAAAGTATAAACTTTCTTATCTTGTGCAAAAGCTGCATGCGTTCCGGAAATAAATATTGCGAAAAGCATTGCTATCGATAGAATTTTGTTTTTCATTTTTCTGTCCCTTTCTTTGAATGATATTTTTAATAAGGTAATTATATACGATTATTTTCAAAATTCAAGCCTGTATGAATTGATTTTACAATTTGTTTACAGATGTTTATTTTTTTCAAAACAATATGCATCGACTTTTGTCGATGCATATTGTTTTGAATTATTTTGAAATGTTCATAACCTCATACTCAAGCTTACCCATGGGAGCCTCTACTACGACAATTTCTCCGATTTTATGACCGAGAAGGGCAGTTCCTACAGGAGATTCGTCGGAAATTTTACCCTTCATGGGGTCAGCCTCCGTCGAGCCTACGATAAGATACTCCATAATCTCTCCGTCATCAAGGTCTTTTACAGTAACCTTTGTTCCGATTGAAACAACATCTGTTGCAATGCCGTCCTCATCAATAATCTCAATATTTTTAAGCATGTTTTCAATCTCGGAAATTCTTGCCTCAATCTCTGCCTGCTCATTTTTTGCTTCGTCATATTCGCTGTTTTCGGACAAATCTCCGAAGGACTTAGCTACCTTCAACGCCTCTGTATTCTCTTTTCTTCTTACATTCTTTAAATTGTCGAGCTCATCCTGAAGCTTTTTGAGACCCTCGCTTGTAAGCAATACTCTCTTTGCCATATCAATAACCTCTTTTCATTTTTCCTTTTTAGTCAAAACAAAATAGTCCGAACCCGCCTGAAACGGCGAAATTTAGGCATCTTTCGGCTTGTCGCTCCCCCGAGCGTGCCCCTTTTGTCCTCCGGACATTTTCCCCAACGGGGAAATCAACTTGAAAGGCGACAGCCTATCTGCGTCCTCCGCACCAAAATCTGCACAAAATTTCGTCCGTTTCAGGTTCGGAGAATTTTTTGCAAACTATTTTTGTGCCGATACAAGGCAAAAACGAAGCCCATACTGTCGTATTAGCGAGGCTTTTAACGACGTAGCGGCAAAAAAGAGGAAGCAAAAAACGCGCTCGGACTATTCTGTTTTGACCAAACACTTTTATTATTATATTATTAAATTCCTGCTATGTCAAGCAAAAAAATATCATCTGCACAGTTATTTATATCCACTATGCTCCTGCTGTTTGTTCTAACTCCGAATAATTCAAAAAAAGGCAGACCGCTGTTCCCACCCCATAATTCTTCGATTTGTTTGATATTTGAATCGGAAACATAAATTTTTCTGCCGTCCACTTCATTGCAAGCATCTGCCTTTTTGCCGGTAAAATTAAGAAAGGGAGCTTTACATCGCAAGGGCACCAAACAAGTTTCAAAGCATATAATCATGGAATCTTCCTTAACTGTCTTTGGCATAACCTCCCGATGATGTACCATTATTGAGTTTTCAAAATAAAGCTTATCATACAGCTTCATATCCGCCTCCTTGGGAGATACAACAATAAAAAGCCGTGCCAGATTTTTAATTTCTTCAATCACAAGAACAGCAAGGGACTGCTCTGCCACTATGTAAATTTCCTCAAATGGTATACTGTAGTCAAATTTAAGGGAAACCTGTCTGCATATTTTACTAATTACAGGTATTACAGACTCAGGCGTAAAACAATCCCATTTTTGTTTAACACCGTTAAAAAGTTCTTCCTTATCACTTCTTTTGGCAAGAAGTATGTCATGTCCCCGATAAAGCTTGATTAATTTCTTCAATGCTTTTCTCTTGTTATTAATTTTGACTGAGATAGCCATATCAAGCACCTCTGTTTCTACCTTTGGCAAGGCAAATCCAACGCTTTCAGACAAACCCAGCACTACTTTCTTTTCCAAAAAAATCACCCCGTTGATTTTTATTCATTTAAAGACGCTATTATTTCTTGCTGCACTAATCATAAAAAAATTGAAGCTATTTTTTTCAAAAGAGTCATCAGGAGCATTTTGATTTTGTGTATAAATGTTATTTTCTTTATGTCGGAAGCTGTAATCAGCGGAATTTCCGAAATTTGTTTATCATTGCAAAAAACAGTAATTTTTCCTGCATGTGTTCCCTTTTTTGAAGGTATTTTTATCTTATCTACTTGTATTTTCGTGACGATTTTATCATTTTCCCCTACAGCTATTTTATAATTTTTCCCGTAAACAAGTTTTACTTTACGGTTGTTTTCTTCATCATAAAGCACCTCATATGCAGTATCATTCTTCTTTGCTATAGACCTACAATTATAGTTCTCAAATCCGTAATTCAAGAGATATTTGTGGTCATTCCAATCATCAGGGGCGTTCAATGTAACGCAGATTAATTCTTCACCGTCTCTTTTTGCATACGAAACAAGGCACCTTCCGCACCTTTTTGTATATCCTGATTGATGTCGATTAGGACCTACTAAAAAATTAACATCAAATCAAGTATTAAAATAATAGAACCCAGTAAGAATTAGATAGATTTTCTTACACTTTAATTATACTATCTAATATTAAAAAACGCAACTTTATAAATCACTTTATAATCTTTTTTATGAAATTACAAATTCTTAATTTAAGTTTTTTCTTCCCCTTCGTTTTCTTTGTTGCTACATCATCTGATTCCACATTACCTAAACACATGTGAATGAAAAAATGTGTTGTGTCATCTTCTTCATCGTTACGATTTTCAAGAGATATAATCTCACACTGTTGTGCTAATAATTTATCTGATATATTGTTACAAAAAAGCATGTTTCTTGAGAAGCGCGAATAATCATTCACATACAAACGATTAAGAACTCCTTCGTTTACATCATCGAATATATTATATAGCTCTCTCCTACCTTCTCTTGTTTCGTCTAACCCGCTACATACCTCTGAATAAATTTTAAAGTCGGAATAACCGTCTTTTTCTGCAGCGTCACATAGTTTCTTTACCTGTTTTTCTAACTCATTATGCTCATTTAAAGCAACTCGAGCATAAATTCCAACAACTGTACTTCCCCTCATAATTTTCATCCTTTCTCTTGACTTTATTTACATAAATGAAGTCCTTTATAGTTTTCATAAATTTCTTCGTTTATTGCAAATAACTTTTTGCCCCTACTTCCATTTAGTTTATGCTTTAATAGTTCGTCGTTAAACTTCCAAACAATTTCAATACTACCATTACTATCAACAAGAATCTTTTCAACAAAATTATCAATAATCTCTTTGTTTAGAACCGTTAATTGACTGACATTTTTAAAGCGAGAAATTATTTGTTCTTTTTCTTTTAGTTTGTCCTCAAGAATTTGTTTTTCCTGTTGTAACTTTTCAAGTTCTACTTCAGCTTCAACTATTTTTAAGTCAAGATTATTTGATTTTTGAACATAGAGTTCATCGCTTATCTCCTCTTTGGTCAACGATTCAAATAATTCTTCTTTTTTTATTTGACCTGTAGAAATAATGATTTCTTTACTTCTGATCGATCTCTTTACCCTTTTTAGTTTTTCCTGATAATTTGATTGATAATTTGCATCCTCCGATTCAAATTTATCAAAAAAAGTTTGTGCATAAATCTTTAATATTTTCAAAACGGCATCAGCTAAGCTTTTTTCTAATATCCCATCTTTATAACAGGTTGAATCATCTTGTAGCAGGGCTGTTTTACATTTAAAAATATTTCTTTGATACGTTGTTTTACTGAAGTATCTTCCGCATTCCTTGCAAAATATCTTCTTTACAAATAAAGAAGTCTTTACTGGATGCGGTGTCCCCAATTTAACTTTTCTTGATTGAATTTCAAAGAAAGCTCCTTCAGTAACAATGGCCGGATGTGAATTTTCGATAATAATCCAATCTTCACGGTTCGTTTTTATGGAAGTTTTACTTCTGATGCTTTTACTCCTATACCTACCATAAATTAATTTCCCGGTATATCTTTCGTCATTCAATATGCTACTAACTTTTGTTCTATCCCATAAGCTGAGTTCGGTTATATCAGGAGTTCTTTTTAAGGTTTTGTACTTAAAATATAGCTTTGGTGTGAGATAATTTTCCTGGTTAAGTTTTTTTGCAATATCATTCAACGAAACATTGTTTAATCTCATTTCGAATATCATTGCAACAATACTTGCAGGTTCTTCGTCGAGAATCAATTTTTTGTCCTGGGATACAACATATCCATAAATTTGTTTAAATGCGATAAACTGTCCGTTTTCTGCTTTTGCCTTGAAATTAGATTTGATTTTCATGGAGGCATCCTGAGCGTAAGTTTGAGCAATAAAGTTTTTAATAGAAACTTCAAATCCACCGGTATCACCGAAGTAATCCTTACTGTCGTATTGATCATTTATGGAAATAAATCTTAATCCCGTATATGGGAATATTTCTTCGATGTAACTTCCTACTTCAATACTGTTTCTTCCAAAACGGGAAAAATCTTTTACAATAATGCATTTAATTCTACCAAATTCTGCTTCTGAAAGCATTTCGTTAAATTGAGGCCTATCCAGCGTCGTTCCAGAATAACCGTCGTCACAATACTCAACGACATCATAATTTTCAAATTCTGCATGATTCCTTATGTAAGAATATATAAGGTCTCTTTGATTGAGTATACTGTTGCTGATAATATCATCATCACTTTTAGAAAGACGAAGATAAACTG
>JAZQAB010000014.1:0-9036 GCA_045545055.1 Clostridia bacterium | reverse complement strand
GATGATTTTTTGCTTGTCATTGACGAAAGCCATGTCACCGTTCCGCAGGTACGTGCCATGTACGCAGGAGATAGAAGCCGAAAGGAAAGCCTTGTAAAATACGGCTTCCGTCTGCCCTCGGCATTTGATAACCGCCCCCTTAATTTTGAAGAATTTGAACAGCGTATAAATCAGGTTATCTATGTAAGTGCTACCCCTGCACAGTACGAATATGACAATTCCCGTACTGTTGCCGAGCAGCTTATAAGACCGACGGGGCTTCTTGACCCCGAAATTTTTGTCCGTCCCATTGAAGGTCAGATTGATGACCTTTTAACGGAAATTTATACAAGGGCAGATAAAAAGGAAAGGGTACTTGTCACCACTCTCACAAAGAAAATGGCAGAGGATTTGACAGATTATCTCAGAAGCATGGGCATTAAGGTAAAATATATGCACTCGGACGTGGAAACGCTGGAACGACTTGAAATTGTCCGTGATTTAAGACTCGGTGTATTTGATGTGCTTGTGGGAATCAATCTTCTGCGTGAAGGCCTTGATATCCCCGAAGTATCCTTAGTTGCAATACTTGACGCAGACAAGGAGGGCTTTTTAAGAAGTGAAACCTCCCTTATTCAGACTATAGGACGAACTGCAAGAAATGCCGAGGGAAAGGTAATCATGTATGCCGACAGGATAACCGATTCCATGAAGCGTGCCATAGATGAAACAAACCGCCGCCGTGAAATTCAGCAAAAGTATAATGAAGAACACGGCATTGTTCCCAAAACCATTGTAAAAGCTGTAAGCGGTGTTATTGCGGCTACCACTGCATTTGAGGAGGAAACACCCGAAAATAATGCAGCAATGGTGCTTTCCAAGCTTGAAAATGAAATGCGTATTGCCGCAGAAGAGCTTCGCTTTGAGGATGCGGCAAAAATACGTGACAGGATAAAGAGGCTCAAAAAGGAAGTGATGTAATATGAGAAAAGAAGAAATTGTGATACAGGGTGCCCGTGAAAACAATCTTAAAAACATAGATTTGACAATTCCCCGTGACAAGCTTATTGTATTTACGGGTGTGTCGGGAAGCGGTAAGACCTCGCTTGCCTTTGATACCATTTATGCAGAAGGACAGCGTAGATACGTGGAGTCCCTTTCTTCGTATGCAAGAATGTTTTTGGGGCAGATGGAAAAGCCTGAGGTTGATTATATAGAGGGGCTCAGCCCCGCAATCAGCATAGACCAGAAAACCACCAATAAAAACCCCCGTTCAACCGTCGGAACGGTAACGGAAATATATGATTATTTAAGGCTTCTGTATGCCCGTGTGGGAATCCCGCATTGTCCTAAGTGCGGCAAGGTTATTTCTCAGCAGTCCCTTGACCAGATAGTGGACAAGGTGCTTTCGCTCCCCGAAGGAAGCAGGGTACAGATTCTTGCCCCCGTGATTCGCAGAAAAAAAGGCGAGCATCAGAAAATTTTTGAAAATGCACGTAAAAGCGGTTACGTCCGTGTACGTGTAGACGGCATTATTTACGACTTGTCCGAGGAAATAGAGCTTGAAAAGCAGAAAAAGCACAATGTGGAAATTGTAGTTGACCGTCTTGTTGTACGCCCCGATATCCGCACAAGGCTTGCCGACAGCGTAGAAATAGCTCTCCATCAGGCGGAGGGAATTGTGATGATATTAAACGGCGAGGAGGAAATGACCTTCAGCCGTAACTATGCCTGCGAGGATTGCGGAGTAAGCCTTGAGGAGCTTTCTCCAAGAATGTTCTCCTTTAATAATCCTTTGGGAGCTTGTCCGAAATGCAGCGGTATCGGGCTTTTAAAGCGTGTAGACCCGTCCCTTGTTCTTATCAGCGACGAGCTTTCCATAATGGAGGGTGCATTTTCAGTCAGCGGTTGGCGTGCCCCCGATAAGGACGGAAGCATGGCAAATGCCGTTTTCCGAGGACTGGCTAAAAAGTATAATTTCAGTCTTAATGTTCCCGTAAAGAACCTGCCTCAGGAAATTATAGATATCATTCTTTTCGGAACAAAAGGCGAGGAAATCGAAATTGAGCATATGGGAAAACGAGGGCTTTCTAAGTATATGATGCCCTTTGAGGGTATAGTTACAAATCTTCAACGCCGTTATGATGAAACAGACAGTGAATGGTCAAAGTGGGACATTGAGGGGCTTATGCGTGAAATTCCCTGTAATGAATGTAAAGGAAAGAGACTCCGCAAAGAAAGCCTCAGCGTTACCGTGGGCGGAAAAAATATTGATGAGGTATGCGACCTTCCCGTAAACCGAGCTAAGGACTTTTTCAACGGACTGAAGCTTGACAAACAGCAGTCTATGATTGCAGAGGAAATTTTAAAAGAGATTAACGCACGAATCGGCTTTCTTAATAACGTGGGACTTGAATATCTTACCATGTCCAGAAGTGCAGGCACACTTTCGGGCGGGGAAGCACAAAGAATCCGCCTTGCCACGCAGATAGGTTCAGGGCTTGTGGGAGTTCTTTATATACTTGACGAGCCAAGCATAGGTCTTCATCAGCGTGACAATAATAAGCTTATTTCCGCACTTAAATCTCTTAGAGATATGGGAAATACCCTTATAGTTGTTGAACACGACGAGGACACAATGTTTGCTGCCGACCATATAGTTGACGTTGGTCCGGGGGCAGGTGTTCACGGCGGTGAAATAATCGCACAGGGAAGCGTTCAGGATATTATGAATACACAGGGTTCTTTGACCGGTGACTATTTAAGTGGCAGAAAGAAAATTCCCGTACCTAAGGAAAGACGAAAAGGGAACGGAAATAAGCTTCGTGTGGTGAAAGCCTCTGAAAATAACCTGAAGGATATCAATGTGGATATTCCCTTAGGCAAATTTGTCTGTGTAACGGGCGTATCGGGAAGCGGAAAAAGCTCTCTTGTGAATGAAGTAGTTTACAAGCACCTTGCCTATAAGCTTAATCGCAGCAAGCAGGTTCCCGGTAAGCATAAAACCATAGAGGGAATAGAAAACCTTGATAAGGTTATTGACATTGACCAGTCACCGATAGGAAGAACTCCGCGTTCCAACCCTGCAACGTACACAGGCGTATTCAATGATATACGTGAATTGTTTTCAATGACACCCGAAGCAAAAGCCCGTGGATATAATGCAGGAAGATTCAGTTTCAATGTCCGTGGTGGAAGATGTGAAGCCTGCAGCGGTGACGGTATCATCAAAATTGAGATGCACTTTCTTCCCGATGTGTTTGTACCCTGCGAAGTATGCAAGGGTAAACGCTATAACCGTGAGACCCTCGACGTGCATTATAAGGGCAAGAATATATTTGAAGTTCTTGATATGACTATTGACGAGGCTACGGAGTTTTTCGATTCAATTCCCAAAATAAAAAACAAGCTTCAGACCATAAAGGACGTAGGATTGGGTTATATAAAGCTGGGACAGTCCTCCACAACTCTCTCAGGAGGCGAGGCACAGCGTGTAAAGCTTGCCACCGAGCTTTCAAAACGTTCCACGGGAAAGACGATTTATATTCTGGATGAGCCTACTACGGGGCTTCACAGTGCCGATGTGCATAGGCTTATAGAGGTTCTTTTGCGTTTTGTAGAGGAAGGGAACACGGTCCTTGTTATAGAGCATAACCTTGATGTTATAAAAACAGCCGACCATATAATAGACCTTGGCCCCGAAGGCGGAGAAAACGGCGGAACAGTGGTAGCGGAGGGAACTCCCGAAGAAGTTGCCGAAAATCCAAAATCCTATACAGGAATGTTTCTTAAAAAAATGCTTAAATAGCATAACAACCCCTTGTCTTTCATAAACATAGAAGACAGGGGGTGTTTATATGACTGAAACAACAAATAAAAAATCGGGAAACATAATTATCGAAAACAGGCAGAAGCTTACCGCAGGAGGCGTCAAGGACGTTGAGAGCTTTTCGACGGATAAAATTGTGCTTATTACCGAGAACCATCTGCTCACTGTCACTGGAAGCAATTTGAAAGTGAAAAAGCTTTCCACAGAAACAGGGGAAATCTTTATCGAAGGCGAAGTTAACGGGTGTGTGTATACACCGGGAAGAAGTGAAAGAGAAGGCTTTCTCAGGAGGGTTCTTAAATAATGGAAGTTTCTTCCCTCAGTCAGCTTTATGTGTTTATGGTCAGCCTGGGCTCCGGGATGCTGTGCGGAATGTTTTTTGATATTCAGCGTTCTCTTCGTAAAAAACTTCGTGCAGGAGAGTGGAGAACTGCTTTGGAAGATGTTATCTTCATTCTGTTTTGTATCGGAATTACCTTATCTGTGGGATATTTTTTTGATGAAGGTGCAGTAAGATATTATCTTATCTTGGGAAGCATAAGCGGTGCACTTTTTTATGCGGCATTTTTAAGCGGTATTTTTATGAAAATCTGCGGAAAATTTTTAGATTTAATTGTGAAACTGATTCTTGTTCCCATAAAAAAAATATTTAAATCGGCACTCTGCCCCATAAAGAAAATTTGGATTTTAAGAAAAAGATTTTCGGCAAAAAGAAGAAAGATAGTAAAAAATATATTCTCGAAGCTTAAAGGGCGTACAAAAAAGCTCAAAAAAAGAATTAAAATGTTGTAAAAAAATCTTTACAAACAGATTACTTTACGTTATACTATAGGTTGTGGAGGTGAGTTGTGTGCATAAAGTTGTAAGGAAACCTACGGCAAAAAAGCGTAGAAGAAAAAGCAGTGATTACATACGTCTTGCAATAGTGCTTTTAGTGCTGGGAAGCTTTTTATATACATTTATGTCACTTCAACATCGCCTTTGGAGTATTCGCGAGGACAGGATAAAGTGCGAAAACGAATATAAAGCGAAAAAAGAGGAATACGAATTGGCAAAGCAGCAGAGCGATGCCAACGCCTCCGCTGATTATTACGAGAAAAAAGCCCGTGACGAAGGCTACGTTCTTGAAAATGAAGTTGTTTTCGTCATCGGTAATTAATTTTTACATACTGAAAGGGGTATATCACCTTTATGGCACTTGAAGTAGGACAAATTGTTGAGGGTAAGGTTTCGGGAATTACGGGATTTGGAGCATTTATAGATTTGCCTGATGGGGAAACAGGTCTTGTACATATTTCAGAGGTAGCTCGTAATTATGTTAAGGATATTAACGAGCATCTTTCTGTAGGTCAAGAGGTTAAGGTAAAGGTTCTTTCTCTTGATGAAAAGGGGAAAATCAGCCTTTCAATAAAAAAAGCACAGGAAAATAATTTCGCACGCAGAGGTGCGGCTCCTTTTTCGGGTAAGCCTGCGGAGATTGACTGGTCCGGTGAAAACAACCGGAAGGATATGTCCTTTGAGGATATGATGGCAAGCTTCAAGCAGTCAAGCGACGCCAGAATGCTTGATATAAAGCGTAATGTGGAGTCTAAACGCGGAAGCAGAAGAAAATAAATTAGAATGAATTATAAAACGACAAGAATTGATGTTCAATTCTTGTCGTTTTTTTGTCGTTGAATTTTTGTAAATTTGTTCAAAGATATTTACATATAGGTAAAGCTGTGTTATAATATATATGCTAGACTCTAAAATATAATGGAGTTATTGTAATTTCTTGTAGGTCTCGCATTATTTTTATACAGAAGAAGTATGCTAATGGCAAAAGCATACTATCTGGTAAAACTTCTCTGTATAAGATGCGAGTAATATAAGAGTCTAGCAACCTTATACCAGATTTGTGTGTTTTTCGGTGCATAGTTCTGATATAGGGACTATGCACTTTTTTAATTTAATTAGAAATTTGTAATGGCGAAAATATATGTTTTGGAGGACGATTTTGAATGAGAAAGTATATGAAACTAATTTCTGTTGTATTGATGCTCGTGATAGTTTCAACAGTTATGCTTGTTCCTGTTTTAGCAAATGGTGAAATAAGCGTATATCTGGATAACGAAAAAATTCAATTTGATGTTGCACCATTATTGGTCAATGGTCGCACAATGGTTCCTATGAGAGCGATTTTTGAGAAATTAGGAGCCGTTGTATATTGGGATAATAATAATAGGACTGCAATAGCACAAAAAGGTAATATTACTGTAAGCATTGCAATTGATGAAACAACATTATATAAAAATGGCGAAGCCATAATATTTGATGTTCCTGCACAACTAATTGCAGGAAGAACACTAGTTCCGCTAAGGGCAGTTTCAGAAGCCTTTGATTGTGAGGTTTTTTGGAATGGCGATACACAAACAGTAAATATATCCTCAAGTATGGGTTTGAATTCTACTCAAGAAGCGGTCAACAAACTCATAAATTGGGTTAATAATAATTCCAACCATTCTCTTCCTGGAACAAAAGCATATAAGTATAAAATAGGAGATTATGAGATAGATATAGTTCCTACTGCAGGAGGAAAAAAAATAAATTTAGCGTATCATGCAACTGGTAACAATAAAATTACTAGTGTTTCTATTTGGTTGTTCAACGCAAAATTTTGTGCCTCTTATATAGATCAAGATAGCAAAACACATAATTCTACAGAGGGACATATTATTAAATCCAATGTTTCAAACTCATTAGAGTTAAGTTGCGATTGGTACTCGGGTGATTATTCTGGCGATGAGAATACATTGTTAGGCAAATATCAAGATTTGATATACATAATACTGAAAGTGTTTGATAATTTTCTGAAAACAAGTAATGTTGGCTTAACATTGGAAGATTTTGATTTGAATTATGATTTATCAGCAGTTGCTCTTAATAACAATCAAACACCTGATGTTGTTCCAACACCAAGTTATTCTCAAAATAACACACTAAACAATAGTTATCAAGGTGGCGGTGGTTATACAACTAATACAAAGATAACGCTTTCATCATTTCCGTTATATTTATATGCCGATGATGGAACAGGAACATTTTTGGGTAAAATAAGTTCAAATAAATATGATAAAGATAGTATTGCTAATGAATATGGCATTTATGGTAATATATATCAAACAAAGAGTATTTTCAACCAATATGGCAATTATGGTAGCAAGTATAGTCAATATAGCGTATTTAATGAATATGCTACAAATCCACCTAAGATTTTAGATAAGAACGGAAAAGTGGTTGGCTATTTAACTGCTAACAAATACGTTAAGGACGGAATATCATACGAAGAAATGATGGTATTGTTGAAAAAGTTCAACAAATAAAAAACAATGGCACAGTTTTGACACAGCCTAAAGATAGGACAAGGGGACGGTTCTGCTGCCTTGTTGATAAAGGACAATACAGAAAATCAAAGTGAGAATGAAAAGCAGCGGGCAAATTAAATTGCCACGCTGCTTTTCATTCTCATTTCAAACTATATTTCCCCAATACCTCCACATTCTTAATCTCTTTTTTCATTATATCATTCATATTTAATCCAAGTGCATTGCACATGCCTGCAATGTAAAATAGCAGCTCACCAATTTCATTTTCCACACGGCTCTTACACGCACTGCATAAGCTTCCGTTCATTCCCGAGGCTTCCTTTGCATCAAAATCCTTGGAAAGAGAAAATGCAGAAAGCGACTTTTCTCCCGATATATCCACACAACCGCAGCCTGTAGCGGATTTTACGGTACTGCGGCACAGCTTGCCACAGCTAATCTGGCATTTTGTAAGAATATCTAAAATGTTGCTGTTACGAACTATAAGCGACGAAACTTTTTTCTGAAATTCATCTGTCTGCGAAGCGGACATTCATATAACCTCCCGAATCAATTATACTTTAATTATAGTCTGTCGGGAAGATAGAGTCAATGTAAGAGATTGTAAGAAAACGTCGCCAATGTTTTAGAATCGAGGTCATGCTCATTTATGCTTACAGAAGAAACCTTATTCCCCTCACAGGTTGTGTAATAATATATTCCTTTTTCTGTATCCACACAGGAGGAATAAAGGGTAATCTCCTCTTTTCCCTCATCGGTAATCACACAGCCTGGAAGCGGAGAAAGGTTTTTAAGCATATCAAAAAGAAGTGCTGCCTCGTTTTTCTCATTTTTGCAATTAGCCCTGAAAAAAGCCGCCCGAACAAACCTTGATGCAGAAGAAAAATCCCCCGGAAGCCCCAATGCACCCATACCTCTGCTGTATGCTCTGAGGTTTAGACTGCCTGCAAATTTGTTTTCGGGAGGAAAAGGTGAAAGGGACATATAGTTGTTGAGATTGAAAATCTGCATTTCAAAAGGCGGACTGTTGGTAAGCACGTGTGTGGGATTATCGTAAATTTTTATGCCCTCCTTCAGCGATTCTAATACGATACAGGTCTTTTTATCACTGATAATCCAGTGCAGGGGAGTATTTGGATATTCATGGCTGAAATGTGTGTTTGTGATACTGATTTTACCAAGTAATTCTTTTGCTTCCTCCGTATCCGCACATTGGGACAAAACCCAAAGAATTACCTCAAAAGGGGCAAGATTTGTGCATTCCGGATTAATAATTTGGTAATGTGCATACCCTGAAAAAAGAAGCCCTGCCATGCAAAGCCCCTTTTCATTGGCAGCATCAAAATAGAGTGGATAGTCTTCCGACACAATTCCCATTCCTATCATGGCATAATGGGAGTTGATTGAATCCGTATGGCGGAAATTAATGGGGAAATTACGTGGAGTAATCACGATTTTCTCTCCAAAGGAATGCTCGAAATCTAAGTTTCTGCCGAAAAAGTGCTTTTTGCCGCACAAAGAAATTGCCGTACACATATTTTATAACCTTTTCCTTTCAAATGTTATGTTAAAGTAGATATGTCATAATAACAAAAGATGTTTTTAACCAAAAACATAAAATTAACCTTGGGAAGGTTCTCCCTTCTTTTGTAACCAAAAGAAGCAAAAGTTTTGGGGTTGCGATTCCCCAAACCCCTAAACGCTCCTGTCGGGTTAAAAAACACCCTTACCTAATCTTTTAAGTAGTGGGTTTTGTTTTGAAAAATATTACTCTTTTGTGCCACCGAAACAGATTCGGCACTTAGCCTCAGCTGTTTCTAAATTCTGTCCACCAGCAAAGGAAAATGATGTGGACAGAATTTT
>JAZQAB010000013.1:0-26678 GCA_045545055.1 Clostridia bacterium | reverse complement strand
GCAGGTGTGGCACTTACATAGATTACCTGATTAAGTTTTTCCTGAAATTCAGGGAAATTCAGCGGTCTGTTATCAAAAGCCGAGGGCAAACGGAAGCCGTAATCAACCAAAGCTGTCTTTCTTGCACGGTCTCCGTTGAACATTCCTCTTACCTGGGGAATGGTAACGTGGGATTCATCCACAACAAGCAAAAAGTCATCGGGCATATAATCAAGCAAAGTAAAAGGTGCCGAACCCGGTTTTCTTCCGCTTATATGACGGGAATAGTTTTCAATTCCGCTGCAAAATCCAATCTCACGCATCATTTCAATATCGTAATTGGTTCTCTCTTCAAGCCTCTGTGCCTCTAAAAGTCGGTCGTTATCCCTTAGCTCCTTAAGCCTTTCTTCAAGCTCTTTTCTGATTGAGGCTATGGCAATTTCACGCTTTTCGGCAGTGGTTACGTAATGGGAGGCAGGATATATTCCCACGTGCTGCCGCACTCCCAGAACCTCGCCTGTTAAAACGTCAATTTCCGTTATGCGGTCTATCTCATCACCGAAAAATTCCACTCTTACCGCATTTTCATTACTGCTTATGGGGAATATTTCAAGCACATCACCGCGGACACGGAATTTACCACGAATGAAATTAATATCGTTACGCTCATACTGCATTTCTATAAGCTTTTTGATTACCTCGTCACGGTCTTTCTGCATACCGGGTCGAAGTGAAATAACCATGGTGCTGTAGTCCTCAGGGTCACCAAGACCATAAATACAGCTTACCGAGGCAACCACGATTACGTCACGACGCTCAAAAAGAGCCATGGTGGCACTGTGGCGAAGCTTGTCTATTTCATCATTTACCTGTGCGTCCTTTTCTATATAGGTATCGCTGTGGGCAATATACGCCTCCGGCTGGTAGTAATCGTAGTAGGATACAAAATATTCCACTGCGTTTTCGGGGAAAAATTCTTTAAATTCACTGCAAAGCTGTGCCGCAAGAGTTTTATTATGAGCAAGCACCAAGGTCGGCTTATTAATGCGAGCAATGGCGTTTGCTACGGTAAAAGTTTTACCGCTTCCCGTAACGCCCAAAAGCACCTGACCGCGGTTCCCGCTCTGTATGCTTTCCACAAGCTTATCTATAGCCTGCGGTTGGTCGCCCGTAGGCTTAAAATCCGATACAAGCTTAAAATTCAACACTTTCCCCTCCTTTAATTAGGTCATTATATTATTTTACACCATATAGAAAAATATTTCAACCGGAAAAAGTAGGTTTTTAATAGAAAAAGGATGCAAAAATGCATCCTTTCAGACTGTCGAAAAAGTCGGTCAACCGCAAGCAAACTTGAATTTTTAAAATTTTTGTGGAGGTTGGCGATTTTCGACAACCTGTTAACAAGATAACTTTCCGTTCAATAAAAAAGATAGGTAAAGCCCTGAAAATCGTAGTTTTCAGGGCTTTTTGCTCGCTTCCGTCCAAGTCAATCTCTACCGTACCATCGTACGCCGACGAGCTTGCCTTGAACAGATTTACCTTCCTTTTTCCTCGTCTGCCAGCGTGTCGATAGGTTTATCGACACGCTGAAAGGATGCAAAAATGCATCCTTTTTCTATTATTCGCTTTGTCTGCTCAATATAAAAACCGCACCCAGAATTAATGCTATACCCACCGCAGGTAATGACAATAAATCCTCTCCCAAAAATGCCACGCTTAACAAAGTCGCCGACATAGGCTCTAAAATCGCAAGGGAGGCTGCCGTTCCTGCAGGGATTGTTTTAAGTGCACAGGAATAGCACAAGTACGGCATCACGCTTGTACACAATCCCAAAAGAATCGAAAGCGGAATCGTGTAACCCACATTTGCGGCAATGCATATGGGGATTTGCCCTATGTTTGCCGTCAATGCACCTATAGCCGAGGCAAACAAAAACCCATACAAATTTGCCGTTACGGGGTTAAGCCCCCTTTTCATCTGTATTTTCGTAAGAATGTTATATGCACTGTAGCAAATTCCCGACAAAAGTCCAAAGATTATTCCCACAGCATCAAACCTGAATCCTCCTATTATTCCGGAAACAAGGCAGCAGCCCACAAGCATAATTGCCACGCAGAAAGATTTCACCCTTGTGAGCTTTTCTCCAAGAAACATTACCGAATATATCATAACAAAAATCGGTGCCGTGTACATAAGCACAACGGCTGTGGACACGGAGCTTTTCACCATGGAATAAAAGTAGCAGCTTGCCGTTCCGAAAAAGGCAATTCCGCTTCCCAAGGTCAGAATCAGCGATGAATATGAAATTTTAAAAAGACCTCTGTCACAGATTAAGGCATATACAAGCATGGACAAAAGCATCGCCAAAGAGCGTATAAAAGTCATATGCAGGGAGGTGAATCCGAAAGGAGTCAGGCAATCCACAAAAATGCCCGATGTTCCCCACCCTATGCTTGCGGCAACAATGCATATAAATGCAGATTTTTTCATTTGTAATCACTTCCGAATCAGACAGAATACAGCCACACGAGAACAGGCATTGTAACAACGCACACAATGGTGGTGATGATATTAATTGCAACAGAGTACTCAACCTCGGTATCATACACCTGAGCAAACTGCATCATCATCGCTGCCGAGGGTGTCATAGTGGCGAGGAAAGTAACCAAAAGTATCTCCGAAGCGTTTTCGGTAGGAATATAAGGAAGCACACCCTTCAGAAATACAAGTATTACAAAGGGGCATACAATATTACGCATAAGAGTCACCAGATAAAGCCTTTTGTTTGTCAGCATTTTTCTAAAATTCATGTCTGCGGCTGTCATTCCGGCAATGAGCATACCGATATTTCCTATCATTGTTCCCAGTGAGGAAGATAAATCACCGGCAAATTTCGGAAGTCTGATTCCCGTTATCATGAGTGTCGCACCGACTGCAATTGCAATAATATTAGTATTTAGCAGAATTTTCTTTATATTAAACTTTTCCTGTTTTGAAAAGAGCGTTACTCCCTGCGTCCATATAAGAACCAACTGAACCGATACATATGTACAGCTGTAAATTACCCACTCGTCTCCCAAAATGAAAGCAACTATGGGAATAATAAGATTTGCCGCATTGGAATAAAGGATAGAGGCACGCTCGACGGGAGTTCCGTGAAAGAGCTTCTTATAAAGCAAATCAATAATGAGCAATATTATATGTATCACAACCGCCGCAATAAGTGAGAGCAAAATCCCCTCTACAATTTCGTCGGTTATCTTTACATTAAATGCCGCTATAATATTCGCAGGCATCAAAAGATACAACGATATTTTTGAAAGCACTAATGAATCCGTGCTTTTCACGACCTTTGCCTTTACAATAATAAAGCCTAAAAGCATTACTGCAAAAAGCTGCATAATTTTATAAAGTAATAACTGGGGTATCATCGTTTTGCTCCCTTCTAACATGAACATAACAGACCTATTTTATCACCAAATAAAGCAAATGACAACCTCTGCAACGCAGAAATTGTCATTTTTTTGCTACTATTTCGAGTTTTCTCCGCCGGGGCCGTCCCTGCGGTCTTTTTCATCAGCGGGGCGTGCTATGCCCGTTGAAACCCATTTGTTATCGGTTGCTGTTTTATCTTTTTCCTTTTTTTCATTATCTGTCATTACTACCACCTCTATGGTAGTATTACACATTTAAAGAAAATTATTATATTTTAAGAAGTTACGTTCGCCTTACTGTACTACATATCGTAAGAGCTTTGACGAAGTGTCAGCTTTTCTGCTTCCTCTCCAAGATACTCTTTAACGTCCATATCAAGGTAATTACACAAGTCAACCATTTCCGCAACGGTATTGATATTTACATCTATGCCGTTTTTAAGTCTGTCCTCATATGCAATAACTTCTTTTTCGCCATGAGTATAAATTCTTTCCGCACCCTCTGCCTTAGGAGCTTCACGAAGCTCACGAAGAAGGGTTGAGAGATGCTCACGGATTGCATCTGCATCACCAAATACCGCAGGGTTAATTGCAATAAACCCGTGACAAGTACCGCCCTTTCCTCCGATATGAGTGTGGTTAGATGTAAGACCCATTGACAATATGGAAGTAAAGATTTCACAGAACATTCCGTAGCCGTAGCCCTTGTGTCCGCCGCTCTGCTCAATTTCACCGCCAAGGGGCATAATGCCTCCGCCTGCCTTTGCAACGATATTTTTAAGTACATCGCTTGCATCAGAAGTTCCCTTTCCGTTTTTATCAAGTGCCCAGCCGTCGGGGAGGGGCTTCTGAAGCTTATTATAGATTTCAAGCTTTCCGCGTGTAACAACTGTAGTTGATGCGTCAAAGAAGAAATCATAAGGCTCTGCAGGCATTGCTATAGCAATCGGGTTACTTCCCAGCATTGCTTTTCTGCTGAAAGTAGGAACCATAATTGCCTCGGAATTTGTCATTGACATTCCGATAAGTCCTTCCTTACAAGCCATTTTTGCATAGTAGCCGGCAATTCCGTAATGATTGGAATTACGAACTGTAACTACTGCCATACCTGTTGTCTTAGCCTTTTCGATAGCGATTTTCATCGCCTTATGTCCCAAAAGCTGACCCATTCCGTCATTACCCTCGATAACTGCCGATACGGGTGTTTCAAAAACGATTTCAGGCTTTGCATCAACCTTGATAAGACCCTTTTCGATACCCTTGTGGTAACGGACAAGCCTTTGCATTCCGTGTGACTCGATTCCGTACAGGTCGCTTGTCAAAAGCACGTCTACGATGATTTCACATTCCTTTTCGTTAAAGCCGAATTTTAAGAATGCATCCGTACAGAACTTCTTAAGCTGCTCGTAAGAATAATTGATACTGTTTCCCATTTTTCTTTTCCTCCGATTATTATGTTATATTAAGTTTCCTGTTAATTCCATTATAACATTAATATCAAAAAAAGCAATCCTTTCAAAAAAAAAGAATTTCCCGATTTATTAAAAAAGTTTATTTTTTACAAAATGTGCGTTTTCACCAACCTAATATGTTGACTTTTGTCAAAAATTAGAGTATAGTTAAAGTTAGATGAAAATATTGTTTTTCGCAATTTTTCCATCACAAAAAATATAATAATTTAAGGGGGAAATTCACAAATGAAATTAGTTTACAATGTAAACGACAAACCCAAATTCGGTCAGATCCTGATTTTTGCATTCCAGCAATTGCTTGCAATTCTGGCGGCAACAATCGCAGTACCTTCCATTATCGGTAATGGAATGTCCCAGTCGGCGGCACTTTTTGGTGCAGGTGCAGGCACACTGATTTATCAGCTTTTCACCAAATTCAAAAGCCCTGTTTTCCTTGGTTCTTCTTTTGCTTTCATTGGCTCTATGTTCGCAGCTTTTGCAGGTGCGGCATCAGCCGAAGCAGGATTCCTCGGACTTTTGATGGGTGCATTTTTTGCAGGTCTTGTTTATGTAGTTATCGCCCTTGTCGTTAAATTTGCCGGCGTTAACTGGATTAGTAAGCTTATGCCCGCTGTTGTAATAGGACCCACTGTTGCAATAATCGGTCTTTCCCTTGCAGGAAACGCAGTAGGCGATGTTTTGAAATTTGCTTCTTATGATGCAGCTAACAGTGTTTATGTTATGGGCACACACGGTTGGGTAGGATTTATTTGTGCTATGGTAACAATTCTCACCGTTATTCTTTGCTCCGTATACGGAAAGAAAACCTTAAAGCTTATTCCCTTTATCATCGGTATCCTTGCAGGTTATGCAGTTGCTGCCGTTTTCACCTTAATCGGTATGAAGACAGGTAATGCGGCTTTGCAGGTTATTAATTTCGGACTTTTTGAAAACATGAGCTGGTATCCCGATTTTACATTCCTCAAGGCATTTAAAGGAATTAAAGATATTGATGCACAATACATTGCGACAATTGCGGTTGCGTATATCCCTGTTGCATTCGTTGTTTTTGCAGAGCATATCGCAGACCACAAAAATCTTTCCAGCATTATTGAAAAAGATTTGCTTGAAGAACCCGGTCTTCACAGAACACTTCTTGGTGACGGTATCGGTTCTGTTGTAGGTGCATTCTTCGGCGGTTGTCCCAATACTACTTACGGTGAGTCTGTAGGCTGTGTAGCTATAACAAAGAACGCTTCCGTTGTAACTATTTTAGCTACTGCAATTATTGCAATCATTGCTTCCTTTGTAGCACCCTTTGTTACATTCCTCGCTACTATCCCCAACTGCGTTATGGGCGGTGTTTGTATCACCCTTTACGGCTTCATTGCAGTATCAGGTCTTAAGATGCTTCAGAACGTTAATCTTAACAACAACAAGAATCTCTTTGTTGTATCTGTTATTTTAATTACCGGTATCGGCGGTATGGCACTTCAGATTGGTGCAGTTAAAATTACTTCCATTGCATGTGCACTCATTTTTGGAATTATAGTAAATCTTCTCGTATCAAAAGCACCCGATCAGGAATAATAACAGAAACAAGAACAGGAGAATCGTCATGAAAAACGTCACAATATTTGATCATCCGCTGATTCAGCACAAAACCTCAATTCTGCGTAACAAGGACACTTCCAACAAGGAGTTCCGTGAGCTTGTGGAAGAAATCACAATGCTGATGTGCTATGAGGCACTGCGTGATTTACCGCTTGAAGATGTGGAAATTGAAACACCCATTACAAAAACCACACAAAAAATGATTAAGGGCAAAAAGCTGGCTGTAGTGCCCATTCTCCGTGCAGGCTTAGGTATGGTAAACGGGCTTTTAAAGCTTGTGCCCTCCGCAAAGGTAGGCCACATAGGTATGTACCGTGATGAGGAAACCATGATTCCTCACCCTTACTACTGCAAGCTTCCCAAGGATATTGAAAACAGGCTTATCGTAGTGGTAGACCCAATGCTTGCAACGGGCGGAAGTGCCATTGATGCAATAAGTCAGATAAAGGCAGTGGGCGGTTCAAATATTAAGTTCCTGTGCCTTATTGCTGCTCCCGAGGGAATCCAGGCACTCACAAAAGCACATCCCGATGTACAAATTTACTGTGCAAACGTAGATGAAAAGCTTAACGAAAAGTGCTATATCGTTCCCGGACTTGGCGATGCAGGTGACAGAATTTTCGGAACTAAATAAAAGCATTTTAGAATAATTTAGAAAAGAAACGCTGGAAACTCAGTAAAAAGGGTTTTCAGCGTTTCTTTTTTACAGTATAGGAATTTGCGTAAATTTAATTCGCATGAAACTGTGTTCGTGCAATGTTTGGATGCGACGAGGGTGAAGCGGCACGCTTCTTTTTTTATCCACACATTTACCAAACCCGCTACAAAATAAATATTTTTTCAAAAATCATTGTAATAGCTGTAAATTGGTGATATAATGAATGTGCTACAACTTTAAATTATAAAAAACACACTAACTTGAATATTTGTACCACACAGGAGGTACGCTATTGTAAAAAGCGTACACTCTTGTTTCGTCATACTCTTGTGTGGTATAAGTGTGTATGATTTAAAGTGTGTAGCAACCTTTTGAAACAGAGTCACTGCGTTTTTTGGTGCGTAGTTTCTCTTGCAAAAGGGTGCTACGCACTTTTTTATTGGGAGAATAAATATGCCACACGAAAACAAACAACATTCTTGTTGCTTTTTCGGACATAGAAAGATAGACGAATCCCCTAAATTAACCGAAAAGCTAACACAAGAGATTGAAGCATTAATAAATGAAAAGGCTGTAACAGATTTTTATTTTGGCAGTAAAAGTGAATTCAACAGTTTATGCCTTAAAATCGTTACAGACTTAAAAGACAAATATCCGCATATCAGAAGAATTTATGTGCGGTCATCTTATCCCGATATAAGCAAAAGCTACGAAGATTATCTTTTGGAGGACTACGAGGCGACCTACTTCCCGGAGAAAATTAGAGGTGCAGGAAAAGCATCTTATGTGGAACGCAATCAAGAAATGATAAACAAGTCTGCTTTCTGCGTGGTTTACTATGATGAAAACTATGTACCTGCTAAAAGGAAAAACAGCAAAAGGGATTTAACGAACTATCAACCTAAAAGCGGAACAAAAATAGCATATGATTATGCCGCAAAAAAGAAATGTAAAATAATTAATATTAAGGATATATAATATTTTTAGCTGTACCCCCAATCTGCTTTGCACGCTATACACCTCTCTATAATATAATGGATAGTGGAGGTGTTATATGGATAACTATGTCTTTATGGCACTGCTTGCAACCCTCGGAACTTGGTTTGTAACTGCACTGGGGGCGGCAACAGTTGCCTTTTTTAAATCTCCTAATCCTAAAATTTTAAATTTAATGCTGGGATTTGCATCGGGTGTTATGATAGCGGCAAGCTTCTGGTCACTTCTTCAGCCTGCTATAGAACGGGCGGAGGCAATTTCTTCCGCACCCCCTTGGTTTGTTGCAACAACAGGATTTTTATTTGGAGCAATTTTTATGTGGCTTTCCGACAAAGCCGTTTCTTTTGCAAGAAAAAAAGCCGATAATGCTCAAGGAGAAACAAGCGAGAAGCTTAATCGCATTATCATGCTTATTCTTTCAATTACATTACACAATATCCCCGAAGGGCTGGCGGTGGGGGTCGCCTTTGGTGCGTTGGGGAGCGGAAGCTTCAGCACGGAGGCACTTATGGGTGCAATCACCATTGCTGTGGGTATAGGTCTTCAGAATTTCCCTGAAGGTGCGGCGGTTTCCCTACCCCTTCGGCGTGAAGGCTATTCAAGAAGAAAAAGCTTTTTCTGCGGTCAGGCATCGGGAATGGTGGAGCCGTTTGCAGGAGTTTTGGGTGCGTGGCTTGTGGTATACATGGAAAAAATTCTTCCCTATGCACTTTCCTTTGCCGCAGGTGCTATGATTTTAGTTGCAGTGCATGAGCTTATTCCCGAATGTCAGCGTGAGAGAAAATGCCACCCGTATTTTTCTACAATGGGAATTATATCGGGCTTTGCGGTGATGATGCTATTAGATGTAATGCTGGGATAAAATTAAGGCGTAAAAAAGCTGAGCTTTTTTACGCCTTAATTTTATCCCATGTGTCTGTAGTTCCGATAATTATTCTGTAATTCTGAGAGTTTCACCGGGATTTACTACATAAGTTTTTCCGTTAATATCAAACCATATGGGAATCAGAGTGGGATTATACACCAAGGTGGAATCCGCACTGAAAGAAAGTGCCTTATATGCCTCCACGTAATTGTAAATTTCCATATTTGTGGCATACCATATGTCATCATAACCGCCCAGTTTTTCACAGATTCTGTCAAGATGCTCCCAACCGACATTTTCACGGTCAAATTCAAAACTGTGTCCCCACAGATAAAAAAGGCGTGAATTTCGGGAGGAAATATATGCATTTTTCAAATCTAACTCAAGAAATTTATCTATGTAGTCAAATAGCTCGGGATTCATTGCATGGGCACTGGGCATCCATGCATACCAATCTGTGGGAAGCTCAAAATTTGTATTATCCCCTGCCAAAGTTCGGGAATACACAATGTCCAGCTCTTTAAGATAACTGCGTATTGTTTCGTAGTCCGTTTCGGGAAGGCATACCCTGATTCCGCTGTCGGGATATGCCATTCCGCGTACAATTATACCGAATTCCTCTTCAAGTGTCAGTCGGCAATCAAGCACATCGCGGATTCCCTCTATCGGGCGGTGCTTCCCCGGTGCACGGTGAAATGCTCCGTGTACCGCAATTTCATGTCCGCAATCAAGCATGTGCTCTTTTATTTCTTCCGAGGTAAGTCGTGAGCCATAGCCTTTTTCTCTGTTCAGATTAAAGGTACACTTTATTCCGTGCTTCGTAAGGGTGTCAGCCATGCGAATATCCTGAGGACAGCCGTCATCATAGCTTAATGTTACCGCCTTTGCTTTCCCCTCGGGAAAACGCATAAATCTGTATTTGATTCTCATTTTTTATCTCTCCTTTTTAAAACCATTCACTGCAAAATTCCGGGGTTTTCTCAAAGCTTGTACGCCTTTGCGAAAGAAGCCATTCTATTACCTCGGTATGCTCATAGGCATAATTTATTGCGTCATTATGTCCCTGTCCCAAAAGCTTTATAAGTCGGGCATTTCCGCCTGCTTTGTTAACCTCATTTACCATAAGCTCAGAATAAATCAGCGGAACAGTTTCATCATCTGTACCGTGGGTTGCCAGTACGGGAGTTGTTTTAAGGTTGGGCGTTCTCCAGCTCATTCCGCCACCCGAAATGGGGGCAATCGCCGAAAAGAAATTATTGTATGTAAGCCCCATCATCCATGTGCCGAAGCCTCCCATGCTGGAGCCTGTTATACATATGCGGTCCTTTTTAATATTGAATTTTTCCGCAGTTTCATCGATAAGTGCTTTTATCGTTGTTACAATGTTATCCCACACGCACCAGTCGGGACATTGGGGACAAAGGATAACTGCATTAAACTGCCTGCCCATCTCAAGAAGTCTGGGCACACCATGTCTTGAAAGGTTATTTATATTCTTTCCTCTTTCGCCCGCTCCGTGCAAATAAACCAAAAGGGGTAAATCTTCAAAATTATCGGGATAAAAAATCTGATAGTTAATATTAAACTTGTTTTCATTATATAATACTTCTTTTTTATTCATGTCTGTCGCCTTCCTTCCATTTTGTATGATAACACATATTTCCTCTCAATTCAACCAATAATTTCAGTCGAAATTCGTTAGCTAATCAAGTTTTTGTATATGTTGCACAAAAAATATTCAAAAATAATGTTCGTTTCTTATACTTTGCTCATTGAACTTTTTAGATTTTTGAATTATTATATAGGTGTACCGAAAAGGTACTTAAACTTTTTTCATTTTCCCTCCTTTTAGTGGCAGACGGTTCTCCTTGTCTGTCATATTTTTTTTGCCTTTTTTATCATAATGGATATGCCTTCATCATATATTCGTGTTGTAAGGAGGCAAAGCTATGGAATTAAATATTAAAAATGAAAATCTAAATGTCTGCAGCCAAATATGCCGCAGTAAAAACAATTTCACCACAGAATGTGAGGTTATCGTTCCCGACTCAAAGCCGGATATACTGAAGGTTCTTCAGCTTAGTGCTCGCCCAAAGGTGACAAGCTGTGAGAGCCGCAGCGGCAGAGTTACGGTATCGGGAAGCATCACCTTCAATATTTTATATCTTGCAGATGACGAGGAAAAGTGCGTAAAATCCATTACTTCCTCCTGCGAGTTCTCCACGCTCATACGTGATGACCACATTGGCGAAAATATGTATGTGTTTACTGATGTAGATGTAAGCGACCTGAGTTGCACCATTGCAAACTGCCGCAAGCTTTCTCTTAAAGCAACGTTATGTGCAAATGTAAGAGTATATTCCTGCTACGGTATTGATGTGATTACAGATATTGAAGGAGCCTGCACTAAGAAGACTACCCTCTCTTCGGGGGTGATTTGTGCTCACGCACAGGATTACACATCAATTTGCGATAGCTTCTCCATTTCACCGGGTAAAAGCCCCATAGAGGAAATTTTAAAATCAGATGCGATCATAACGGACAGCAACCTTAAAATTATTGATGATAAAGCAATTTTAAAAGGCACACTACGGGTTGTAATTCTCTACAAAAGTGAAATGGGGATTGAATATGCACAAACAGATATGTCCTTCGCCCACGTAATGGAATGTGACGGCATTCGGGAGGATATGGACTGCGAGCATACTGTTAAGCTGTGTGACATCTCTGCCACTGCAGCGGAAGATACTGACGGAAAGCTGTGCACCATTGAGCTTACAAGCGATTTATTTTTCCGTGTTATTGCACGCAAAACCCACAGCG
The DNA here is from genome assembly GCA_045545055.1 of Clostridia bacterium. Lineage (GTDB taxonomy): Bacteria > Bacillota > Clostridia > UMGS1883 > UMGS1883 > UMGS1883. The sequence continues at coordinate 14,854 of JAZQAB010000013.1, read as the reverse complement.
TGGAATGTATAGTTGACGCTTATCTCCCCCACGGAGCATTGGAAACCAAGCACTCTTTGGTGAGTGTAGACTGTGTGGATACCCTCATAAGACGTGATGCGGATTTCAGAGAAAGGATAACTCTCCCCGATTCGCTCCCCGATATTGAGTCAGTTTACCAGGTAATTGCCCGTCCCTTTACCGAGAGTTGTATTACTGAGGGTGATAAGCTTCGTGTTTCGGGATATACGGAGGTATATATTCTATATCTCAGCCGTGATAAGACACTTCCTGCATGCAGTTTTAAGACGGACATTGATTTTTCAGTGCTGTGCGACAGCCCCGGTTGTATGCTGACGCCTTTTGCAGACTGCAAGCTGAGTAATATTAGCTACACCATTACAAGTGAAAACAGTGTAGAAATACGTGGCAGCGTAGATGTGAGCATTGAATGTATACGCACCACCGAAGAAGAAATTATTTATAATGTACAGGAGGTCAAATACGAGGCTACACCTCGTCCCTCAATTATTGTTTCATTCATGTATAGCGGAAGAACGCTTTGGGACATAGCAAAGGAATACCGCGTCAGCCCCGAAGATATTTTAAGTGCAAACGCACTTGAAAACGAATCCGCAATTTTGCCCGGAATGGCACTTATAATTCCAAAATAAGTTCTTTTAACAAAAAACAAGCTGTGACAAAATGCAAATCATTTCGTCACAGCTTGTTTCTTCATATATTCTTTCGCATGCTACTTATCGCACTTTTTTCAAGTCTTGATACCTGTGCCTGACTGATTCCTACTTCCTCGGCAACCTCTGTTTGAGTTTTTCCTCGAAAAAACCGCATTATTATAATCATTTTTTCCCTGTCGGAAAGCTTATCCATGGCTTCACGCAGGGATATTTTTTCAATCCAGGCTTCATCAATATTTTTCTTGTCCGATACCTGATCCATGACATAAACTGCATCTCCTCCGTCGTGATAGACAGGCTCAAAAAGAGAAATAGGCTCCTGTATGGCATCAAGAGCCATTGTAACCTCCTCCGGTGTGGAATCAATAGCCTTGGCTATTTCGGCACATGTAGGTTCCTTATTGTTGTCGTGAATCATCTTTTCCCTCACGCAGAGGGCCTTGTATGCAATATCACGGAGCGAGCGTGATACCCTTACGGCGTTGTTATCCCTAAGATACCGTCGGATTTCGCCTATAATCATGGGGACGGCATAGGTAGAGAACTGTACATCAAGCTCCGTGTTAAAGTTATCGATTGATTTTATAAGCCCGATACACCCCACCTGAAAGAGGTCGTCAACATTTTCACCCCTGTTGTTAAATCTTCCTATAACGCTGAGGACAAGCCTAAGATTGCCTCTGATAAAGGTTTCGCGAGCTTCCTTATCCCCCTTTTTAATCTTCTCGAAAAGCTCTTTTTTCTCCTGTGCAGTAAGTGTGGGCAGCTTTGAAGTATTAACTCCGCAGATTTCAACTTTACTTATCATAAAAAGCCTCCTGAGGGAAAAATTAGTACACACTAATCTTTCCCCCGAAGGCTCTTTTTTATTCATGCAATCCTTCTTCCTCTCAGCGAACTTTCGTGCACCTTTTCATCTTTTTTTACGTTTACAATGTAGCTTTTATATTATATAATAAAAGAAAAACATTTGGAGGAAAAGCTATGAAAAAACTGATTGCATCGCTACTTATTCTGCTGATGGCTCTGCCCCTTTCTGTACTTGCTGAGCCAATGCAAGACATATTCACTTTAAAAATTGACGGAGAGGAAGTTACATTCCCCGATCAGCAGCCCTATGTCAGAGATTACAAACTGTATATTCCAATGAGACCCGTGCTTGAAAAATTAGGCTTTGATGTTTCATGGGACGGGGAAACACAGACTGCCACCGCAGCTAAAGACGGCATGACAATTCAAATGCCTGTAGGCAAAAGCACCACAACAGTAAACGGCACTTCCATGACAACAGGAACGGCTCGTCTTGAAAATGACAGAACCATTATCAGGCAGTATGTTCTTCGCAATGCACTCGGTTACATTATCAGCTGGGACGAGGAAAAGAATGAGCTTTCAGCTATGTCACCCGAATATATAGGGGACGAGGTTGTACTCAGGCAAGATAGTATTAAAGAAGCAAACACCAGATGGGGAGAAAGCGAAGGATTTTTCGACGGCTATGACGAGTTTAACAGCGTTTCCGAAAAAGCTTTTATTATCCCCGGACTGAATGAGCACGCCACCCCGCAGGGACTTACATACCGCAAGGATAAAAATATTTTCTATCTTTCAGCATATTTTTACGGTCAGGTGACAACCTCCGTTATTTTTGCAGTAGATGCACAGACAGGCGAAAAAGTTGCCGAATATTATCTGTACAAAGCGGACGGCACACCCTATAGCGGGCATGTAGGCGGAATTGCTGTAACCGAAAAGGATTTGTATATTGCAGACGGAGAATATTTGCACAGAATTTCACTTTCACAAATTGATTCTGCTGAGAAAAAAGGAAATCTTTCTCTTGAGGAAAGCATAAATCTTGCTTCGGGAAGCAGTACCCATCCTACAAATGCATTTGTTTATTGTGCAGACGGATACTTATGGACAGGGAATTATCATTATTCCTCTATAGAAAAGTACAATAAAAAGCCTTTCAGCGAAAAATATAATACTGTAATCCGTGCATATAAGCTTGATGCGAGTGAGGCAAGCGGACTTTCCTCAGAATACAAGACTAAAAACACTGATAAATATGAATATGATTATACTCCTGCATTTATCTACACTATGAATGAGGAAGGTATACAGGGATTATCTGTTACTGAAGATTCTCTGTTTATTTCTTGCTCACACATTGAAGATAAGTACGGGCATCTGTACTCATATGACAGACCTGAAGTTGATGAATCGGAAGAAAAGCTTATATATGATGATGACAAAGAGGTTTCGGTTATCCACCTTGAACTGAAAAAAACACTGGATACAATTCCGGGTAATGAAGAAATTGTATTAGTGGATAACTATATTTACTCAAGCTTTGAATCGGGGGATATGAGATTCCGTTTCACCTGTAAAGGCCCCTCAACGGACAGCGTATGGAAAATTGATATGGAAAAACTTCTGTCTACGGACGAAGCAGAAGTTGAAACTGAAAACGAGCAAAGCCGTTAAAATCGTAAAAAAGCCTTTGGGAAAAATAATTTTTCCAAAGGCTTTTTATATATGAGGTTTTAAATCTGAGGGAGACTTACCCGTTTTTCTTTTGAAAAGGGTTGAAAAATACTTCACGCTGCGAAATCCGGATTTTTCAGAAACCTCCACCACACTGAAATACCCTGACCTGAGTAAATCAGTTGCCTTCTGAAGCCGCATATTTATAATTGCCTCCATTGGAGATATTCCGTAAACCTCTTTATAAAGCTTGCGAAAATAGACCTCGCTAACGTTTGACTTTGCCGCTATTTGTGCAACACTGATTTCCGGATTATCATAATTTGAATTCATATAACTGATGCTTTTTTTTATAATCTGTTCTTTTTTATTAAAAGCATTTGTACTTTCATTAAGCTGCAATTCCTCAAGCAATTTATAAAAATTTGACATACAACGATTCTTATATCCCAATGCGTGCTCCTCCCATTCCTTCACAAGCCGCATAAAATATTCTAAAAATCGTTCCGGGTCCTCAGGATTAATAATTTCTATTTTTTCTCCGCTTGTGGGATATGAATTAAAATGAATTATTATTAATTCTTCTTCGGTAGAATGTCTTTCATAATCCACCCACGAAGGTACATAGGATATGCTTCCCTGCTCGGCAGTATATTTCTCGCCTTTTGAGATAAAAACCGTACTGCCGGAAATTCTGTATGCCATACCGCTCCAGCTACGGTTTTTATTTACACTGACTTTTGCCTCACGTTTTATATGGAATACATTCAGAATATCAAAGCAAATGTCCGAATTTTCAAAAAACATAAAATCACCAACAAGGATTATATATTATTTGTATCGAAAAGTAAACCTTTTTTTATAATTTTATAGGTTTACAGATGTAAATAATAATATTATACTATCGTCAGAGGTGATTGTTTTGAAGAACTTATATATTGATATTATGGATAATGTGGTAAATGCCTACACTGCAGAGCATATCCGAAAATATACGGACAGCGTAATTAAAGACGGACTTTCCGAGCATGGATTTCCAAGGCTTACAGCGAATTTGGGAATATTGATTGCTCATGGTAAAAAGACCGAGTTTACCGAGGATTTCCTTAAAATGATGGATTTGTGCATAAGCGAAATCCCGGACGTATACAAAAAATCTAAAAGCAGGGCAGGAAACAATTTTTCAGTTAAGGAAATTGTACATTGTATTCTTGAGCTTGAAAAAGCACAAATCTTTGACAAAAGCATAACGGACAGGTGGAGAGCGGGGCTTGCTGAAATAGACCCCTACAGCACGTATCACAAAGTTGCTTCCTATCCTCCTCAGTCCATTAACAACTGGGCGGCATTTTCTGCGGCAAGTGAGCAGCTTAGAAAATACGCCGGTATAGGTGATAAAAGCTTTTTTATAGAGAATCAGATTGAATCCCAGCTTTTATCGTTTGATGAAAACGGAATGTATCGTGACCCTCACGAACCTATAGTTTACGACATGGTGACCCGTCTTCAGCTTGCAGCAGCACTCTACTTTGGTTTTGACGGCGAGTGTGCTAAAAAGCTTGAAGAACAGCTTGAAAAATCAGCGGATTTAACTTTAAAAATGCAATCGGTAACGGGCGAAATTCCCTTTGGAGGAAGAAGTAATCAATTTTTACACAACGAACTCTTTTACGCTGCTCTTTGTGAGTTTTATGCATGCTTATTCAAAAAACGTGGCGATTTGAAAAAAGCAGGAATGTTCAAGCGTGCCGCACGCCTTGCAGTGGAGAGTATTCTTCCATGGCTTATTGAAAATCCCGTACCTCATATAAAAAATTACTATCCCACAGACAGTATGTACGGCTGTGAGTGCTATGCATATTACGATAAGTATATGGTAACAACGGCTTCGTGGGCTTACCTTGCATATGTGATGTGCGACGAGAGTATAGAGGAAGTCTCCTGTCCGAGTGAGAACGAAAATTATATTTGCGAAACAAGCGAGCATTTTCATAAGGTATTCCTGAAGTTCGGCAATTATTTTGCTGAATTTGATACCTGTGCCGATTTAAGATATGATGCAAGCGGACTTGGAAGAGTACATAAAAGAGGGGCTTCTCCCACAATTTGTATGTCTGTCCCCTGTCCTGTCAGCGAAGCAAATTATGAAACCGATATTAAAAACCTCTCTCCCTTTTCAATATGTGGCGGTATAAAGGGTGAAGACGGATTTGTTTACGGTTATGATAACGACACAAAATATACCCTTATAAAGAAAGAGCTAACAGAGCAATTTGCAAAAGCCGTTTTCCTCTGCGAAACAAAAGACGGCAAAAGCTTCACACAGACCTGCACTCTCTCTGAAAAAGGAGCTGAGCTATGTGTTGAAGGCGACAGCGAAGTCAGCATCCTCTTCCCTCTGCTTGATTTTGACGGAAAAGATTTTACAAAAAAGAAAATTGACAAAAGCTTTGCAAGTGTAACGTATAATAAAAGCACCTGCATATATAATGCAGATGCTCCCATAAACGATACAGGAAAGCTTTTTGCTAACCGCAACGGTCATTATAAGGCTTTAAGTGTAGCAGCCCAAAGCAGTGTTACTCTTAAAATAACAATAGAATAAACCAAAACGGAGATGCGAAAATGCATCTCCGTTTTGCTTTATTCTATATTATCCGTTAAGTCTTGCCATTAATTCTGCCTGCTGTGCTTCATAGCCGGGCTTTCCTAAAAGTGCAAACATATTCTTCTTATAAGCTTCAACACCGGGCTGATCAAAGGGGTTTACGCCAAGTACATATCCGCTGATTCCGCATGCCTTTTCAAAGAAGTAGATAAGGTTACCAAGGCAGTATTCGTCCATTTTTTCAACTCTTAAAACAAGATTGGGAACATCGCCGTCCGTATGAGCGAGAAGTGTTCCGTTGAACGCCTGCTCGTTAACGTAGCTGAGTTTCTTTCCTGCAAGGAAGTTAAGACCGTCCACATTGTCCTTATCCTCTTTTATAACAATGTCTTTTTTCGCATTATCAAAGAAGATAACCGTTTCAAACATCATACGCAGTCCCTGCTGGATATACTGACCCATAGAGTGAAGGTCTGCGGAGAAATCAACCGCTGCCGGGAAAATACCTTTATTTTCCTTACCCTCGCTCTCACCGAAGAGCTGCTTCCACCATTCTGCAAAATAGTGTACCTGAGGCTCGTAATTTACCATGATTTCAATATTCTTACCCTTGCGGTAAAGAGCATTTCTTGCGGCTACATATTTATAGCAATCGTTTTCATCAAGATTGGGGTTTGCGTATTCTTTCATCGCATCATACGCACCCTGCATCAGTGCATCAATATCCGCACCGCTTGCCGCAATGGGAAGAAGCCCTACTGCTGTGAGAACACTGTAACGTCCGCCTACATCATCGGGAACAACGAAGGTTTCGTAGCCCTCCTCATCAGCAAGGTTTTTAAGAGCTCCCTTTGCCTTATCCGTTGTAGCAAATATTCTTTCCTTGGCACCTTCTTCTCCGTACTTCTCAATAAGAAGCTCACGGAAAACACGGAATGCAATTGCAGGCTCCGTTGTAGTGCCGCTTTTTGAAATAATATTTACAGAAAAATCTATATCCTTGACTTTTTCAATAAGGTCGGCAAGATAAGCAGAGCTTATCGAATTACCTGCAAAATATATCTGTACTCCGTTTTCATTATAATTAGAAAAGCTACTGTGAAGCATTTCCACTGCCATTCTCGCACCAAGGTAGCTGCCGCCGATGCCGATAACTATAAGTGCCTTGGAATTACTTTTAATTTTTTCTGCCGCTTTTTTAATGCGTGCAAATTCTTCCTTATCATAATTCTCCGGAAGATTTACCCAGCCTAAGAAATCACTTCCGCGACATTTACCGTTATGAAGTGTATCATGAGCTGCTTTAACAGCACCTTCAAGTGCACCTATTTCTTCCTTTGAAATAAATTTTTCTGCTTTTGTGTAATCAAATTTTATTTTAGTCATATCTCTATCTCCTGACTTTAATATTTATTCACCATATCCGTTAGGATTATTACTCTGCCATCTCCATGCGTCTGCACACATTTCCTCAATTCCACGCTGTGCCTGCCAAGCAAGCTCTGCCTTTGCTTTTGATGCATCGGCATAGCAAATTGCCACATCTCCCGGGCGAGGCTCTGCTATAACGTAGGGAAGCTCTTTTCCGCATGCCTTTGAAAATGCCTTTACAATATCAAGCACGCTGTAGCCATGACCTGTACCAAGGTTATAGATATGTACACCGGGTACGTTACTTCTCTTCTCCACTGCTTTAAGATGTCCCTGTGCCAGATCGACTACATGAATATAGTCACGCACGCCTGTGCCGTCGTGAGTGGGGTAAGAATTTCCAAACACATTAACCTTGGGAAGCCTGCCCACGGCAACCTGTGCAACATAGGGAAGAAGGTTATTGGGAATACCCTTGGGGTCTTCACCCATAGTACCGCTCTTATGTGCACCAATAGGATTGAAATAACGAAGAAGCACCACGCTGAAACGGTTATCCGAAACAAAAACGTCGCTTAAAACTCTTTCCAGCATAAGCTTTGTAGAGCCATAGGGATTTGTTGTCGAAAGAGGAAAATCCTCTTTAATCGGAACAGTTTTGGGATCCCCGTAAACGGTTGCTGAGGATGAGAACACAATATTAAATACATTGTGCTGACGCATAACGTCTACTAAAGTAAACGTACCCGTCATATTATTATGATAATATTCAAGCGGCTTCTCAACTGATTCACCTACAGCCTTAAGCCCTGCAAAGTGAATAACAGCATCCACTTTATTTTCATCAAATACCTTAGAAAGGTTTTCTCTGTCGAGAATGTCACATTTGTAGAAAGGAAAGTCTTTTCCTGTAATCTTCTTTACCGCTTCGAGGGATTTTTCGCTGGAGTTTGACAAATTATCAACTACAACAATTTCATGTCCTGCCTCAAGAAGCTCCACACAAGTATGGCTGCCGATATAACCGGCACCGCCCGTAACAAGAATTTTCATACCATATTCCTCCAAAATTCATGTATGGCACACACGTACCTATGATATTTTATACCAATTAATGAAGTATGTCAAGAAAAAGAAAGCTCTGTTTTTTGTCTTTTTTTAAACAAATTTTGCACAAAAAGAATATTAACTAAATATATGTCGCTTTCATGTGAAAAAGAAGCGTATCGCTTCACCCTCGTCGCGTATCTGCTTGATGTTGACACATTTTTTTAACATATTTATTATTTCGACATTTTTTTGTTATTCCCTTTTCAAACATTGGAATAATTATTTTAACAAAATTATTATGTAAACCATTTTTTGCCCTTAAATACGCCATTTGGCTTTTCCACAGAAATTAAAAAAATTACTGTAAAATTCTGTTGAAACTGTTAATAACTCTTGTTAATAACATAATATTCGGGTTTGAAACTGTTAATAACTCCATTAGCATGAGAAAATCGCTTCATTTTTTATGTCAACTTAGGTTTACATAAAAAAACAATAAACTTTTAATTATTGAAACCTTAATTGTTACAAATTTCGACAGCAATTTACGACAACATCGCATTTAACCAAAATAAATGAGGCTTTAGCAAAGCTTACTTCTTCTTTTGCTAAAAGCCTCATTTTAAAACTTGCTTTACAGAGAATCGATATCAGCCTGACTTACAAGCTTAACTCCCTTTTCGGTGAGAATCTTTGCCGCCTTTTCGTTGTCCTCTACCCTCAAAACAACATATGCATGCTTTCCTGAAATTGTAATGAACGCATAGAGATATTCAACATTGATATTGTTCTCGCTCATAAGCTCGAGAACTTCGGAAAGTCCGCCTGCTACATCAGGGATTTCAACGCCGATAACCTTGGTTACAGAAACAACACAATCATTTTTATGAAGTGCGTCCTTTGCCTTTTCTACGTCACTCACAATAAGGCGAAGAATACCAAATTCCTGTGTATCCGCTACGCTGAGAGCACGTATGCTTACGCCTGCACTTGCGATGCTCTTTGTAATCTCAGCAACTGTACCTGCTTTGTTTTCAACAAAAATTGATAACTGGTTAATTGTCATTTTCTCCACTCCTTCTTAGTTATTATAAAGTTTTCTCTTATCTATTACACGAACGGCCTTACCTTCGCTTCTTACAATTGACTTAGGCTCAACAATTTTAACAACTGCATAAATACCTATCATTGATTTAAGAGCCTCTGTAATTTCCTTCTCAATCTTTGAAAGCTCATTAATTTTGTCGGAGAAAAGTTCGGGAGTCATTTCAACCTTTACCTCGATTGAATCACTTGTTCCCTGTCTGTCAACAATAATCTGGTAGTTGCTTGTAAGACCTTTCTTCAGAAGAACCTCTTCAATCTGTGAGGGGAATACATTAACACCCTTAACAATAAGCATATCATCGCTTCTGCCCATGGGCTTCGCCATCTTGACATGAGTTCTTCCGCAGGAGCATTTTTTTCTCGAAAGAACACATATATCCTTTGTACGGTAACGAATCATGGGAAATGCTTCCTTAGTAATACATGTAAATACAAGCTCACCCTTTTCACCCTCCGGAAGAACTTCGCCTGTCTTGGGGTCAATAATTTCGGCAATGAAGTGGTCCTCATTTACGTGCATACCTGTCTGTTCGCTACATTCAAAAGAAACACCGGGGCCGCATATTTCAGTAAGCCCGTAAATATCGTAAGCCTTGATACCAAGTCTTTCCTCGATATCCTTACGCATCTCCTGCGTCCATGCCTCAGCACCAAAAATTCCTGCCTTTAGCTTAATTTTATCACGAAGTCCGTTTTCTTCAATACTTTCAGCAAGATACTGAGCATATGAGGGGGTACAGCAGATAATTGTAGCTTCAAGATCAGTCATAAACTGAAGCTGTCTTTCCGTGTTACCCGATGACATGGGAAGTGTAAGGCAGCCTACCTTATGTGAACCACCGTTGAGTCCGGGACCGCCGGTGAAAAGTCCGTAGCCGTAGCAAACCTGACACACATCCTCTTTTGTTCCGCCTGCTGCAACGATTGCCCTTGCACAGCAATCCTCCCACAAATCAATATCGTTTTGGGTATAGAACGCAACTACTCTCTTGCCTGTTGTTCCGCTTGTGGACTGAATACGCACACATTCGGAAAGAGGCTTTGACATAAGTCCGTATGGGTATGCTTCACGAAGGTCATCCTTTGTAAGGAAAGGAAGCTTATGAAGGTCGTCTACCCCTTTGATGTCATCAGGGGTTACACCCTTTTCGTCCATGAGCTTTCTGTAGTATGTGTTATTCTCATAAACGTGTTTAACTGTTTTTACGAGACGTTCACTCTGCCATGCGCGAATTTGCTCATGGGAGGCAGTTTCGATTTCTTTCTGATAGTAGTTTTCCATTTTCGCCATCTCTTTTCTTAAAAATTATAACCAAGCTCAAAAGCTTTCTTGTTGAGCTCAACAAACTTAGGAGCAACCGTTTTCTCAATAGCCTGTATCCACTTGTCGTAGCTGATATCAAAGTACTTTGCAAGGCGAGCCATAAGAACAATATTTACTGCCTTACTGCTTCCTGCCTCATTTGCAAGAGAAAGTGCATCAAGTGCATCTACAAATGCACCCTTTTCTCCGATTTTGTCAAGAGCATCGGAGGGGTACTGAGCCGCACCGATAATTACTGGCATGGGGTCAATCTGCTGAGTATTTACAATTATCTTGCCGTCTTTTTTAAGGCAGGAAAGCCATCTTGCCGCTTCAATTTTTTCAAATGAAACAATAAAGTCTGCCTCGCCTTCTTCAATGATAGGGGAATACACCTTTTCTCCGTAACGCACATATGTAACAACGCTTCCTCCACGCTGGCTCATACCATGCACCTCGGAAACCTTTACATCGTAGCCCTCGTCAACTAAAAGTCTTCCCAAAAGCTTACTTGCAAGGAGGCTTCCCTGTCCACCTACGCCGACAATCATAATATTCTTAGTTTCCATTACTCCTGCACCTCGCTTTCAATTGCACCGAAGGGACAAAGTCCGCTGCAAACCTCACAGCCTACGCAGAGAGTCGTGTCAATCTCTGCCTTGCCGTCATGCATACTGATTGCAGGGCAACCAAAGGACATACATTTTTTACAGCTCTTACATTTATCTTTATTAACGGTGAGGGGTTTTTTAGGTTTAACATATTTAAGAAGCACGCAGGGACGCCGTGAAATAATAACTGACGGTTCCTCTGCCGCAAGCTCTTCTTTAAGAGCCTTTTCACATGCTTCAAGGTCGTAAGGGTCTACAACTGTTACACGGTTTATTCCCACGCTTCTGCAAAGAGTTTCAAGGTCAATCTTTGCTGCAGGGTCACCCTTTATATTATATCCCGTAGTGGGATTTTGCTGATGACCTGTCATGCCTGTAATTGAGTTATCAAGAATAATTACGGTGGAATTTGAGCCGTTATAGGCAATATTGATAAGACCTGTCACACCGCTGTGCATAAAGGTGGAATCTCCGATTACGCAAACGCTCTTTTTCTCACTGTCACTTCCGCCTGCTTTATTAAAGCCGTGAAGTCCAGACACCGATGCACCCATGCAAAGGGTAGAATCAAGTGCAGTAAGCGGAGGCATTGCACCGAGGGTGTAGCAACCGATATCACCAAGAACGCTTACCTTGTTCTTTGCAAGTACATAGTATATACCTCTGTGGGGACAGCCTGCACACATCATCGGAGGACGCATGGGGATTTCCATTTCAAGGTCGTAAGCCTTTTTAGCCTCTTTCCCCATCGCCGCCGCAATTGTCTTCTGCGAAAATTCACCGATACAACTGAAAAGTTCCTTGCCTACTACATCTACACCGATTGTTTTGCAGTGAGTTTCGATAATGCCGTCAAGCTCCTCAATAACATACACCTTATCCATTTTAGAAGCAAATTCCTTAATGGTTTTTACGGGCAGGGGATTTACAAGACCAAGCTTATAAACACTCACACTGTCACCGAGGGCTTCTTTTACATACTGATAGCTTGCACCTGAGGTGATAACACCGATTTTTGAATCCGTATATTCTATGCAGTTAAACTCGCAGTTCTCCGCAAATTCCGTAAGACGAGCTGTTCTTTCTTCAACGAAAGGATGACGTTTCTTTGCGTTACCGGGCATCATGATATATTTAGCCGGATTTTTTTCGTAAGCCTTTACGCCAACCTCTGCTCTTTCCCCTGTTTCCACAATGCTCTGTGAATGAGCAATTCTTGTGCACATTCTGAAAAGAACGGGAGTGTCAAAGTTTTCGGAAAGCTCGAAGGCTTTTTTTGCAAATTCATATGATTCCTGAGAATCGGCAGGCTCAAGCATGGGAACCTTTGCCCCGATTGCATAATGACGGGAATCCTGTTCGTTCTGAGAGGAGTGCATTCCGGGGTCATCTGCAACGCAGATAACCATACCGCCGTTTACACCTGTGTAAGACAGGGTGAAAAGCGGGTCAGCCGCAACGTTAAGTCCCACGTGCTTCATTGCACAGGCACTTCTTGCACCCTGGAGTGATGCACCAAATGCCACTTCACAGGCTACCTTTTCATTGGGTGCCCATTCGCAGTACATTTCATCATATTTTGCCGCAAATTCGGTTATTTCTGTGCTAGGCGTTCCGGGGTAGGAGCTGATTACATTACAGCCTGCCTCGTAAAGACCGCGGGCAACAGCGGCATTACCGATAAGTAATTCTTTCATTTTATATCTTTCCTTTCGGATTATTTTTCGTTACGTAAATCTAAAATCCTCTTAGCCTTACCCTGAAAGCGTTCAAGTGTTTTCGGAGGAACAAGGGAGATTTTTGCCTGAAGTCCGAGCACACTTTTGATTCTTTCCTGAATAAGACGAATCAGCTTTTCAAGCTCACCATAGTTTTCAAGTACGCTTGCATCCAGAAGCTCTACCTTGATTTCAAGAGTATCTTTAAAGTTTCCTTCCCTGCGTACCACAAGCTGATAGTGCGGTCCGATTTTGTCAATATTTATAAGCACGCTCTCAATCTGCGTGGGGAATACATTAACGCCCTTGATAATAAGCATATCGTCTGTTCTACCCTTTGTTTTGGACATTCTGACGTGAGTTCTTCCGCACTTACAGGGTTCGTAATCAAGAGTTGTAATATCACGGGTTCTATAACGAAGAACAGGCATACCCTGCTTTGTAAGAGTGGTAACGATAAGCTCACCCGTCTCTCCCGGAGCAAGTCTTTCTCCGGTATCGGGATTCACAATCTCTGGCAGGAAATGATCCTCTGCAAAGTGCATACCGTCACGCTCAAAGCAGTCACCGCTTACACCGGGGCCGCCAAGCTCTGTCATACCATAGTTATCGGAAACGTAAATACCTAAATTCTTTTCAATAGTTTCACGCATTTCAGGTGTACAAGGCTCGCTTCCCAGTATGCCAAGCTTCAGCTTATAACTGTCAAGAGGATATTCACCCTCTTTTACAGCTTCACTAAGATAGAGGGCATATGAAGGAGTTGCAACAAGTCCCGTTACACCTAAATCACGCATCATCATAAGCTGCTTTTCGGTGTTTCCCGATGACATGGGAATAACCATTGCACCGAGCTTTTCAAGACCGTAATGAAGACCGAGTGCACCGGTAAAAAGTCCGTAACCGAAAGAAATCTGAATGATATCCTCATCAGTTACACCACCTGCGGCACAAACACGGGCAACGCAGTCGCTCCAGATGTCAATATCCTGCTTGGTATAAACGCCGACGGTGGGCTTACCTGTAGTACCGCTGGAGGCGTGCACACGGACAATATCCTTATGTGGAACTGCCACCATTCCAAAGGGATAATTGTCACGGAACTCGCTCTTTTCAGTAAAGGGTATGTATTCGATATCGGAAAGCTGTTTAATTTTGCTTCCGTCGCCTACCCCTGCCTTATCAAGCTTGTCATGATAAAATTTAGTATTGTTATAGCAATATGCCACGATGTTTTTAAGACGCTCAAGCTGAAGTGCTTCAAGCTCCTTACGTGGCATTGTTTCTATATCTTTCTGGAAAAAGTTCATTTATGAAACCTTCCTTTCATAGTTATCCATTTTAACAGAATATATTGTACCATACTTTTTTGGGTTTTCATAGTGTTTTTTTATTATTTAGTGCTTTTTTTGTAATGTTTTTTGCGAAATTAGAAACAGCAAAAGGGTATAACAAACCCATGTGCGGATTCATTATACCCTTTTGCCTTTGTTTGTGTCGCAACAATCAGGGCGTATATCCCAAATCGGGACAATTAGATTATAACATATAATAAGAGTAAATTTATCCCAAGTTGGGATATAGGGAAATTTTTTTGAAAATTATATGCAGTTTATTGCACTGATTAATTATTTTGAGTATAATAAAAAGTGACAGTCTGACAAGCAGGTGATAAAAATTGCTTTATCCAAAACGCAAACCCAACAGATTAAAAAATTATGATTATAGCCAAAGCGGCGTTTATTTTATTACCATTTGTACAAAGGACAAAGAGAATCTATTTTGGGATGTAGGGGCGACCATTGGTCGTCCGAACCTAGTGCAGTAAGACTTGAACCCCTATTGGTTTTAACAGGACAATTTTCCCTAAAACTGTGTCAAAGCTCTTGATAATACGGAAGTATTACCTGCGACCTTTT
>JAZQAB010000012.1:0-52926 GCA_045545055.1 Clostridia bacterium | reverse complement strand
CCTACGCTCCCCGTTTGGGGACAGGGCAATTTTTGTTGCACCTTCGCTCCCCGTTTGGGGACAGGGCAATTTTTGTTGCACCTTCGCTCCCCGTTTGGGGACAGGGCAATTTTTGTTGCACCTACGGATTACAAAAATTGCCCCGTCCCCATAGTGCGTTTAATTTTCAATTTAGTGGAGTACAAAGGATTCCATAACAGGTGCCAATGTACCCTTTTCAAATACGAATGCTCTAATTTCATCAATGTTCCCTACAGCCGTTGTGCTTAAGCTGTCACGGCTGATGTCCTCATAGCTGAGTGTAGTTTTTCCCGTGGAAGCAAATTGCTTCACACAAAGATTGTCAAAATAGCCTACTGACCATGAAATAAAGAACTGAAAGCTTGATGCATTCATAGCCTTTTCATAGGGCATATCATTAAGAAGCTGTCCGTCAATGAAGGTGTACTGCTTTTTATTATCTCTATCGAAGACAACATCTACGTGATAAATTTTATTTTTTTCATAGGGCATGGTAACGGCAGTGTCTTTTGCGTTTGAGCTGTCATTGCCACTGCACATATATCCGTTTGAGGCGGAGGCATAGAAGAAGCCTCTTCTCGCGGAATTGGTGGAATCATTATCCCTCAGGTGCAGGAAATCATCTGTCGATGTGCCACTCGAATTTACAAATGTTCCGCCATCCATATTGCCTCTGCCGATATCGAAGGATATAACCGCAATTCCCTCGGTGATATCATCGGTAAACTTGACTGAATACCCGGGCTTACTGCTTACGCCCACCGTGTCATACCCCTCGGTTTCGTAGTACATATACTCGTTGCCGTCTGCAGATGTGTTAACGGCGAGTCGCTTGCGGTTGCTGACATTCGTGGATATTGTCACATTATTCCCCTCAAGTGATACAGTTCCATCGACAAGGTTATCAAAGCCTGTATATGCAAGCCCCTTTCCCTTGCCTGTGGCAAGCTGTGCACTTATGAGCTTGTTTGCATAGTACTGGACTACATAAAGGTTATAATTGCCGTTATAAGACTGTGGGGACGCCTTGAAGGTGATTAAATCGTCTGCTCTGAGCTCCTGCACACTCTTTACCGCTTCGCCCGATTTGTCCACTATCGTCATGGGTGCCTCGTCCTCACGGACAAGACACGTCCATCTTGTCAGCGAATAGGACTTGCTTGCTGTGTCCTTATTATCGTAATCGGTAGCAGATAAAGAAAGCTTCAAATTATCGTTTTTCACTGCATTTCTGCCCAAAAGCCGTTTCCACGGAACTCTTGCCTCGTAGACAGTGGTGCCGGTGCTTTCATTGCGAACCACCTTCACCTCGGCACCGTCGGTGCCTTCTTTTATAACACCCTTGTAGGCCTGAGTGGGTACGCAGGACCAGTTGGTTGTCAGCACGCTTTTTCTTTCGCCGCTGTAGTCTGTAAGGGCGATAGAATATTTTGAATTCTGTGATTGCAAGGTGGTGTTCATGGTTGTTATTGCAATGCTGTCGGAACGGCTCATCTGTGCCGGCACCTCGTGCTGATTATGTACACTGTCCTTTATCTCCATTGCAAGGTAGAGGAACTGTTCATCCCATGCTCCGTAAATGTCACCTGAAAAATCGGAAAGCACCGTATCCTCATAATCCTCACTGTCACCGGTATCGTCGGGGCGTTGTTCATCGTCGGGCGTTGTGGGGACATTCTCAACGCTTTCGTCAAAGCTTTTAAGAAGATGTTTGTCCCATTCTCCGCTTGAGATGTTGCCGTCAATTACAAAATCGTCGCTCCATTCAAGTGCCTGAAGTGCCGGAACTCTCGTCCACTGACCGCTCGAATAATAATAGGAACGGGGGTGTCCGCCAAGCTGAAACTCTATTTCTTCACCGTCTCCAAGCGTAAGCTTTCCCACACACCACAGATAGCCCGACAAATAAGTATCGGCAATATTGAAGCGGAAGCTTTGGGAGGTGCCGGGGGCTAACTCTTCTAACGTGAAGCTTGGTGGTGCCAGCATCCCGCTGATGCTTATAGGTTTTTCTATTTTAACTGTTCCCGAAATACTTTCGTGGGATTTATTGTTTCTGACTGTGATAACGCCCTCCCACTTGTTTGAAGAATCCGTTGTATTCGGTCTTACATACATATGAACGTCAGCACTTTTGTGAAGATAATTTACCGCCACGGGAAGCTTTGCGTACAGGGTATCGCCCTTTTTAACAAGAATATTCACATAGTCGCGGTAATCCATAGCCCCATACATCTGCCGTTTTGCATCAAATTCATATTTTTCGGGGATTTCGTTCACTGTGATATTCACACTGCCCGAAGGGGTAACTGAAGCTGTGATATTATCCGTGGCTTCTGCCGAAATTGTGTAGTCTGAAATATCTTCAAGGCTAAGCTGCACTTCGCCACGGCTTCCTTCGGGTAGCTCTAAAAGCACATTTCCTACGCCGATGCTACCATCACAGATTGAAAAGGAGGAGAAATCGCCCTCGAAATATGTGGGGGTATCACTGAGGATAAAGGTGTATTCTCCGCCAAGAGCGGAAACTTCGTCACTGTTTCCGTAATGGTCGTACATTTTTCCCTTGGCTGTATTGATTTTCAGCGATACCTTTTTTACCGACCTGTCGGCGTACATCATAAGGACATCGTTACCGTTATCCTTTGAATAGTGGTGGATATATACATTACCGCTATTTACAAGCCCGATATTTCTCTTGTCCGCTGTAAGTGCGGAAAAATTACATACCTGTACATATGCGGGCTTAGCCGAGCAGGGATTCTTTTTATCTGCCCACGGCTCTATGATTCCGTAGCCGTTTTCATCGTCGCCCGATTGAAGAAGACTGTAAAGCTGATGAGGAGCAAAGGCATCGATACAGCCTGTTGCTTCCATAAGGGCGTAGGTACGCACTAAGTTAAAGCCCTGCTGAAGAGGGGTATTATACGCTTTTGATTCGGGGGAATTACCCTCGGTGCCATATACCTTGATATGTCCGTAGCCGTAGCTTTGAAGCATCTTGCGGACAGCGGAGGTCATATCCACCCATTTTAAGGATTCGGGGCTTCCCGGTCCCTGATAGGGGTGTATTCCCACTGCATCTATGTATTCTCCGGCACCGGCACGGATAAGTCCTTCAATCCACTCGGTATTCACCTGCGACACGTTTACACCGATTATTTCCGCATCGGGGTTTCCTGCCCTGATTCCCTGTGCAAAGTAAGAAAGTGCCTCTGCAAAATCCTCACAGGATAAAACGTCCTGCCGTCTGCTCAAATCAGGCTCGTTGGTAAAGGAGAATGAGCTTATCTGCCCTTTATATTCTTTTGCAAAGCTTTCTGCCGCAGCTCTGAGTGCTTCAAGTGCGTCCTCATCACGGGGGATTTTGTCGGCTGTGTTATAAATATCAGGGTTATCGCCGTGGAATGCTACGATGAGTTTCACGCCGTGTTCCTGTGCGTAGGCAATCTCCTTTTGGAGCCTTTCCTTTTTGGTAGCGGCAAGTCCGTATACGCCCTTTGTACTTTCGTACTCGTACCAGCGTACGCCGTCTTTTATTGTTCCCACGCCTAAATTATTTAGAATCTGCATGGAGCCGTCTACATCGGGACCTGCACTGCTCGCAGACAGGGAAACCATTCGGGAAACCATGCCGATGCTTTCTTTTCTCGGCATATTTTTGGGAGCATTTACATAGGAAAACGATTTGTCATAGGTGTACGTTCTGCCGTCATTATCGGTAACGGTAGCTGAGAGATTATATATTCCAAACCTTTCCACGGGGGAGGTAAATACCTTTTGGTGCTTTTCGCCCGAAGAAAGGGAAAGGTTTTCGTTTTCGTTTTTAATAATTCGTCCTCTTTCGTCTGTTATTTCATAAACAGCGGTAAAGGAATGTGTGTTTTGTGATGTGTTGGTTAAATCAAAGCTGATTTCCATATCCTCACGGGAGGTAAATATGTTTCCGGCATATTCTGTGGAGATTATTCCCTGCGGAACATATGTAAAGGTGGTGGAAAAGGGATAGGTGGGCGAACCCTCCTCTGCTCCCTGGACACTTACAACAACGTTTAATGTGTAGTCACCAAACTCTGTTATATTTTGCGGATTGATTGCGGTTTTTCTGTTTCCGCCGTTTGCCGCTGCTCCATACGTGGTTCGTGTGTCTGTCCACACGGTCGCTCCGCTTTCGTTGGAGGTAACCGTGCTGTTTAAAATATATCTGTGGCTTTCCGTATCATTGTTGATGACATTCATGTAGAGAACCGTTTCCTCCGAAGTGGAAAAAATATTCCCCTCCGAATCGGAATAAAGTCTGCTGGTGTCTCCGACGGGAGATTGTGCAGTGGTATCCGCCGCACCCACAAATGTTGCAACGGTGAAGAATTGTATCACTGTTAAAATTAAGGATAAAGCTTTTTTCATTTAAATCAGTCCTTTTTTAGCAAATTGAAAATTGAAAATAGAAAATGGAAAATTTAAGTAAATTTTCAACTTTCGATTTTTAACTTTCGGGGTTCACCATAGGCGGGCGACCACACAGGGTCGCCCCTACGGTGAGTTTCATTGGGTTTGTGCGTGTAGGGGGCATTCACGAATGCCCCGAATTTCGGGCGGTTCGTGAACAGCCCCTACGGTGGTTTTTTTGTTTGTTTTAGTTAATTGCAAAGGGTGAGCCTGCTACGGGAGCAAGTGTGCCGAGGCTTTCAAGCACAAATGCCTTAACCGATACGTCTGTGAGGCTGTCTACTGTAACATTTGCCTTAGCTGTACCTACGCAGCCGTTCCATGTAAGGGTAACAAGGTCAACATCGGAAAGAGTTCCTCCGTTGTTCACTGCACCGATGAGTGCGTAATTCTCTGCAGCGGCACCTGTAGTGTCGATAATGGTAGCCGTGATTTCCACCTTATCGCCTGCTGAGATTTCTGCTTTTGCCTTAGAGAATGTAACTGTGAGGTCACCCTTAGTACCTGCAGCGGTGGCAATAGCAAACTCTTTTTCGCCAACGATGGCAGCACCATAGGGGTCTGCTACAGCGGCTAAATCAAGAGCATATGTCTTTTCACCTGCAAGGAGCGAGGGGATTGTCATAGTGTAGGTACGTGTGGTTGCATCAAATGCACCCTCGTATTTTACGGGAGTTGCACCGTCAAGAATGGTGATGTTTTCAAGAGAAGCTTCGCTTACATTTCCGCCGAAGGAAACTGCGATTTCCTTGATGCCTGCTGAGGTAGCTTCCGCAGCATTACCCTGATAATCCTTGTAGGTGATTCCCTTAACATAAGGAGCTACAGATGTCTGTGTAACCTTGATGTAGTCGATGTCTACGTAGGAGGTTTCATTAGCACCATTAATACGCATATCAATTCTGTCGAAGTAGCCGTAGTCCTTTACATAAGCGGGTGCACCATCTGCTGCACCGCCTGATGTATGGAAGAAGTTTGTGATGGGAAGAGCTTCTTCGTTAAGCTTTGTTCCGTCAAAATAGATATCTGCAGTATCGTTGTCAAAATGGTAAACTGCCTTATAGGTGTGATAAGCTGCATTTTCTCTGTCGGCATCTACGTTGCTTGCATATGTTGTATATGCTCCATTATGTCTGTAGGTTACGCTTGAATATTTTACTGCATTTGCATCAAATCTGATTGAGGGAATGGAAGATCCGCCTGTAATCTGATAGCTTTGTGCGTTCTTTGAGGCAATCAGATAGGGAATAAAGGAATTAAGGTCGGAGCTTGCCTTGATTCTGTACTCAACGGCAACGTCACCCTCAAAATAAATCTTGTACGGAAGCTTTACAGCTACATCCGAGAAAGTATCGGCTGCTGTCGGTCTTGTACCGCGGATTATTCTGATTGCCTTGCTGTCAGTTCCGTCAGATGACACCGACTGAACTTCCTTGAAAGGATTGTATCCCTCCCAAGTCTTATTTGTTGCCCATGCTTCATTAGCAAGAAGTCTGAAACTATTGTACCCCAAGTCTGCATAATTCTCTATGGTGATTTCATCAGCGGTAAAATCTGTAAAGTCTTCTGTATATGCGGTCTTTTCCTCGGCAGGGAGTGCAAAGGAAGCTGTGCCTGTTACGCCATTTCCTGCAATGTTCTTAACGTCGGAGGAGAAGGCTACGTTGTAGATAAAGCCTTTCTTGATTGCACCATCTGCAAAGGCAAGTGTTACTTCATCGTAAGCTGTCTTAGTTGCGGTTGCAACTGCAACAGCCTCGCCTGTTGCCGCATTGGTAACTGTGAAATCGCTTGCATCAAGTGCAGTTTCCTCTGTAAGGAGAGATTCAGTGAAGCTGATTGTTGCAGTGTTGTTTGCATATTCTGCGGTAGCTTCAAATGAATCTGCTGCAATTTTTGCAAACTTCAGGTTGTCAAAATAGGGCGTTGACTGCTCCATTCTAATTTGCAAGATTTTTCCTGCAAGGCCTGCGGTGTATCCCTTCCTCGTAAGAAGCTGTCCATTGATGTACGCCGAAACAACACCTTTTTCTGTTGATTCTTCGTCATATTTACTGTCAAGGTCAAATACAACATCCACTCTATATATCTTGTTCTTTTCAAATGGGATCGGCTGACCGTATGTGCCTTCTCTGTCATAAGAGGTGCCGCCGGTTGTTTTATAACCGTAAAACATTTCTTCTTTTATCCATGCAGCCATAATTCTCGGATCATTACTGCTCATCTTTACTGCAAAAGTAGACGCGCTTGTGCTTTCTGCGGTCTTTCTGCCTATATCAAAAGAAAGTGCATATGTGCCGGTGCTTGCGAATTCAGTATCAAACTTTAACTGAACTCCGGCATCACCCATTGCACTGGTGGTAGAGGCTGCTTGCTGATATCTTGCTTCGTTTGACTCCATATAAGTATTTCCGGTGGTCTCGTCGGTTACGGCATATAATTTTTGGTTCTGGTTTTTATTCGAGACACCCTGAACGAGAATGCCGCTTCCTGATTTATTTGTTATACCAGAGTATCCTCCCGTATAACCCTGAAAATCAGACTCAACGAGCACATTGTCGCTGTAATCGGCATTTACTACTGCCTGGGGAATGATAACCATAGAGAAAACCATGGTCAGTGCTAATAACATTCCCAATAATTTTTTGGTTTTCATTGTAATTCCTCCTAAAAAATTTTTTTGTAATGTAATTTAATTTAATTAATTTATTTCTTTAATCCAATACTATTTCCTCGGCTAAGGGGTTGTTGCTACCGAGTGCCGTCCACAAAAAGCCCTTGACAGTGTCGAGGGTAAGGGTAGAATCCTTACTGATTGTAATTGACGTGATTTTGTTCTTGATATAGGTTTTGTCTGCTGTCATCGACACATCTTTAAAATCAAAGCCTTTCATAAAGCCACTTGCCCATGCACTGTAGGAAAGGCTCATATTCTTAGCTTCACCCGTGGTTTTTATGATTTCGATTTCAAGGTCTATCACATCTCCGTGGGATAAATCTGCAAGGCTTTCCACCTGTTCCGTAGTGGGTACGCCCTCATTTACCACCGTTTTGGTAAAGGTAAATTTGTCTATGGAGATTGAGCCTTCCTTAGTGGAAAATTCCACATCGGCATAGGTTTCAGACAAAAGTGCATCGTTAATGGCGAGAGTGTAATCTTTCTCCCCTATGAGATATTCGTCCAGAGTATAGGTAAGGCACTGCTCGGCTGAATCGTAGACTCCGCTTCCGCCAAGAGGCACTGATTCGCAGGACACTTCCACGCTGCTTCCCGGCTCGTCACTCGCTTCCATCCCTGTGTAGTAAATCTTTATTATTTTGGTTTCGGGAACAAGCTCCGTACTCGCATAATACTCATTACCTTTGTAATCAACGAGCTTTATGCTCTTTACATACTTACCCGTGCCCTGTGTGAAGGTAAGCGGTTTTCCAAGCTTTGTATTGCAGAAGTTCTCCACATCGCCTTCCGTTTGAATAACATACTCTGCCCCATTCATAATTTCGCCGTCGAAAAGGAGAGTATAGCTCATCTTTGGAAGGTTTTCCTTTACCCCGGTGATTTCGATTTCATCACCTGTAACGGTGTTCAGGATATAGGCATTCTCGAAGATATCCGCCTGCACCGACTCGGTAAAGGCTATATCTACCTTACCCGAACCGGGAGTAACGGTAGCTTCAAAGGAATTGTCGGTTACCTTGGCAACCTTTACATTATCTATGTACTGAATTTCGTGCTCTAATCGCCATTGCACTACTTTTCCCGCAAGCCCTGCCGTATATTCTCTGCCGGAGGAAAGAAGCTGTCCGTCAACATAAACAGCGAAGGTTGAATTGTCAAGGTCGAAAACCACATCCACTCTGTATTTAACATTTTTTTCAAAGGGATGTGAGTTTTCACCGAAAGAATTTGCATCGTTGTCCTTTACATAATTGTGGAACTGTCCATTAGTTGCTTCTATTGCCAAAATACGGGGTGCATTGTTGCTCATTTTCAGAGAGGCAACCGTGCTTCCCTTTGCAGTATCAAGGGTTCCTCTGCCAATATCAAATGATATTGCGTATTTTCCCGTTGTAGGAAAATCTTCGGCAAATTTCACCTGAAAGCCAACATTTGACCACGAAGTCTTGTTGGGGGTGTATGCTCCGCAGTATGTGTCAAAATCGGAATAAAGATACTTGTTTCCGCTATCCTCCGTGCCTGCGTAGAGCTTATTTGTCTGACTCTGGTTTGTAAGACCGTCAAGCGATACTTTGTCCCCCGAACAATGCGGTGCACCGCCCGTATAATTATCAAAGCCGTATTCTAAATACACATTGTCGCTATAGGCAGCGAATGTGGGAACGGCAATGAAAACGCTGAAAATCATCACCATTAATATTAAATAGGAAATAACTCTGTTTTTCATTATCCTTTTTCACCTCCGCCGGATACGCCCTTCATAATATATCTCTGGAAAATCAGGAATAAGATGATTGGCGGGATAATGGCAAATACTGCCATCATAAGATACTGGTCTACAGGCAGTTCACCCTGAAGCACCAAAAGCTTTACGCCGATGGGCTGAAGCTCCGTTTTCTTTATCATCAGATAGGGCCAGAAGAATGCACCCCATCCGCGTACCATACCGAAGATTGCTACCGTCATCACGATAGGCTTTGACAGAGGAAGGATAATTTTCGTAAATATGGAAAGCTCCTTACAACCGTCAATTCGTGCCGCCTCTATATATGAACGGGGGATTCCGTCAAAGAAATTCTTGAACAGAAGTGTGTCATAGGGGTGCACGCACATCATCATCCACATGGGGACAAAGGTATCGGTGAAGTTCAGGTGAAAAACAGGGAAATCTATAAAGGTCTTGAATCTGGGTACCATTGCCAGATTGTCGGGCATCATAATTGTCCACAAAACCAAATAAAAAATCAGTATACTTCCCTTGGGCTTCAGACGAGAAAGCACGTAGCCTGCAAGTCCGTTACACAAAATAAGGAAGAAAAGGTCACCTGCCACCATGGTAAGGGTGGAAATGTATGTATTGCTGAGGTCTGCCTTTCTCCACACAAGCGACAGCTTTTCAATGCTTATCTTCTCCGGAAAAAGTGACGGGGGAACTCGCAAAAATTCCTGCGTGTCCTTAAAGGCTGACAGAATCAGCCAGATTATAGGCACCACGAATATAAGACAAAGCACAATAAAGAAGGCGTAGACACATGTCATGAATATCTTTACTTTTCTGTCCTTTCGCTCTACCGGGAGAACCATTCCCGTTGATTGATATTTATCCATTTTCTACCCCTCCTTTACGCATCCTGCTCTACTTTATCTTTCAGCAAGAAATAGAATATTGAAAGAGTTATAAGTATCAGGAACATTATTACATTAAGTGCCAGTGAATTTCCTACCTTAAAGGTCTGGAACGCATATTTATAGCCCAGAAGTCCCAGTGACATTGACGCACCGTTGGGTCCGCCGCCCGTCATGGAAAGGGGCTGTTCCATAATCTGGAATGTGTTGATTATATTCCTTACGAAATTCAGAAGAATCATTCCCGACATATGCGGAAGTGTGATGTGCCACGTTCTTGACCAAAGGCCGGCACTGTCAATAGTTGCCGCTTCGTAAAGGTCGGTATTGATATTCTGCAAGCTCGCGAGATATACAAGCATGCTGCTTCCCAGTCCTCTCCATGCCATAGAAAGCACAATAAGCGGAATAGTAAAGCTTGAATTCTGAAGCCATTCAAAGCTTTCAAAGCCCATTTTGGTAAGAAGCATGTTGAAAAGACCTGATTCATTGGGGTACATAAGATAGTACCACATCATGGAAACGGCAATCGCCGGAACCATGCAGGGGAAATATACGCTGATTCTGAAAAAGCTCTTTCCCACGCGGACTTCATTAAGAAGTATTGCCGCTAAGATAGGAGGCCAGAAGCCCAAAACCAATGACCAGAACACATACTTAAAGGTATTCACGAGGGTTTTTATAAACTCGGTATTACCCAGAACTATGCGGTAATTTTCAAGTCCTATGTATTCGCCCACATTGTAGCCCTGCATCCTATGTAGTGACCAAATCAATCCTCTTATTGTGGGAAGCAAAATAATTACCACCATGAAGAACAGGAAAGGTGCAATCAGCAGCCATGCACCGAAATCCCTTTTCAGTGTCTTAACAGCACCTAATGCCTTATTTTTAAGTGTATTTCCTTTTGTATTCATAAGCTGTTAATCCCTCGGTTCTTTTTAGTTTGCTCCATCAAGATAGTTTGTCTGGAATTCCTTTGCCGCATCCTTAAGGATTTTTTCGATGTTGGCATTCTTGTTTTCAAGAACCTCCTGGATGCAGTTGTCAAGAATGGAGTAAAGCTCCTGACATGCCACGGGTTCTTCGGGCTTGATTGTAACATTTGCGGAATCCATATATTCTCTGTAGTAAGCCAGGTCGGTGGTTGCGTACTTTTTAAGAATTTCATTCTTCTTTTCGTATGCGTTGCCGCCCTTCCAGATGTTGAAGATAATCTTCTCGAATACGGGCTCGCCGTTATCTATCTTTGTTTTAACCGATGCTTCATAGGTTTCCAGAGCTTCATCGGTAATATTTGCTGACTGACCTGAGAATTCAAGCCACTTGAATGCCGCGTCAATCTGCTCAGGTGTGGAGTTTGCGGAAATCGCGTCAAGCGAGCCGCCCATAAGAGCATACTGACCGCCCGGGCCTGCGGGAACACGTCCTACGGAAAGGTCGTTTACGTGCATACCGTTATTTACAACGAAGTTTTTAAGGTTTCCGTCAGAAGGAGCTGAAAGAAGCATTGCACCCTGTCCTGATGCCAGCATTGTTCTTGCTTCCTCAAGGTCGATAAACATATTATCGCTGAGTGCGTTATACTTCCACTTAAGGTCACTGATAAATTTAAGTGCTGCCGCACATTCGGGGCTGTCAAAGGTAGCCTTCCATTTGCCTTCTTCGTCCTGCTTCATAAATTCTGTACCGAACGCCCATGCAATATTTGTAAAGTGCCATCCGCCTACATTATTCATTGTGGGCATAATGAAGCCTGCTCTGCCTGTCTTTTCCTTTATAAGTCCTGCCATTTCGCCAAGTTCTTCCCAAGTCTGGGGGAATTTGACAAAGCCCTTCTCATCTACAAGCCCTGCTTTTTCAAACATTGCTCTGTTTACAGATATACCGAAGGCATACGCACTGAGCGGAATGGAATAAATCTTTCCGTTACGTGTTACAAGCTCAAGCAAATCATCGGTAAGATTCTCCGTATAGCCGTATTTATCCATGTACTCTGTGATGTCCGCAACATAGCCTGCGTCCACAACCTTTGATACCTCTGTAAAGGGAAGGTAGAAAATTGTGGGAAGCTGATTTGCCGCAGCCTTGGGAAGGAAAGTATCCACGCTGTAGTTCCATGAGTCACGCTCTACAACGATGTTGGGGTACTTTTCCATAAATTCCTTACGCTTTCTCTCCTGTGTTTCGTACTCAACGGGCTTACGCTCCTTGTCGGGCCAGCTTCCAACGGTGAGCACGACCTTGCCGTCGTTCTTTTTCTCATTTGATGAGGGCATGATTCCGCAGCCTGAGGTCACGAGTAATGCCGCTGTCATCATTAAAGCAATTAGTTTTTTCATTTCTTTTTCTCCTCTCGAAATTTTTTCGCTGTTTCAGCATCTTAATTATACCATTGCCTGCCCCTTTTAAACAAGTGGAATAAAATGTGTAAATGGTGCAAAATTCTTTGTGAAAATGACGACTTTGGACTTCTCTTTTCCCCAAATTTTAGGGATTATCACTAATTTTGGAGGGGTTTCCTACAATCGGAGCTTCCATAAGAAAACAGTTGCGTTATGCTTTTTGTTTTGCTATAATGTGAGCATGAGGTGATATTCATGCTGAAGTTACTTATAGTAGATGACGAGGTTCAGGTAAGAGAGGGGCTCGAAAAGCTCTTTGACTGGGAAAACATCGGTTACACGGTAATCGGAAAAGCAAGCGACGGTACCGAGGCTCTGGAGAAATTTAAAAGACACCTGCCCGATGTGGTAATTACCGACATATGTATGTCAAATATGGACGGGCTTAGTCTGCTTACCGAATTGAAGGGGCTTAATCCCCACGTGGAGATAATTATTCTGACCGCATATCCTCAGTTTGATTTTGCAAAGCGTGCAATTTCCGACGGAGCGTTTGCCTACCTTTTAAAGCCTCTTAATGCATCGGAGCTGTCCGAAACCATGGACAAGGTAAAGGACAAGGTGCTTAAAACCAAGCAGAGGATAAACGAAGCATTTTTACGCAATCTTCTTCAGCACACTCATATTACCGAGGAGGAGGTTACGGCTCTTTGTAATGACCATTCGTTTTTTGTGCCGCAGAATCAGATTTTCTTTGTAGCGACGGCACAGCTTGATAATTCTGTCCCCGACTCGAGGTACAAGCTCTATGAAATCTTCTGTGAGCTTTTAACAAAGCATATGCTTGGGCAGTACAACATTGTGTGGTGTCACAATCAGGAAAAATGCGTATCACTTATGGCATACTGCCACAATAATACAATTAAGGTTGCTCTTTGCAATCTGCTCAATGAAATCAAGGACGAGTTTGCCTCCCTTACGGGCGAATCGCTGACGCTGGGAATAAGCAACACTTTCAAGTCAATGACTGAGATAAGCGATGCTTACCGCCAGTCCCTTTTTGCGGTTTCACGCAAGGCAATCTACGGCTACGGTCAGGTCATTCGCTATAATGACGATACACAGAGCGTTCCCGAAGAAAATCTTAACACCATGCTTTTTCTTACAAAGAGTGATATCGAAAATATTTCAAACGGAATTTCCACCCATAACAGGAGACTGACGGACAGCACTATAAAGGACTATTTTGCTAAAATAAGAGATTCCAAAAAGCTTGATATACAGATAATAAAAAACCTTGTGTCGGAGCTTGCCATACAAATAATTCACTTTTCCGCTCCCGATGCTTCAACGGCAAAAATAATTTACGGCAGAATTCCAAGACCCATTGCAGAAATCGGAAAACTGGAGCTTTTATCGGAAATGGAGGAATACATAGGGAAGCTTACCGATGCGATTTTCCTTCGCCCCAACATTTTAAGCACACAGCATAACAACAAGCTTATCCGTGATGCGGAGGTTTATATGATGCTTCATTATCCGCTCCCCATCACCGTTACTTCGATTGCAAACGAGCTGCACGTGAGTGCACAGCATCTGATGCGTATGTTCAAGCAGGAAACAGGGAAAACAATTAACGAATATCTCACCGATTGCCGCATAGATGCCGCAATCAATCTTATGGAAAGCGGAAATTATCTCGTTTCCGAAATTTCCAACAATGTGGGATACGCCGATCCTAAATATTTTTGCAAGGTCTTTAAGAGGATTACAGGCTATTCGCCCTCGGACTATATGAAGAGGTGAGGCTATGTTTAAGAAATTCAGTCTTAAAATCAGGATAAATGTAACATGCGTAGTTTCTTTGATGCTTGCCATACAGTTCATTCTTACGTATATACTTTTCTTTTCAATTTTCAAAGAGGATTTTAATCAGAAATCGGGCGAGCTGGGAAGCCAGATTATAAATCATGTAAACCTGAGGCTTCAGCATGTGGAGGAGGCCGCCAGACTTTTTTGTAACGAAAACGATGTTTTTGCGGCACTTGAATCCTTTGACAGCTCCATGGCAAACAATCTGAGTTCACTTCTTGCGGCTACAAGCGATATCCGCGGTTGTTTTATCAGCGGCGAAAAAAACTCCTATTATTACAGCTCGGTATATGTCAGGGATTTTGACGGTTTTGATAGTTTTATCATGCCTCAGTTTGAACATTCGGGAGAGGACGGTTACTGGTGTATATGTAACCCCAAAAAATCCAACGGACAAAACTATCTTATTTACTCGTACGCCATAAGGGACGAAAAGCAACACGTTACGGGTATTCTTTCCGTAGATGTTTCACTGGAAACTCTTTACAATGCTACAGAAATGTTTGATACCGATTTGATGGAATATACCACGGTATATATTTCATCGAAAGCCGATAATAAAAAAATCTGCTTTTCCGCAGCTGATGAATCCGTTCAAAAATCGGATAGCTCAAGAAGCCGCATCAAAACCCATCATTACGCAGACGATATTTATATAAGCACCGCTTCCTCGCTTGAATATATACATTCCAAGCTGAGTTTCGTAATGGTACTTATGATTACTATTTTTATGGTTACTCTTGTACTTTTGTTTGTTATTCTCTATGCTTATTCAAGATATCTTACAAGGAGAATGACCGACCTTACCTACAAAATGAACAATTTTATTGAAAGAGATTAGGATGAAATATATGGCACGTATAAAAAATATTTTTTTAAAAATGCCCGTTTTGCGTTTCCTTACCATTATCATATTGGTGTTTATTCTCGTTCCCTCGCTTATCACATCTTTTGTTTTGTACCACTACACACGAAACGATTTGACGAGGGAGCAGGCAGAGGATTATACAAACGCTGTTTTTTTAGAGATTAACGACAGCCTTTCGGCAACGCTGCGTCAGCTTGATTCCTTCACCATAAACCTTCTTAACTACGGCGATTTGAGACAGCTTCAATCCACCCATCCCCTTCCCCAAAATGAGAAGCAGAAGCTTTTTGAAGCAACAATGGAGAAGCTGTTTTCCAAAAAAAGCCCCATATATGCAATAGATTTTATCTCTCCCGACGGCACTATGTATCACTATGGTGCTTCGGTGAGCTGCAACAACTCCGAGCAATTTATTTCAAGGCTTACAAGAAGCGGATGGACGTTTAATGAAAGCTGCGGCTTGTCGGAGCAGAATTATTATTTTGCAGTAGGCAGACGTGTATATAATTACAAAAAAAGCTACGAGATAGGAAGCCTTGTTT
The DNA here is from genome assembly GCA_045545055.1 of Clostridia bacterium. Taxonomy (GTDB): domain Bacteria; phylum Bacillota; class Clostridia; order UMGS1883; family UMGS1883; genus UMGS1883. The sequence continues at coordinate 37,524 of JAZQAB010000012.1, read as the reverse complement.
TCTATATTCACGAGGAAAGGATAAATTATTCCCGTGATGGTATACAGACTCCGAGAAACGTGTTTTTCATCAGTGTGGACGGACATATTATTTCACACCCGCAAAAGGAATATATAGGCACTTCCCTTTATATGCCCATGTATTCCAAAGGCGAACCGAGCTCATATGATTTCGCCGACAGTCACACGTATTTTTCCCACACTATCGATAATAAGGAAATTACAAATGAGATAACCGTTTCGGGAATTATTTCAAACGAAGTGCTTTTTTCCTCGCTGAACAAGCTTACCCGAAATATGCTTATTATTTCCGTGATTTTGTCCCTTTCTGCAATATTTTTGACATTGGCAAGGACACGCAAAATAGTGTCGGGGCTGACGGCACTAAAAAAATCAATTCATTCTTTTACCGATAATTACGAAAACCTGCCCAAAAAAGCCTCTACAAACGAAATCACGGCACTGGAAATAAGCTTTTATAAAATGAGCGACGATATTAAAAAGCTGATTGATGAGATAAAGGTGGAAAAAGAAAAGCAGCACGTGGCGGAAATTACCGCACTGCAATCCCAGATAAATCCCCACTTCATTTACAACGCCCTTGATGCAATAAGCTGGAAGGCAAAGGAGAACGAACAGTATGAAATTGACGAAATGTTAATTACGCTTTCAAATTTCCTGCGTTTAGGACTTCATAACGGTGATAATATAATCAAGCTCAATGATGAATTGGGGCATGTTAAAAGCTATTTGGAGATTGAGGAAAAACGTTTCCCCGACCGCTTCACCGTTGAGTTTGACATAGACGAAAGCCTCAGTGACATCTACATGCTTAAAATTGTGCTTCAACCCATAGTTGAAAACTCCATACGCCACGGATTTAAAAATATAGATTACAAGGGGCATATTCTGATTAAAGCTTATCGCACGGGGGAAACGATTGAATTCAGTATAACCGACAACGGCGTGGGCATGGAAATTCCCGTAAGCGACGCAATCCCCAAAAGCCGCAATCCCAAGGGCGGCTACGGTCTTTACAACGTAAATGCCCGCCTTGTGGCACAGTACGGAAAGGACTGTGCTCTCAGATTTTACAGCGTACCGGGTGAAGGCACTACGGTAAAGTTCAAAATCAGACCGTAATTTAAATGCGATAACTTAAAAGCAAATCTTTTATCCATACTTTTTAATTATCAATTTTCCATTAATACACACTAAACCATGGAGGATACATTTTATGGCAAAATTTACTCTTTTTCATTATGATAAGCCCGGAAAGGGTGTAAGAAAGGACGCACCACAAAAAAAGGGAGCGGCACTTTATTTTTCCGTACTGCTTAAAAGATTTTGGAAATTTATCACGCTGAATCTTTTATACATAGTTGCCTCCCTCCCTGCAATTCTGATTGCCTGGGCACTTTCATCGTTTTTTGTAACCTGGGGGGCAACGCTTGGGCAGGTGGACATTGATAAAGCTGCTCCGCAGCTGATGATTATAAGCGTTTTGGTTGGAATAGTTCTTCTGCTTGTTTCAGGCAGTGGTCCTGCTTCAGCGGCAATGAGCCATATTATGCGAAAATATGCAAACGACACCCACGCATGGGCAGTCAGCGAATTTTATGAGCAGATGAAAATTAATTTCAAGCAGGGTATGGCTGCATATTTTATAAATATTACCTTGACAGCATGCCTGCTTGTGGCTTATAATTTTTACAGTTATACTTTTTCAGGGCTTACGGCGGTATTTTTCAGAGTTATGGTGGTGCTGAGTGTTATTCTTTTCATCTTCATGCAGTTTTACATATATCCGCTTATGTCAGGCTACAAAATGAAGCTTCGCCATATATACAAAAGTGCACTGCTTCTTTCGCTGGCACAATTTGGCATAAATTTTGCCATTTTGGGTGTGGTAAGCCTAATCGCATATATGAATCTTTATCTTTTTGCGGGATCATCTCTCGGAGGGGTTCTGTTTTTGGGGCTTCTGCTTTTCAGCCTTGTGTACTACACCGAGGTTTTCATGACGGATAAGCTTATAAAAAAAGCCCTCCAAGACCCGTCATATACCGAGGAGCAAGAAGGCGATTACGAAAAAGATGATATGTTTGAGTGAGGAGACTGATTTATGGCTGAAGTATATGGAAAAAAACCTAAGAAATTCACCGCCGCCTGGTGGGAATATTTCTGGATGTATTACAAATGGCATACCATAATAGGTGTATTCGCAGTTATTGCTGCCGTTTCAACAATATATGGCATGGTGACGGCGGAAAAATACGACATGACGCTATATTACGTAGGCAATGCGGTGATTTCCACAGAGCAGTGCGAAGAAATAGAAAAAGAGCTTTCCCCCTACTTGGAGGATTTGGACAAAAACGGGGAAAAATCCCTGCTTTTCTCTGCCGACTACATCGTAGACGCCCAAAGGGATCCCGAATATTATTCGGCAATTATTACAAAGCTTTATGCATCATTTTCGGACGATAGCACATTTGTATATATCCTCAGCCGCGAACTTGCCGATAATCTTTCGGGCGAAGACGAGGACGATTGTGCTTTTACTCCCCTTAATGAGTGGTTTTCGGGAGAAATTGCCGAAGATGCTTCATATAAGGCTCACGGGGAAAGCCGCGGAATAGAGGTATCGCAAATAAAGCTTTTCAAGGAGCTCGGCATTAATTTAGACGATCATTATATCCTTCTTCGCAAGGCTCCCCCAAAGGGTTCGGAAGAGTATAATCATGCAGTGCGATTTTTAGAAAAAATAAAAACAATTTCAAAAAATACTTGACATACCCCTACCCTTTGGTAGTATAATGAAAAGGCTAAGACGATGGGAAAATTCAGAGAATTTCAATCGGAGTCTTCAAAGCAAATATTTTAGGACCACTTCCAAACGGAAGTCAAGGCCATACGGACAGCCGGGTCCACTGCCGATTGGTGCCAAGGCACCATTATTGATTGAGTTAAAAGCTCAGTTTTATAAGTTATAACCGAAGCGTATTACGCAAACTTGTGAAATGGTCAATAAGAGTAGTAAAAGTATTATTGCTATATAGACTCTGTATGCCCGATGTCCCGATTTTCCGTTTTTTATGGCGGAGTGTCGTTTTTTGAGGATTTTTAACGCAAGCTGTGTAATGCAGTTTGCGTTTTTGTTTTTTAATGGACGGAAGAAGAGGTGTTACAAATGGAAAAGAACGTAATTATTGAACTTAAAAACGTATCAAAACATTTTGGGCAGACCTATGCCGTGGAGGATTTTAATCTCTACGTGAAAAAGGGTGAATTTATTACCTTTTTGGGTCCCAGCGGTTGCGGAAAGACTACTACGCTCAGAATGATTGCAGGCTTTGAGCTTCCTACAGGGGGAGAAATCCTTTTAAACGGGGAGGATATTACCCATTTGCCCCCGTATAAACGCCCTGTAAACACGGTTTTCCAGAAGTATGCACTCTTTCCTCATATGGACGTATACGACAATGTTGCTTTCGGGCTTAAGCTTAAAAGGGTTCCCGACGGAGCTAAAATGCGTAAGCTCACAAATGAAGAAATAGACAAAAAGGTAAAGAACGCTCTTAAAATTGTTGACCTGGAGGAATATGAAAACCGTGATATTTCCACCCTGTCGGGCGGTCAGCAGCAGAGAATTGCCATTGCCAGAGCTATTGTAAACGAGCCTGAAATTCTCCTTCTTGACGAGCCACTCGGTGCTCTTGACCTTAAAATGCGTAAGGATATGCAGCTTGAGCTTAAGGAAATGCACAAGAAGCTCGGAATCACCTTTATTTATGTAACTCACGATCAGGAGGAGGCACTTACTCTCTCCGATACGGTGGTTGTAATGAAGGACGGCATGATTCAGCAGATAGGCACGCCTGAGGATATTTATAACGAGCCTAATAATGCCTTTGTTGCAAATTTTATCGGTGAAAGCAATATTTACAGTGCTACCATGACAGGGGACAAAAAGGTAAGATTTATAAACCATGTGTTTGATTGCGTCGATGAATTTCCGAAAAATGAAAAGGTTGACGTGGTAATCCGCCCCGAAGATGTTCATATTACAGGGGAAGAAGACGCAATGGCAAAGGGAAAGATTGTCAGCAAGATTTTTAAAGGTATCCACTATGAATATATTATGATGGTTGGCAGAAACGAGCTTGTAATTGTGGACACCCGAAATCTTGAAGTTGATAAAGTCTACGGCTTTAACATTGAGCCCGACGGAATACATATTATGAAAAAAGAGCTTACGGCAAACATTTATAACGATGCTTATATTGATAAGAATAACCGTGTGGTTATTTCCGAAAGTGCCTTTGATTGTGACATAACCGCACTTGTTCCCGGCTCCACCGTAGACGAGGAGGGCTACGTAGTAGGTCCCGACGGAGTACGCTACGATTTCACCGATGCAGATGTACGGGCGGAAATAGGGCTTAAGGATATTGATATTTTAGATGATGAGCAGAGTGGAACAGTTACGGGTGAAATTGTGTCCATCATATACAAGGGTGACCATTATCAGCTTACAATCCGTACACCGCAGGACGAGGATTTTGTTCTTGATACAGAATACACCTATGATGAAAACGACCTTGTAGGCCTTAGCGTAAAGAGTGAAAAAATAAAGCTTACACTTAAAGGGGAGGCAAAGAAATATGCGAAAAAATAACAGTGTTTTTTCCAGAAAATTTCTTGCCGTTCCCTACGCTGTGTTTATGATTTTGTTTGTGGTTATTCCGCTTGCTTTGATTATTGCGTACGCCTTTACCGACGAGAGCGGAAGGATAACGCTTGATAACTTCCGTGCATTCTTTTCCGGAGGACATAACATAAACACGCTCATGTTCAGCATATTTATCGGGTTTTTAAATACGGCAATATGCCTTGTGCTGGGCTACCCTGCGGCATTTATTCTGGCAAAAAAAGAATTTGGCTTTGGCAGTGCAACGGTGCTTCTTTTCGTGATGCCCATGTGGATTAATTTTGTTTTAAGAACTGCGGCAACGAGAGATTTACTTTTTGCCATAGGTATATCGGGCGGCGAATATCCATACCTTGCCACCATGATTGGTATGGTGTACAACTACTTGCCCTTTGTTATTCTGCCTCTTTATACCACAATGACAAAGATGGATAAAAGCCTTATTGAAGCTTCCTATGACTTAGGGGCAAGTAAGGTGCAGACCTTCTTTAAAACAATTCTCCCCATGACCATGCCCGGTGTTATATCTGCATCAACAATGGTATTTATGCCCACTATGAGCAGCTACGTAATAAGTGACGTTATGGGAGAGAGAAAGATTTCTCTTATAGGTAACAGTATTCAGCTTTATTTTGACCAGGGTCTCTGGCATATAGGAAGCCTTGTGGCACTTATTATGCTGGCTATTATTGCAATCGGCTCTTTCTGTGCCGATTCTGAGCCACAGGAAAATACGAGAGGGGGGCTGTGGTAATGAATAAAAAGACATTTTCGCTCACGGCATTTTTGTGCCGGTTTTACGTGTACATACTTCTCTTGATAATGTATGCCCCTATTATCCTTCTTATAGTCTACAGCTTTACCGATACCAAGATTATCGGCAATTGGAACGGATTTACTTTTCGTCTGTATGAATCACTTTTTCACGACAGTGAAATAATGCAGGCGTTTAAAAACACCTTTGCGGTTGCAATTTCTTCCGCAATAGTTTCAACACTTCTTGGAACATTGGGTGCAATAGGTATTTTCTACAGCAAACGCAAGGCAAAAGCAGTCATGGAGGGCATCAGCAATATTCCCGTTATGAACGCTGAAATTGTAACGGCTCTCTCACTTACGATACTGTTTGTATCTATCGGTGCAACCTTTAACTTTACCACGCTCCTCATAGGTCATGTGGTGCTGACGATTCCCTTTGTGGTGCTTTCCGTAAGACCGAAGCTGATGCAGATGGACCCCAATATATACGAGGCGGCACTGGACTTGGGGGCAACGCCAAAAAAGGCACTGTGGTCAGTTATTGTTCCTGAAATTTTGCCGGGAGTATTTTCGGGATTTATACTTTCTATAACCCTTAGTCTTGATGACTACATTATAACGGCATTTACACGAAACACCGCCTATCAGACACTCAGCACCTATGTTTACGGCGTAACCAGTAAGAGAGGAACACTTCCTCCGTCCCTGCGTGCACTTACAACCGTGATAACGCTGATTGCACTGGCTATACTCATTATTGTTAATATTAAATCCGGGGAGAAGGAAAACAAATGAAAAAATTAAGTGCTTTAATATTGTGCTTGCTTCTGTGCTTCGGATATCTTCCCTCGGCTTATGCAAAGACCGAGATTTTGCGTGTTTACAACTGGCAGGATTATATCAATGAAGGAAAAGACGACGATGGCACAAAAATCAGCGACTCGGTAATCGAGCTGTGGGAAAAGGATTATCAAAAACGCACGGGTAAAAAAGTAAAGGTGCAGTATGACACCTTTGAAACAAATGAAACAATGCTCAACACTCTGCGTACGGGAAAGACGGCATATGATTTGGTATGTCCGTCGGACTATATCATTCAGAAAATGATTGCCGCTACACAAAACGGCGGTGAGGAAAATATTTCTGTGGAAAAGTTCGACGTTTCAAAAATGAAGAACTATAGGGAAAATGTTTCCCCCTACATACGCGAATTGTTTGAGAAAAACGGCTGGACGGATTTTGCCGTGGGCTATATGTGGGGAACGGTAGGCTTTTTGTATAACCCCGAAAATATTCCTCTTGAGGATGTTTCCACATGGGACTTTTTCTGGGACACAAGGTATAAAAACCGTATGACCTGCAAGGACGTTTCCCGTGATGCGTATGTAGTAGGTTCACTATACGTTCATAAAGACGAGCTGACAGACTGTGTGGAGCAGTATAAAAACGGTGAAATTTCCGCCGAGGAATTAAGAAAAACCGTTCATGCGGCGGCAAATGATGTTGCAGATGAAAATATTGAAAAAGTCGGTAAGGCTCTTTCAGAGATGAAAGAAAACATATACGGCTTTGAGGTGGATTCGGGTAAAACCGATATTGTATCGGGGAAAATAGATGCAAATCTTGCTTGGAGCGGGGACGCAGTTTATGCAATGGATTTAGCTGAGGAGGAAGATGATAAAGAGCTGGCATTTGTAATTCCCAAGGAGGGAAGCACAATCTGGTTTGACGGCTGGGTAATGCCTAAGGGTGCAAAGGTAGATTTGGCACAGGATTTTGTAGACTTTTTATGCAGACCTGAAATTGCCGTTATGAATATGGACTATATTGGCTATACAAGTGCTATCGCAGGTGATGAGGTTTTCGAGCTTGTCCGTGAAAACTACGAGGACGAGGACGGAAAGCATGAATACGACCTTAGTTATTTCTTTAAGGGAACGCTTTCCGAAGATAAATATTCAAAGGACGGCAAGGCAGTTATTCGTACAAACACCATCGGAAGACAGCTTACCACCCAATATCCCTCTATGGACGAGGCTGCACGGTGTGGCATCATGGAGGATTTCGGAAACAAGAATCAGGCAGTGCTGGAAATGTGGTCGCAGGTAAAAAGCAATAACATCACTACGTTTTCATATGTTATGATGACAGTGCTGTTTATACTGCTTGTGCTTATGGTTACAAGAAGCATCAAACGAAGAATCAAGAGAAGAAAAAGAATGAGAAGATAGAAAATTTAATAAGCATACTAAAGGGGTATAGCAAAACGAATTACATTTTGCTATACCCCCTTCAGTATGCTTATTTTTCAAGTGCTTCCTCTAAAGCTCTCGCAACCTGATCGGGACAACTGGTACCCCTGCCGTTACAGTCGATACCTTTCATTCTCTCGATTGCGTCCCGAGCCTTCATTCCTTTAAGGAGCATGGCAATACCACTTGTATTGCCGCTGCAGCCACCTACAATTCTAATATCGTTTATCGTCCCGTCGGGAGCAAGGTCAACAACTGTTTTCCTTGAACAAACCCCACGGTTTACGTGTTCACTTATCATAATCATTTCTTCGCTTTCTTATAGTATAAAAAATCACGAAATTTAATCGTGGCAATACTCGCCAAGCTTAAATTCAGTTAGTATGCGAAGTGGGTGAAGCGGCACGCTTCTTCTTTATTTCCTCTGCTTCGTTTTCAATTCCGTCCACGTAAATATTTACAATTACGTTTTCGATGCCTGCGTATTCTTCAACGGCATTTTTAACTACCTTCTGAATTTCGGGAGCAATTTCATTAATCTTTATACCAAATTTCACGGTTACATGTACATCAATAACCGTACCTTCCTCCGTAACCTCTACCTTAACACCCTTAGAAGGAGCTTTTTTTCCCAAAAGGTCTCCGATTGCAATAGCAGGACCAAGACCTGCCACGCCCTCAATTTCACGTGCGGCGATGGCACTGATTCGCATTATAACCTCGGGAGAAATTTTTATATTGCCATTTTCTGTAACTACCATGTTTTCAGCCATAAATAATCCTTCCTTTCATACGTGATACCCTTATTTTATCACCATTGTTAAAAATAATCAAGTCTTTTCCTAATTCATTTCCATGATTTTAATTTTTTCCGGAACTATTCCGCTTTGCTCCGTGACAACCTCGGAAATAACCGCAGCGGCAGCACTGTCCAGCACCTGTGTTTTTACCACTACGTTTGCCATATCGTTATTTATGTAGCAGACTGCATCTTCAAAGCCTTTCACCCGAAGGATATTTTCAATGGCACTTTCCGTTTCGGTGTTCTGTGCAAGCCGAAGAACACCCTGCTGGGCATTTGCCTTTGCCGCCTCGTCTGCGTTTTCATTCATTATTATCGAATTAAAGGTTTCAATGCTTCGGCTTCTGCCTGCCTCACGGTCTATTCTCGCTCTGGCAAAAAAATCCTCGCTGCTTTCGCTGACACTGCCTGAATCCACAAGCTGTGCCTCGCCCATATATCCTCCTGAGGTTTCACTTACGGGGTTCTTCCCTGCATTAAGATACCCTGCCGTTCCTATCACAATAGCCAATGCCGCAACTACAAGCTGTTTTTTCTTAACAACCATCATCATTTTTTACACAATCCTTTCAAGCACTTCAATTTTGTGGGCATCCACTCCCAAAGCGGCCTTTGTCGCACGGATAATTTTTTCACGAACTGCCGCATCTCTGCCTCCTTCGGCAACCACCAGCACTCCGTCTATAACGGTTTTATACTCCTTGTCAGAGGAGGAAAAAACGCTTTGCTCCTTTTGGGGAGCAGCCTCACTTTGGCAAAGCATTACGCTGACTTCTCCCACACCGTCAATTTCCGAAAGAATATGCCTGAGATTTTCCTCCGCACTGTTTTCGTTTACCGCATGCGTTAATGCTTTATTATCCGTATCGCTGTGTAAAAAACCGTTTCCGCCTGCAAGCATTAGTATTCCCACTGCTAATACTATATATATTAATGCACTTGCCTTTTTATCCCCGAAAATTTTGTCAATTTTTTTCATATACGACAGTTATCCTTTCTCTTGGAAATTTCAGTTCATTTACAATATAGGAGATTGCACGACTTTCATCGCCGCAAACATACAGCGTGACCTTTGTAATATTTCCCTCTTTATCAATTTCTACCTGTGCCTTTGAAGAATGTACAAAATTTTCCTCAATCAGATTTTCAAGATTGTCCCTGTGGTTTTCCATAACCTGCTGACGGTACTTTTCCTCTGCCTCCTCCATTCTTTTTTCGTCGAAGGTATATGCAGGCGAGGAAAAAGAAAATTCCGATACGTTTTTCGGGACGACAGCTACTGCCGCAGTTATCAGCATGAAGCCCGTTGCCAGAGATGCAAATTTTTTTATACCCCCTTCGGGTATCAGCATATTTGAAAGGGCAATCATCATCATTATTGTCCCTAAATTTTTCATGTACTCTCGCATATTTTTTCTCTCCTACAGTATTGAAGCTATTGCTATTATCATAATTGTTCCCATGCAGGCAATGGAGGAAAACAGCATATCTATGCACTCTCCCAGCTTTTTCAGTATTCCCGTAATCCGCTTTTCGCTTATGGGGGCGGTAAATGCCGCGGTCAGCCTGAGCGACAGGGAAAGTGCCCATAATTTAAGAAGCGGTAGTGCGAAGATGCCGAAAAGGAGGATTACGCCCCCCAGCCCCACGGCATTTTTAAGAAGCATTGCACTGCCTGCCACGGAGCTCATTGCCTCCGAAATAGAGCCGCCCACAACGGGGACAGAGGCACTTATGGCAAATTTTACCCCTCTTGCGGCAAGGTTATCAAAGCTTGCCGCGGCAAAGGAGCTTATCCCTAAAATCCCTGCAAATAAAGACATGGAAAAGGAAAGCAACGTTTTATGCACCTTGGCAAACAATCCTGCAAATTCCTCCAACGCATCATTTCCCGTAACAGAGCACAAAAGACTGCAAACGGCTCGCAGCAGCACAAGGGGCGTAATTATATTTTTAATCAGGCTTCCTGCCCCGCTGCATATGAAGAATATAACAGGGTGAGAAAGCGTTGCCGCCATAGGCTCGCCCCCTGACACGCACAAAAGCGACATTGACGGCAGAATGCTATGTACAAGCAGTGTAATATCTTTTAGCGTTTCTGCTACAAAGCTTCCCGCATTTTCAAATATTGTTGCGGCAACGGTTGCTATGTAAACAAAGATTGCAAAGCCTGTCGCCTCACTTAATGCATTTTTCCCGAAGCTTCGGTGAAGATTATTGATAAATGAGCATAAAAGAATCAGTGCGGCAATTCCCCCCACTAAGCTAAATGCCGTTTTAAGCTCCCCGAAAAAAAGACCTGTGAGGGTATTTATCAGCCCTCCCGATTTGAGGGAGAAATTGCCATCTGCAATACTCTCGACTATTTCTTCAAAGCTTATATCACCGAAAAGCTTTTCGATATTTTCCTCTGCTGATGGCGTAAGAGCCGGAGTCGGTATGTTTTTTGTCATGTCAGTATTTCCATAATCTTTAAAAATGCCTCCTTTGCTATCGGCAACGTGACGGCGGCTATTGCAAGCTTTCCTGCCCCCTCTACCCTTGCCCCCAATGCCTTTTCTCCGTTTTCCTCGCAAAGCTGACTTCCTATCTGGGTAATATACGCAATTCCCGTAATTTTAAGAATGGGCTTTATGTATCTTTCCCCCATGGAGCTATAGGCGGCAAGGTCTTTTACTGCATCTATAATCCTTACTGCATAGGGGATAACCGCTGCCATGATAACAAGAGCCGCCGCAATTGACACCATCTTCCCCGTTTCGCTTTTTATTCCCTTGACAATCAGTGCCAGAAGCGACATACATATTGCCGCACCCGTAATCTCTGTTATATTCATAGCTCAAACACCGTCTTTACAGTTTCAAAAAGCTGTGCAATCTTTGTCACAAGCATCATCAGGACTATTACAAGCCCTGCTATGGTTATCATAAGTGCCTGTTCATCTCTGCCGCTTTTGGAAAGAAGTATATTCATAACGGCAACAATAATGCCTATCCCTGCAATCTGAAAAATTAACTGAACTTCCATACATATCTCCCCTTCAACAGCAAAGCAACACTACCGCCGCCGCAGTAAGAATACTCCCTTTTATAAAAAGAGTGCCTTTTGTGCCAAGCTCTTTTTCCGCATTTTCCACACACCTGTCCATTTCCGAGATAAACATCTCCACGTTGGCGAGCTGTCCCTTGCAGTCCTCTGCCCCAAGTCCCTCGGCAAACCTGTGTATGCACTCTACGTCCCTTTCATTAAAATGCCGATAGGTGTTACAAGCCTCTTTTACCGCCGTCATAGGTAGCTGACCGCTTCGGATATTTGATGCGGCAATTTCAAAAAACTCTCCCGAACTAATAAAAGCTTCATAAAGAGGCATACACATGCACCTTAGGTTATCACGGATTTTTATGGCTCCGTCCCTTACCCCCGACAGCTCCCTTTTCCGCTTATACAGCTCCTGATATTTGCTCATTCCCATATATGTTGCACAAAGAAAGATTAAAGCACTTCCGATTAATTTAAGCACGCCTTATCACCCTGCCGTCCGTTATGATTTTTTCTACCGTTCCCGGTCCTTTTCGTCCGCTTAACACAATAATTCTTTCAAAAATGTCCCTGTCACCGTATTTTTCAGTATTTCTGTCACTGTAGCCGTGGGCGGTGGTTATAATTTTTGCTCCGCAGTTTACAAGACTGCGTATAGCATCACCCTCACTGCGGCTTCCCGTTTCGTCTGTAATAATAACTTCGGGAGCCATTGTTCTTAGCATCATTAATATTCCCTCTGCTTTGGGAACAGCGTCCATAACGCAGGTGTATTTTCCCACGTCATAAGAGGGGACGCCTTTTTTGCATGCGGCAATTTCGCTTCTTTCATCTGCAATGCAGACCTTGTGGTTTTCTCCGATTTGCCGTGCAATATCTCTTAGTATTGTTGTCTTTCCGCACCCCGGAGGAGAAATTATAAGAGTATTGTAAAGCCGTCCGTTACATTCAAGGTACTCCATGACTTCATTTGCCGCACCCTTTACTTCCTTTGCTACACGTATGCAAACGGCGGAAATATCCGTAAGGTGCGTAACTTTTCCATTTTCCGTCACGCATCTTCCGCACACTCCAACACGATGACCTCCGGAAAGAGTGAGAAAGCCCTGCACAAGGCTTGTCTGCATGGCATACATACTGCCCCGGCACATGGAGGCTATAATTTTGTCAAGAGCTTCCTTACTGATGTAAACCCCTGTGTCCATAAGCCTTCCGCTTTTTATTACCGCCGCATTTCTGCCGGTGCAAAGGCGTATTTCCTGCATGTCCTTTGTACCCATAATAAGCAGTGTTTCCGTAAGATTCACAGGAAAATGCTGTGTAAATGCGTTTACGTGCATAAGCTTCATCCTTTCGCTATCCTATATATATGGTGAAAATGCAGTAAAAATTACCTCCTGTAAAAAGAATTAGAAAATTAGCAAAAAACGTTATTGTATATTTTTCGCAGATTTGATAAAATAGGTTTATATTTTATTTAAGGAATGGTTTATATGCCGGGTATAGGTACAATAGTAAATGTTATATTGGTAATAGTTGGCTCGCTTTTTGGACTGCTTCTTAAAAAGGCAATCCCTGAAAGGCTTAAAATCAGCCTCACGCAGGCGTTGGCTCTTGCTACAATGACAATCGGGCTGACAGGAATAGTTACCGCCTGTTGCTCCGTAGGCGAAAGCGGAGCACTAAAAAGCGATTACATAATACTTATGGTGCTTTCTTTAGCTATCGGTACATTTGTCGGGGAGCTTATAAATATCGAAAAGAAGCTCGATGATATGGGAAGCTTTTTTCAGAAAAAATTCTCGCAGGATAGCTCCTCTACCTTTGCCGAGGGCTTTATTACGGCTTCTTTGGTATTCTGCGTAGGGTCGATGGCAATATTAGGCTCTCTTAACGACGGAATCCTTCACGACCCCACAATTCTTATTACAAAAAGCCTTTTAGATATGCTTATGGCAATGGTTTTTTCCTCAACCTTGGGAATAGGGGTAATGTTTTCAATAATTACAATTGCACTTTATCAGGGACTTATAACGCTGTGTGCATCATTTCTTGCCCCGCTTCTTACCGAGGCGGTAATTGCACAAATGTCCTTTGTGGGAAGCATACTTATAATGGGAATAGGCTTTAACTTTCTGTATAAGCCGAAGCTTAAGCTTGCAAACATGCTTCCATCTATGTTTATCCCTCTTATTTATTATCTGATTAAGCAAATCATGGAGGTTATTTAAAATGAACAGATGCGGCGGTATACTTATGCACATATCCTCTCTCCCCGGTCCTTTTGCCATAGGAACACTGGGAAAGGGTGCAATGGATTTTATAGATTTTCTGTCCTCCTGCAATTTCGGGGCGTGGCAGGTTCTTCCCTGCGGTCCTTGTGACGACTATAACTCTCCCTACAGCGGAAAGAGTGCTTTTGCAGGGAATATCTTTTTTATTGACCCCGAAATACTTATGGAGAAAAAGCTTTTAACAAAAAGCGACGTGGAGGAATGCAAATCCCCCGACATATATGTAACTGACTACGAGTTTTTAAAAAACACCAGAGAAAAGATTTTCCGCAGGGCATATTTACGCCTTTCCGATGAAATGAAGGGCGAAATCTCCGATTTTTGCAGTAAAAATCCGTGGGTGGAAAATTACTCTCTTTATTGTGCTCTTAAAGAAAAAAATGAGCTTCGCCCATGGTATGAATGGGAGGACACTCTTAAACTCCGTGATAAAAATGCTTTGGAAAAAGCAAAGACTGAGCTTTCCGAGGATATTTGCTTCTATGAATTTTTGCAGTATGAATTCTTTTCCCAATGGGAAGCCATGAAAAATTATGCAAACGAAAAGGGAATTTCCATTATCGGAGATATGCCCATTTACCTTTCCCACGACAGTGCCGATGTGTGGGCAAATCCCAAGTTTTTCTCATTAGACGAGGATATGAATATTAAAAGATGTGCAGGCGTACCCCCCGATTATTTCTGCGAGGAAGGACAAAAGTGGGGCAATCCCCTCTACAACTGGGATATGCTCAGGGAAACAGGCTACAGTCTATGGATAGACCGCCTCGGCTGTGCCCTTAAAATGTATGATGCCGTAAGAATTGACCATTTCCGTGCATTTTCCGCCTACTGGTCAATCCCTGCCGGAGAAAAGGCTACAAAGGGCAGGTGGGAAAATGGCCCCGGAATTGAATTTTTCAACAAGCTTAAAGAAAAATATCCCCATGCAAATATTATTGCCGAGGATTTGGGCGATATTGATGACGATGTGAGAAAGCTTGTAAAAGAAACAGGCTTTCCCGGAATGGGCGTAATGCAGTTTGCATTTATTACCAATGATGACACGGTGCATCTTCCCCATAATTACACCAAAAGCACCGTAGGCTATACAGGAACTCACGATAACAATACACTTTTAGGCTGGCTGTGGGAATCCGATGAGGGAAGCCGCCGCTATGCCATGGAATACTGCGATTTTCACGGAGACTGGGGGCAGGGCGGATTTTACAGTGAGTCTATCCGCAGTGTAATTCGCACATTGTGGAGAAGCGGAGCTATTCTTACAATAGTGCCGATTCAGGATTTGTGCGGATTCGGCTCGGACACCTGTATGAACCACCCCGGAGTGGCAGAGGGAAACTGGTGCTTCAGAATCACAGAGGAAGCTCTTTCAAATATAGATAAGGAATTTTACAGAAATCTTAACGGTCTTTATAAAAGAGGAAAAATGTGATAATTTCCTCTTGACTTTATCGCACTAAAGTGGTAATATGATAATACACTAAATACATAAGGAGATTTTTACTATGAAAAAATTACTTGCAATCGCACTTACTCTTATGCTTGCAGTTACAATGCTTGCAGGCTGCGGCGAAGAAAAGGCAACCAACACAGAAAATGAAAAGGACACACTCGTTTGCGGTGTTACCATTTTCGAGAAAATGAATGAACAGGACGCAGACGGCACATGGACAGGTTTTGAAACCGAGTTCGCTCAGGAAGTGGGAAAAATCATCGGAATGGATGTTAATTTTCAGGTTATCGACTGGGCTCAGAAGTATAACGAGCTTAATTCCGGTGCAATCGACTGCGTATGGAACGGCTTTACTGCTAACTCCTCCGACGAGGTAAATGGTGCCAGCGTAAAGCGTTCAGACCTTGTTGACTTCTCATACGGTTACATGCTTAATCAGCAGTGTGTTGTAGCAAAGGCAGAAAATGCCGCTGCAATCACTTCAGAAGCTGACCTTAAGGGTAAGACAGCTTGCGTAGAAGGCGGCAGTGCAGGTGCATCTTATGCTTCTACTGTTACAGATGCTGACAAGATTTTCTCTACAACAGCACAGATTAATGCTTTCTCAGAAGTTAAATCCGGTGCAGTTGATTTTGCAGTTGTTGATATTATCCTTGCAAAGAACATCTGCGGTCAGGGCGACTATAAGGACCTTGCCATTGCAGAAGCTATCGAGCTTGACAGCGAAATCTACGCAGTAGGCTTCAAGAAGGGAAGCCCTCTTACCGCTAAGGTAAACGAAGCTATCAAGACACTTTCCGAAAACGGTAAGCTTATGGAAATTGCAAAGAAGTATGGCTTTGAAAACTCAATCCAGGTGACAGAAAACATCGACTAATTTTATAGATAAAGGAAAAAGTAATAATGGATTTTTGGAACGTTACTTTAAGTTTACTTGCCGGTCTTGAAAATACCTGCTTAATCTTTGCGCTAACACTCGTGTTAGCGCTTCCTTTAGGTTTGATAATTTCATTCGGCTCAATGGCAAAATTTAAGCCCTTGGCTTATCTTATCAGAACCTTTGTGTGGATTATCCGCGGAGTTCCGTTAATGCTCCAGATTATTATACTGTTCTATGTACCGGGCTTTCTTTTGGGGCAGCCCATATTCACACGCTTTTCCTCTGTAATAGCGGCTTTTGTGATTAACTACGCTTGCTACTTTTCCGAGATATACAGAGGCGGTATCGAAAGTATTCCCAAGGGGCAGTATGAAGCAGGTCAGGTTCTCGGCATGACTAAGACACAGGTGTTCTTTAAAATAGTACTTATGCAGGTAGTAAAGCGTATACTTGCACCTATGTCAAACGAGGTTATAACCCTCGTTAAGGATACGGCTCTTGCCCGTACGATTATGATAGTAGAGCTTATTCAGGCAGCACAGAACTTCGCAGGCTACGGTCTGATGTGGCCGCTTTTCTACACGGCTGTTTTCTACCTTGCATTTGTAGGAATCCTCACGCTTCTGTTTGCTTATTTGGAAAAGAAGCTTGACTATTACAGATGGTGAGGTGACAGACATGAGTATGCTTGAAGTAAAAAATATAACAAAAAGCTTTGGAAAGGTTGAAGTTCTAAAGGACGTCAGCTTTTCCCTTGAGCAGGGGCAGGTAATGAGTATCTTAGGCTCTTCCGGCAGCGGTAAGACAACACTTCTTCGCTGTATAAATTTCCTTGAAGATGCTGACGGCGGGCAGATTTTTGTTAACGGCGAATGCATTTTCGACGGCAGTGCACAAAAAAAGCTGACCGCAAAGGAGATAAGAGCAAATCAGCTCCATTTCGGGCTCGTGTTTCAGTCGTTTAATCTGTTCCCCCAGTATACAGCTCTTGAAAACGTAACTCTTGCCCCGAAGCTGTTGGCAAAGGAACGCCCCGATTACAAAGAAAAGAAAAAGGAAATCCATGCCGAGATAGAAGAAAAAGCAAAGGCACTTCTTGCCCGTGTGGGGCTTTCCGACAGAATGAATAATTATCCGTGCCAGCTTTCGGGAGGGCAGCAGCAGCGTGTTTCCATTGCACGAGCATTGGCACTTAATCCCAAGGTTTTATTCTTTGATGAGCCAACAAGTGCCCTTGACCCTGAGCTTACGGGTGAAATTCTCAGAGTTATCCGTGACCTTGCCCAAAAAGATGTAACCATGGTTATCGTAACTCATGAAATAGAATTTGCGAGAGGCGTTTCAGACCGTATTATATTTATGGCCGACGGCGTTGTGCTTGAGGACGGAACGCCCGAAGAAGTTCTCGATAAACCGAAAAACGAGAAAACACGCCATTTCCTTAACAAATTAATCGAAAATTAAAGGAATTGATGAATATGACAAAATCCAATGACTTTAAAGAATTATATAACGCAATACTTTCTCTTGAAAATAAAGAAGAATGCAGATTGTTTTTCGAGGACATCTGCACAATGAAAGAGCTTGAAACCATGTCGCAAAGGCTTGAGGTGGCAAAGATGCTTTTAGAGGGAAAAACCTTTAACGAAATTGTAAGTGCTACAGGGGCATCTACCACAACAATTTCACGAGTAAACCGCTGCCTTAATTACGGTGACGGAGGATATCGGGCGGTAATTGAGAAAATGTAAAAGGCATAATGCATAATTAAGATAATGAAAAACTGTAGTTGTGTTTTTATACAGCTACAGTTTTTTGTCACATATGGGAAATAGGCGATATACAAGCTTCGCTTGTGCGATATATTTGCTTCGCAAAGGCGATATAACCTCATTTCATTCGGTTGCGATATGATATAAATCTCGTTGCCGCAAGGCAACATATCGCGTTGTTTGCAACATATCGCGTCCAAAGGACATATCGCAAATCTCGAAGAGATTTATATCGCTGCAATTGATTGCCGGTGCAATCAATTGCAGAACACATGCTCCCCTATAGTACATATAACCTCTCTCGTTCTTATCCACTGATTTGTAGCCGTTCTGGGATTATAATAATAAATTGCTCCTCCGGTAGGGTCCCAGCCGTTTAATGCATCACGTGCGGCACGGCGGCTGCTTGCATACATCTGTGCGTTTATCTGCCCGTCATCCACGGCGGTAAATGCACCCTTCTGATACACTACCCCCGAAATGGAATTGGGGAAAGAGGGATGATCTACTCTGTTTAATACTACTGCTCCCACGGCTACCTGTCCCTCGTAAGGCTCACCCCTTGCCTCTCCGTTAATCACCCGTGCCAAAAGCTCAATATTCGCTTCGTTGGGGGAAGAAGACGAAGAACCGCTCCCCGAAGATGAAGAAGAATAGATTCCCATTGCATTAAGGGTTTTAGTACCTGCAACTCCGTCAACTGTTAATCCGTTTTTCTTCTGGAAGCTTCGGACAGCACTTTCGGTCTGCCAGCCATACACCCCGTCTACGCTTCCGTTATAATATCCCCAGTTTTTCAGCTTCGTCTGAATTTTGCGGACTTCTTCGCCACGGGAACCGTTTTTCGATAAGGCAAAGACATTGGCATATATTGCAAAAAGCAAAATTGCCGCAGAAGCTATGGCATATATACGTTTTTTTTGCATATGACGCCTCCTTTACTAATTTCATTTTTGACAAAGCGGCGTTTTTTATTCAGCATTTGTGCTTTTTTTGGAATTTCACCCTTTTAAAGCTAAAAAACTGTGGACATATATTTTTTTCTGTGATAAAATATTATGGATAATGGATATTACTATCTCGAAAGGATGGATATATATTGAAAAACTTGGAAAAAACCTATAATCCGTCAGAAATTGAAGACAAGCTTTATAAAAAATGGATTGACGGCGGATATTTTCACGCAGAGCCCGACAGTAAAAAGGAGCCTTACACGATTGTAATTCCTCCGCCCAATGTTACCGGTCAGCATCATATGGGACACGCTCTTGACGAAACCTTGCAGGACGTTTTAATTCGTTACAAGAGAATGCAGGGCTACAGTGCTCTTTGGGTTCCCGGAACAGACCACGCAGGTATTGCAACACAGATTAAGGTTGAGGAAAATCTCCGTGTGAACGAAGGACTCACCCGTTACGATTTGGGAAGAGAGAAATTCCTTGAAAGAGTATGGGACTGGAAGAATAAATTCGGCGACCGTATTATCAATCAGCTTAAAAAGCTTGGTTGCTCCTGCGATTGGGAGAGAGAACGCTTCACAATGGACGAGGGATGCTCTAAGGCTGTAAGAGAGGTTTTCGTAAATCTTTACGAAAAAGGCCTTATCTACAAGGGTAATAAAATTATCAACTGGTGCCCCAGTTGTGCCACGGCACTTTCCGATGCAGAGGTTGAGTATACCGAGCAGCCCGGTCATTTCTGGCACATTCGGTATAAGATGAGCGATTCTGACCGCTACATTGAAATTGCTACCACCCGTCCTGAAACACTTCTGGGCGATACTGCAATCGCAGTTCACCCTGAGGACGAAAGATACCAAGACCTTGTAGGAAAGACCTGTATTCTTCCTCTCGTGGGAAGAGAAATCCCCATTGTTGCCGACGAATATGTTGAAAAGGATTTCGGAACAGGTGCGGTTAAGATTACTCCTGCACACGACCCCAACGACTTTGAGGTGGGACTCAGACATAATCTTCCCATTATCAATGTGATGAACGACGATGCCTCCATCAACGCACAGGGCGGAAAATATGAGGGTATGGACCGTTACGAAGCACGCAAGCAGATTGTGAAAGACCTTGAAGAGTGCGGTGCTCTTATAAAGATTGAAGATTACACACATAACGTTGGAACCTGCTACCGTTGCTCTACTACGGTTGAGCCTCTTACAAGTGACCAGTGGTTTGTTAAAATGAAGCCTCTCGCTGAGGAAGCTCTCCGCGTAGTTCGTGACGGCGAGGTACAGTTTGTTCCTGAGCGTTTCACAAAAACCTACACGAACTGGATGGAAAATGTACATGACTGGTGTATTTCCCGTCAGCTTTGGTGGGGACACAGAATCCCTGCCTTCTACTGCGACAAGTGCGGGGAAATGATTGTAAGCAAGACTGATGTTGATACCTGTCCCAAGTGCAAAGGTGCTATGCGTCAGGAGGAGGACGTTCTTGACACATGGTTCTCATCGGCACTGTGGCCTTTCTCTACACTGGGCTGGCCTGATGAAACTCCCGAGCTTAAATACTACTATCCCACAAGCACCCTTGTTACGGGATATGACATTATTTTCTTCTGGGTTGCGAGAATGATATTCAGCGGTTGTGAGCATATGAAAAAGCCCCCGTTCCGCCATGTATTTATTCACGGTATTGTACGTGACAGCCAGGGAAGAAAGATGAGTAAATCCTTGGGTAACGGTATCGACCCCTTGGAGGTTATTGATAAGTACGGTGCAGATGCACTTCGTTTCACCCTTGCTACAGGTAACGCACCCGGAAACGATATGCGTTTCTATTGGGAAAGAGTTGAGTCAAGCAGAAACTTTGCAAATAAAATCTGGAATGCGGCAAGATTCGTTCTGATGAACCTTGAAGTTGAAGAATGTACCCTCCCCAAAGCTCCTCAGCTTGAGGACAAGTGGATTATTTCACGCTATAACAGCGTTGTTAAATCCGTTACCGAAAATCTTGATAATTTCGAGCTTGGCGTAGCACTTGGTAACCTTTACGACTTTGTATGGGACGAATTCTGCGACTGGTATATTGAGCTTGTAAAGCCCCGCCTTTACGGAGAAAACACCGAAAGTAAGCTTGATGCACAAAGAACTCTTTGCTATGTATTAAGCGGTGTGCTGAAGCTTCTTCACCCCTTTATGCCTTTCATTACGGAAGAAATTTTCTGTGCACTTCCCACAGGCGAGGAAACAATTATGACTTCCCAGTGGCCTCTTTACACAGATACACTTTCCTTCCCCGAAGAAGAAAAGAAAATGGCTGTTATATGCGATGCAATAAAGAGTGTGCGTAATATCAGAACGGAAATGAACGTTCCCCCGTCAAGAAGGGCAAGCATGATTATCGTAACAGATAATACCGAGCTTTTTGAAAGCGGAGTACTCTTCTACGAAAAGCTTGCAGGTGCTAAGGATGTAGTTATAGCAGCTACGGAGGAAAATGTTCCCGAAGGAAGCGTAAGCGTAATCGTAGAGGGTGCAAAGATATTCATGCCCATGGACGAGCTTATCGACACCGAAAAGGAAAAAGAGCGTCTTACAAAGGAAAAGGAACGCCTTGAATCTGAAATTGACAGAGTGGAAAAGAAGCTTGCAAATAAAGGCTTCGTTGAAAAAGCTCCTGCTAAGTTAATCGAGGAAGAAAAGGCTAAAGGCGTGAAATACAAGGAAATGTACGACAAAGTACTTGAAGCCCTTTCAAAACTGAACTAACATTTACAGAGGATGCAGAATTGTCTGCATCCTCTGTTTAAAACAAGGGACTGATTTATTATGTTAATTGATTTTCACACACATTTATTTCCCGATAAAATTGCGTCCCGTGCTATAGAATCGCTGGAGCAGGGAATTATAAACACCCATGGCAGGCTTCTTTTAAAGCCACAGACTGACGGAACTCTTTCAGGGCTTTTAAAATCCATGAATGAGAACCAAATAGATATGAGTATAGTAATGCCGATTGCAACCTCACCCACACAGCACACAACCATTAACCGTTTCGCTAAGGAAATAACAGATAACAAACGAATTATTTCCTTTGGAAGTGTGCATCCTCGGCAGGAGGATTGGGAGGAAACGCTGGAGGGGATATCTGAAATCGGACTTAGGGGAATAAAAATGCACCCCGAATTTCAGTCCTTTTTTGCAGATGAGCCTATCACAGAAAAAATCGTAAAAAAATGTGAGGAGCTTGGACTTTGGGTGCTTTTTCACGCAGGGGAGGACTACGGCTATAAACCGCCGTTTCACTGTACGCCTCAAAGACTGTTAAAGCTTGCCGAGAAAACAGGCTGCAAAAATATAATTGCCGCACATTTGGGGAGCTTTTCCATGTGGGAGGACGTAGACAAATATCTTGTCGGTACTGATATTTATATGGATACCTCCATGACAAGCGGTTTTCTTGACAAAAACATTTGCCGTGATATGATTCTTCGCCACGGAAGCGATAAATTTCTTTTCGGAAGCGATAGTCCCTGGCAAAGTCCGGGCGAATCATATGAATATTTATTATCGCTTAATCTTCCGGAAAAAGATTTGGAAAATATAAAGCATAAAAACGCAGAGAGGATACTGAATATTTAGTATCCTCTCTGTATCTTTATGCTTTAATATGTCTTCTTAATATAGGCTTACGTGACATTCTGAAAGCCTTTGAGCGATATTCCACACGGAATTCAAATTCTTTTCTTTTATATCTGCGGCACAAAAGCCCGGAAAGGAGCAAAATAACTGCAATAAACAAATGCACAAGTGCCGAAGAATATATATATGACAGCTTTTCTATGTAGTCAACTCCGGAAAGATATTGGGTAGTGAATATTTGCATGGGCATTGCAAAAAGATAAATGTATTTTTGCAGTCCCGAAATCGATAGCCATATAAGGGAACACGCCGCAAAAATTCCGTAGGCGGCTATGCTTATCAGGCAATAGTCCGAGAATTTATCAAAAACGCTATAGAATATACGCTGCATTCTGAAAAGCAAAAGAAGAAAAGCTCCGAAAGAAAGTATCATACAAATAAACATTACCGCAGGCATGTATCTTTCGGGTACAATATTGTCCAAAATCAAGCCCTTAATCAAAATAATCGGCAAAGAACAGCAAACAGAAATTGCTCCAAAGAAAAGTGTACGCTTCGTAATTTCATCAGCAAGCATTGGAAAGCGTGAAAATCGGCACATTTCCACAACAGAAAGGAATGCGGAAAATATAACCGAAAACATCACGCATGCAATACGCAAGGTCTGCGTATCGTATACAAATGCCCTTGAAAGTGCAAATAACGAAATGCCTATAAACGCCCCAAACAAAAGCTTGGAAAAGAAAACCTTATATATATAAGACGGTGTAACCACAATTTTCTTTTGCAAGGTAGGCACTGCAGGGAAAGTTTTCTTTTTAATCTTTGCCGGATTTTCTTTATCATGGAAAAATACGTTTACATAGTGACGGGGGCTTTTCAAGAGAAAAGAATGTACAAGGGAAACCGGAAAAAGCATCACGCTGTATACATACCACTTTGAAAAGCTTCGTTCTTTCTTTGCCGCAACCATTGCAGGAAAAAACGCCGCCAAAAGCACGCACAAAGATGCATATACGATATAGTATCTCGGTGACATAAACGCATCACTTCCTTTGTAAAATTGGAATTGTATTAATAAGCTCTGCCCCAGTAAACCATTTTCTTTGCTTCCTTGCCGCAGCATACGCACTTTGTGCCTAAATTCTCCTGCTCAAAGGGCATACAGCGTGCAGTAGCACCGGTGTCTTCTTTAATTTTATTTTCGCACGCCTCGTCACCGCACCACATGGATTTTACAAAGCCGGGCTTTGTTTCAACGATTTCTCTAAAGCTATCGTAATCCGTTGCGGTATAGGTATGCTCATTTCTATGCTCCAAAGCCTTTGTAAAGAGGTTACTTTGAATGTCCTCTAAAAGATTGGCAACAGTTTCTGCAATATTGTCAAGAGAAGCCGCTATCTTCTCGCCCGTGTCACGTCTTACAAGCACGCAGGAGTTATTTTCAATATCCTTGGGGCCGATTTCAAGTCTTACGGGAATACCCTTCATTTCGTACTCTGCAAACTTCCAGCCGGGTGTCTTATCCGAAAGGTCAATATCTGCACGAAGCGTCTTTTTAAGCGTATCGCAAAGCTCCTGTGCCTTTTCCTTTACGCCTTCCTTATGCATTGCAATGGGAACTATCATTACCTGCTTGGGTGCAATTCTGGGAGGAAGGACAAGTCCGCTGTTATCACCGTGAACCATAATTATAGCACCGATAAGACGGGTGGTAACACCCCATGAGGTCTGGAACACGTGCTGAAGCTTATTATCCTTGTCAGAATACTGGATACCGAATGCCTTTGCAAAGCCATCGCCAAAGTTATGGCTGGTACCTGACTGAAGAGCCTTACCGTCGTGCATCAGGCTTTCGATTGTATATGTGGCAACTGCACCTGCAAACTTCTCCTTATCCGTCTTTCTTCCCTTAACCACGGGAATTGCAAGGTACTGCTCACAGAAGTCGGCATACACATTGAGCATGCGGATTGTTTCCTCCTGTGCTTCCTCCGCTGTAGCGTGGGCGGTGTGCCCCTCCTGCCACAAAAATTCCATACTGCGAAGGAAAGGACGGGTTGTCTTTTCCCATCTTACAACACTGCACCACTGGTTATAAAGCTTGGGAAGGTCACGATGGGACTGGATAATATTCTTATAATGCTCACAGAAAAGAGTTTCGCTTGTAGGACGAACGCACATTCTTTCCTGAAGCTTTTCATTTCCTCCGTGAGTAACCCATGCAACCTCAGGGGCAAAGCCCTCAACGTGATCCTTTTCCTTTTCAAGAAGGCTTTCGGGAATGAACATGGGCATATACACGTTTTCATGCCCCAATTCCTTAAACTTACTGTCAAGCACGTGCTGAATGTTTTCCCAAAGTGCATACGCATAGGGACGAAACACACAACAGCCCTTGATTGATGTATATTCGATGAGATCCGCCTTTTTCACAATGTCGGTATACCAACGGGCGAAATCCTCATCCATTGATGTAATTTCTTCAACTAACTTTTTTTCTTTGCTCATGACCTTAATCCCCTTAGAAATATATTATATATCCATTTTATTGTATCAAAACTCGCAGAATTTGTCAATTGTTATTAGCTCCTTCATTGACAAAAAACCCATTATATTATAAAATAGATAAAAAGGGGGTAGAATATAGTGGAAAGAAGAGACAAACACAACTATTATCTTGATATAGCAACTACAGTGCTGGAGAGGGGAACCTGCCTTCGCAGAAACTATGGCTCCATTATCGTAAAGAATGATGAAATCATTTCAACAGGCTACACGGGTGCACCCAGAGGCAGAAAGAATTGCATGGATTTAGGTGTATGCCGCCGTGAGCAGCTTCAGGTTCCCAGAGGGGAGCGTTACGAGCTTTGCAGGAGCGTACATAGCGAGGCAAACGCTATTATAAGTGCATCACGCCGCGACATGATAGGGGCTACACTCTATCTTGCAGGCAAGGATATGAAAACAGGTGAGCTTGTGCATGACGCAACAAGCTGTGCAATGTGCAAACGCCACATTATAAACGCAGGTATTGCAAAGGTTGTGGTACGCCGTGATGAAAATACCTATGAAGTTATTGATGTTGAAAAAGACTGGATTCAGAATGATGACAGCTTGGGAGATAAATTAGGCTACTAATTAAATGCGGAATACGGAATGAGGAATGCGGAATGATATACAAACAAATAACAGAGCTTGTGGGCAGAACTCCGCTTCTGGAGCTTTGCAATTATGAAAGGGACAATAAGCTTGAGGCAAAAATAATTGCAAAGCTTGAATGTATGAATCCTGCCGGCAGTGCAAAGGATCGCATTGCCGTAAAGATGATTGAGGAAGCTGAGAAAAAAGGGCTTCTTACAACGGGCAGTATAATTATTGAGCCAACCTCAGGGAACACGGGGATAGGACTTGCCTCTGCTGCGGCGGCAAAGGGGTATAAGGTTATCCTCACTATGCCCGAAACGATGAGTGTTGAAAGAAGGAAGCTTCTTAGTGCATACGGTGCCCAAATTGTGCTGACCGATGGAGCTAAAGGAATGAACGGAGCGGTGGAAAAAGCTGAGGAATTAGCCAAAAAATATGAAAACAGCTTTATCCCCGGTCAATTTATAAATCCCGACAACCCACAGGCACATTTTGAAACCACGGGGCCCGAAATCTGGCAGGACAGCGAGAGGCAGATTGATATTTTTGTTGCAGGCATCGGAACGGGCGGCACTATCAGCGGTACGGGCAGGTATCTCAAGGAGAAGAACCCGTATATTAAAATAATCGGGGTAGAGCCTTCCGATTCTCCCCTTATCACCTGCGGAAAAAGCGGCAGTCATAAGCTTCAGGGAATAGGTGCAAATTTCATTCCCGAAATTTTTGATGAAGCCATCTGTGATGAGGTTATCGCAGTAGGTCACGAAGATGCCTATGCGGCAGGGAGAGCCATGGCAACAAGGGAAGGCGTTTTGGTGGGAATTTCCTCGGGTGCAGCACTGCACGCAGCAAAGCTTATTGCCCAAAGACCCGAAAACAAAGGAAAGACCATTGTGGTGCTTCTTCCCGACAGCGGAGAGCGGTATCTTTCTACGGAAATGTTTGAATAGCATAAAAGCAAATCGAGTGTAAAAAAGCATGACTTTTTTACACTCGATTTGC
Source organism: Clostridia bacterium (assembly GCA_045545055.1). GTDB lineage: Bacteria > Bacillota > Clostridia > UMGS1883 > UMGS1883 > UMGS1883. Next base: position 10,814 of record JAZQAB010000012.1, on the reverse strand, counting down.
TTTTATCTCACTTTCAAAACAACTTTTCCCACATTCTGCCCTTTGTAGAGAATGTCATGTGCCGCTTCTGCTTCTGTAATGGGAAGAACTGCGTGAATCGTAGGCTTAACCTCGCCCGACTCAATCTTCGGGAATACATTCTTCACAAGCTCTGCAAGTATCTGTGCTTTTACTTCCGGAGTACGTGAGCGAAGCGTGCTTCCGATGATTCTTACATTTCTAACGTAAATATTTTTAAGGTCGATTTCCGTCTTTGTACCTGCCAGTGCCGCAATCATAATCCAGCGTGCACCATGCGTCAAATAATGGATACATTTACCCATTATTTCTCCGCCAAGGCAGTCGATTGCAACATCTACGCTGTGCCCGTTTTCAAGCTCTTCCTTTAAAACCTCCGAAATATCCTCTTTGGTCGTAACAACCACTCTGTCAGCATTAAGGTGCTTGATGTTGTTTGCAATTTCTTCTGTCAATACAGTTGTGATAACTCTTATGCCAAACGCCTTTGCCATAGGAATAATTACCGATGCAAGGCCGCTTGCACCTGCATTCATGAGAAGGGTGTTTCCTTCCTTGATACCGCCTTCAATAAAAAGGTTAAGGTACGCAGTCGCAAATGCTTCGGGAATTGCCGCTGCCTCAACCATAGAGCAGTTTTCGGGAACGGGCATCAGCATATCGTATTTTACGGCTACATATTCTGCATATCCGCCGCCGCCCAAAAGGGCACAGACCTTGTTGCCTATTTTCCAATTTGATTTTTCCTTCGCTTCTTCTCCCATTTGGGTGATAACGCCTGCAATTTCAAGTCCCATCCATTCGGGACAGCCTGCAGGAGGCGGATAGTCGCCCTCTCTCTGCATCAAATCTGCACGGTTAAGTGCCGCTGCGTGGATTTCCACCAAAACCTCTTCGGGTTTTATAACAGGGTCGGGCACATTGTCCCATCTTAAACTTCTGTCGTCATTTACAAGTATTGCTTTCATATTTTTAAACCTCTTTTCCACAAGCTTTTAAAACTGTTTTATATAATTCCAATTCATAATCATAGCTCCACGGGTTTTCCTTATCCCCTCTCACGTAAGAAGCAAAGCAGTTCATCATGCTGTCGTATCGGTCAACACCCTCGCTATATTCTTTCGGGGTGAGAGTATGCCAGTTTTTGCTTTCCCTTACATATCTCCCTGTGGAAAGCGTCTTTTTGTCCTCGGAGTACCATTCGAGAGGGTTAAGTTCAACCGTCTTCTTTGTGCCGGACACTACAAGCTGTCTTCTTTCAAAGCCACCAATCTCCACTGCGGAAGTTTTGGCAAAAGAAACCCCGTTTTCATATTCAATTACAGCCATACCAAAATCCTCAGCCTTGGCACATTCGATACCGCTGCACTTATTAAGGGGAATAATGTTTTTCGGGGCACCCTGTATTGAGTATATTAAATCTATAAGATGGCATCCGAGGTAGAACATCATTCCTCCGGGGAAAGCCTCAAGCCAGTTTCTTAGCGACTCGGGGTGAATGCAGTTCATCTGGGCTTCAACACTTATTATTTCACCAAGCTCTCCGTTCTTTATCTGCTCCTTAAGCTCCATTACAAAGGGATTGTATCGGTACATATACCCCGTATGAAAAACTGTACGGTTTTTCTTCACGGTTTCTATCAGCTTTTCAAAATCAGAAAGACAGATTCCGCCGGGCTTTTCCATATGTATATGCTTTTTCCGTTCTGCCGCCATAAGGGCATATTTTGTCAGATAAAGCTCCTCTGTCTCTATGGTAACGGCTTCTATTTCGGGATTTTCAAGAATTTCCTCCAACGTCAGTTCCTTATATCCCTCGAAAGCTTTCATTTTTTCGGGGAACTTCTCCCTTTCGTTTTCGGGAAGATGATAGCCGACAATTTCAAATAAATCACTGTTTTTCTTCAGGGTTTTGAAAATGTCGTTTCCGTGGCTGTTCTTGCTTGTTCCTATTTGTGCTATTTTGATTTTTCGCATGATTTCCTCCTTCACGGATTATATTTCCGACCAGTCAAACTGAACAACTGTTGGGAAATTTTTATCATTTACAAGTCTGTCAAAAACCTCTGCACACTCTTTGGGTGAATGGACTTCATCTACCACGCTGTTTAAATCAAGCCTTCCGTTTGCACACAAATCAAGAATTGTTCTGACATCATCTGCTGTGGTAAAAAGTCCGCGTGATGATTCTGCTGTCGGGCGGGCATTGGTGTGTGCACCAATGAGGCTTATTCCCGGGCCGTGCACCTTTCTGTAATAATCCACGGTAAAGTCACTGTTCCTTGTACAGCCTAAAAGCGCCACTCTGCCAAGCTTTGCCATGCAGTCAAGAGCTCCGTTAAGACCTGCCCCGATTCCCGTCACTTCGATTGCTACATTCACGCCGCCTCGGGAAACTGCCTTAACTTTTTCAGCAAAATCCTTGTCAAGTGGGTCAAAGGCATAATCTGCTCCGAAGGAAAGTGCTTTCTCACGTCTTTCCTTTACAGGATCAACTGCAATTACGGGAACGGCACCGACCGCACGAAGAAGCCCCACTGCCAAAAGCCCCAGTATTCCAAGACCCATTACCAATGCCGATTCACCGACCTCAAGGCGAGTCTTTCTTATTGCCGCCAGAGGGAAAGTGGCAATATGTGCCATGGATGCCTCCTCCATAGAAACCCTCTCATTCTCTATTTTCACAGCGTTTTTTTCAGGCACGATGTTAAAAAGAGAATACTTTGACCAGCTCATCGCTACCTTATCTCCGACTTTCAGGTTTTTTACATCAGCCCCCACTTCCTCAACAATCCCCGAGGAACTGTACCCGCAGAATCGGGGGAATTTCACCTCCGGATTTGCTTCGCCGGCAACACTTATGTTGGGTTCTCCCGTGATATTTGCCTTTTCCGTTCCGTTGCTCATGGTATGAAAAAGTGTTTTTACCCTTATCTGATTCTCCTTCAGCGGTTTTATTTCGGCATCAAGAAACTTTGCCGTGTTTGGTTTTGTGAAAACGATTTGTTTGTTCATTTTTTCTCTTCCTCACTTTACTGCTTTTTCCTGCATCCGTCTATCTGTATATTCTGTCCCGAAATATAGCTTGCCTCGTCGCTTGCAAGGAAGCAAATAAGGTTCGCATTTTCCCTGTCTGAACCGGTTCGTCCCATAAAGGAAAGCTGACTTTCCTGTGTGTAATCAATATCGGGATTGCTCGCGGGGCTTACACTTCCGGGGGAAACGCTGTTTACAAGAACACCTTTATCCGTAACCTCTTTTGCAAGTGCCTTTGTAAATGCGATAAGTGCACCCTTGGTTGCTGAATAATGTGCCATATTGGCATTCCCGTAAACGCCTGCAACGGAAGCAACGTTTATAACTCTTCCATAGCCGTTTTCGATCATTTTCGGGAGAACTGCACGTGTGCAGTAAACTACGCCCATAATATTTATGTCAATGAATTTCTTCCATTCTTCGGTGGAGGTTTCTGTAAACGGTGCCTTGCATCTCCACAATGCAGCATTATTTACAAGAATATCTATTTTTCCAAATGTATCGGTTGCATTCTGCACGCACTCATAAACTTTTTCTTCGTTACTGACATCGCAAGTAAAAGCAACAATGTCCTTTGTATATTCTTCAAGCTCTTTTTTTGTCTGACCGAGCTGCTCCTCGTTCATATCCAGGAGAACAAGCTTTGCCCCTTTTTGTGCAAGCAGAATTGCCGAGGCTCTGCCTATGCCTGTTGCCGCACCTGTAACTAATGCAGTTTTGTTTGTAAAATCCATAACTTTCTTCCTTTCTTATTTATCGTGACATAATAAAACTGTGTACTTGTTATCACTGTACTTTTCAATGAATGCTTTACTCGCTTCTTCATTAAATGAGCTTCCCGTGGGAATTTTTTCGGTAAGACATTTTCTTAAATAGCATTCGTCACCTGCTATTATATAAATCTTGCCGTCTTTTTTTATTCCAACAATACACGAGCCTTTGCTGTGACCTCCGATTTTTATAATTTTCACGTCTTTGCAAGGTGAAAATTCATCCTTGAATGTATTCACATTAAAGTTATCGGGAATATATTTCTTTCCTTTTTCGTATTCGTCCTCCTGAATATGTATAACGGCATTTTCAAAATATCTGACACATTCTATGTGGTCGTGATGTGCATGTGTAATGATAACATCGGTAATTTCTTCGGGAGTAACATTTTTCTTTTTAAGTGCCTCTACTGTTCCTATGAAATTCCTCATTACAAATCTGGGCATAGTTTCACACCCTGCATCAACAAGGATAAGCTTTCCTCCTGTTTTTATGAGAAAGACCTTAAAAACTATTTCACGACATTTGTTTTCGTCACCGCCTGCAAAGCACATTTTCTCAGGTAAAACCGATTCTCCGTATTTTACAGGTATTATCTCCATTTATTCTCACCTACATATTATCTCTTATTGCTTTAACATTTCTTATGAGTGGCTGAGAAGCGGTTGCAAGCTCATCATGTTCATAAACCGTCAGGTACATACAGTCCCCTAACTCTCCGCCTATTCTTCTTAAAATATGACTCTCACCACCGGCTAAAAATAAAAATGGAATTTTTAAATTTTCCTTCAGCATGTTGATAATTTTAAGATTTTCAATCTGCTGTTCCATCGTGTCAGCACCGGTAACGATTTTACAAATGTCAGCACCTCGCCTTTGATGCTCAAGTGCGATTTTAAGCACCTCTTCTGTGGGTATGTATTTTAAAACATGTGAGGACATCAAAACCTCTGCACCCTCTTGATGTAATCTATCGATTAACTCCATTTGTTTTTTTATTGCTGTTTCATTAACCGCCAATTCGTCCGGCTGTTTATCAAACATATCTCCCATAACATCACAAAGAGTGGCACCGCACTCTGCAAGCTCGAGAAGCTCGTCTGCCAATTGTTCATCGGTCTTTTCTTCGTTTTTTCTACCTCTGTAATTTGTTACATATACAGGTTTATCAGTATAAGAAAAAAGCTCTTTATAGATTTCTTTATTTCTATATTCAGGCTTTAACTTTTCAAACTGCATACCAAATGCTTCCGCACCCTCCGGCAGCGACTTGTCTATAAGCTCTTTTATTCTATCCGGATTATCTGCCTGAACCATAGTTGTAAGAAGCGGCTTATCATATTCTAAAAATGTTCTTTTCATATTAATTCCTCCTAGTCATAGCATTTCTTCCGCCATCTATCATAATATTTTCACCATTTATAAACTGTCCTTTTTCAGATGCAATAAACAGACATAAATCTACAATTTCCTGTGGGTCTGCGGCTCTGCCGAGAAGTGTTTTCATATTTGCCATTGCTTCTCTTGTAAGAACAGGTCCGGGGGATACGCAAACGCAATAATCACGCACGTCGCACACAACTCCGATTGCTTTACCGCCATCTTTTGCATTGATTTCATTGACTTTCTCCGATAGAACTTTTTCATTCACGTCACACAGTACCACATTGCCTCCAAGTGCGGCAAAATTCTGTGCAAACAAAAGTCCCATTCCGCTTGCTCCGCCTGTGGATATTGCTGTTTTTCCGCTAAAATTCATTAAAATCACATCCTTTGGTTTTCATTATAAACTCTGCAAATGGTTTTGGCAATGCGTAAAGCGGTATAGTTTTGATGTTTTTGATACTTTTTATCGAAAACACTTGAAATATTTTGATAAAAAAGTTAAAATTGTAATGGGTGATGTTATGGAATTGTTTGAAAATATCGTACTTGAAAAAATAGAAGAGATTGTCACAATTTATTCCCCTAAAGGCAGATTTGAAACCATCACAAACCGCAAGTGGTACGCTTTGACTTTTTGCAATGAGGGACAGATTACATATTTTCACAACGGAAAGGAGTTTGTTTCTGCACCCGGATATGCACTAATTCTCCCTAAAGGGCAAAGCTATAGCCTCCGTGGAGATAAAAAGGGAACTTTTCCCGTAATAAATTTCAGTGCAAAAAATTTTCCATGTGATGAAATTACCGTTATCCCCATAAATGATAAGGAAGCCTTTATCCGTGATTATGAGAAAATGAAAAGCCTATTCCTTTTTGAAAGAAACAGGGCAAGGGTTATGAGTATTTTTTACGATATGGTGCATCGCATCGTGTCAGGGAACAATTCGACACAAGGTGTGCTCGGTCATATTATAGATTTTATTGAAAACTCCTATGCCTGTGCGAATCTGACAAACAAAAGTCTGGCACAGACCTTTGGAATCAGCGAAGTCTATTTGCGTAAGCTTTTCACAAAGCATTTTGCAACAACTCCCAAGCAATATATAATAGATATACGCATATCTCAGGCAAAAAGGCTTCTTTCCGAGGGGCATATCAAAATATCTGACATTTCGGAAATGTGCGGATTTACAAATCAATATCACTTTTGCCGTATATTTAAAGAAAAAACAGGGCAAACTCCCACTGAATATATGAAGGAAAACAGGATATATAAGATATAATTTTCAGAAATTCCTATGTTACAAAAAAATTTAATTTTTTTCAAAAAAGTTGTTGACAATTCCGTGACCGTATGTTATTATAATATGCGTGTCACGGGTTGTGATAAATTGAATATGCTGGTGTAGCTCAATTGGCAGAGCAGCTGATTTGTAATCAGCAGGTTGCGGGTTCGAGTCCCATCACCAGCTCCAGGGAGAGTTCCCGAGCGGCCAAAGGGGGCAGACTGTAAATCTGTTGTCACTGACTTCGGTGGTTCGAATCCACCCTCTCCCACCACGAAGAAACGTATCATCGTAAGATGGTACGTTTTTTTGTGGTGCTGGAAGGTTGAGGTTCGAACAGCACGGCGGCGAAGCCGTAAAAAACAATCCGGTGAATTGTTTTTTAGTGCGCGGCTCGCGAATCCACCCTCTCCCACCAGAAAAAGACGACTTGTTTCGACAAGTCGTTTTTTCGTTATATTTGGCTTATGGCAAGTGATATTGTGCTTCGCACAGTTAATGGGCAAATATAATATAACTAAAACCGAAGGTTTCAATAACACTTTTACAAAGTAAAAATGTCACTCCATCGAAGATGGAATATCACTAAAAACTATATATTACCGTTTTAGTTTCGACGGCAGATATCCAAAAAACCTTTTAAACGTCTTGGTGAAATAAGACACATCGGAAAATCCGCATACTGTGGCAACTTCGGAAACGGTATATTTATGGGTACGAAGCATATCCTCTGCTTCGCGGCAACGCATAATTTGTATGTATTCCTTTATGGTAAATCCTACTGATTCCTTGAATCTTCTCGAAAAGTGAAACCTGCTGAAGCCCACATATTCGGCGACGTTTGAAACAGAGATGTCCTCTTTAAAATGTTCACATATATATTTTATACTGCTCTTCACAGCATTGTCGGTTCTTCCTTGTTTTTCACCGAGAGAGTAGCTCCTGAAAATGTATGACATTAGTGAAATAACACTACTTTTTATCATGTTTTCATAAAAATCTTTTTTGTTAGAATGTTCCGTGACAATTGCGTTAAAATATTCACTCAGTCTGTGGTCGGCTATATATTCCGAAAGGATTGTTCTTTCAACATCGAGTCCCAGCTTTTGGAGAAAAGTTGTATCAATAATCAGGCAATAATATTTGAGAATGTCTGAATCTGCAGTAGTATAGTGCATCATTCCAGAATTGACAACAGTAACAGTTCCTTCTTCCATTTTTACAGGCATGGAGTCAATTATCGTATGTCCTTTGCCTTCAATGCAGTAAAGCAACTCAATGTTTTCGTGCCAGTTGGATATACTCCTGCAAAAACCGTCTTTTTTTAGAGTATCCAAATGGAGAATTATCGGCAGATCATTATTCAGACTGTGATATTCATATAAACTCATAATCCCACCTCTAAAAAGCACAAAATTACCAAAACATAGCATATAAATTATAGCCAATACTATTATAAATCATTATAATTAAGTTGTAAAGACTTTTTTAATTATAAATATAAGGAGTGATTTTGTGTATTTATTACCAAAACCAAAGAAACTTGAAATCAAGGAAAACAATCTGAAATCAAAAAGGGTTAACATTAAAAACCTATGTGACGATGTGCGAATAGAAAAAGTGCTAAGCGACTTCCCAAAAGATACTAATGGAGTGCTATTGACAGTTAGTGCAGCGAATGAAGAATCTGAAGGATATACTCTGACAATTCTTCCTGATGAGATAAAAATAGCAGGAAAAAGTACTGCAGGTGCATTTTACGGAATTCAGACCTTAAAGCAGATTTTTGAAAATGAAACTGTCCCTTGTCTTTATATTGAGGATGCACCTGATATGAAACACCGTGGTTTTTACCACGACGTGACAAGAGGCAAGGTTCCAAAGGTTGAAACCTTAAAAAAACTTATTGACACAATGGCGTATTACAAAATGAACTCCCTTCAGATATATGTTGAGCATACATTCCCGTTCAAAGAGTTTGGCAATGATGTGGATAAGTTTGGATATTTAACGGTCGATGAGATAAAGGAACTGGACGATTATTGCTATGACAATTTCGTCGAATTTATTCCGTCAATTGCTACATTCGGGCATTTGTATGAGCTTTTGCAAAAAGAGGAATACAAAGACCTGCGTACCATTGATAATTACAAAGATGAGTGTGTTTTCTGGATTGAGCGCATGAATCATCATACGATTGACCCCCAAAACCCCAAAAGCTTTGAAATAATAAAAAGTCTTATAGACCAATACTTGCCGCTGTTTCGTACAGACAAATTCAATATTTGCTGCGATGAAACCTTTGATCTTAAAGCAGGAAAGCATAAGGATAAAGACACCGGCAAGCTGTATGTTGATTTTGTGAAAAAAATTATTGATTACCTCAAATCAAAGGGTAAAAAAATAATGATGTGGGGCGATATTTTGCTGCAGCACCCCGAAAGAATTAAGGATTTACCTGATGACATCCAATTTTTGAATTGGCATTATTCGCCCAATCCGAAAGAGGAGGATTTTGTGGTATTTGAAAATTCGGGCTGCGAACAGATTGTGTGTCCGGGTACGGGCACGTGGTATAGACTTATAGAGCGTATAGACAGCGCAAGCAAAAATATATGCAGAATGCTTGATTTGGGTTACATTCATAATGCGGTAGGTATGATTAACACAAACTGGGGTGATTATGGTAACCCTTGCTCTTTAGAACTTACTATGCATGGTCTTATTTTGGGTGCTGCAAAATCATGGAACAAAATAACCGAAGTAAACGAAGAATTTACCGATAGCATAAATGAACTTCAATATAAAAATGAAAACGCCGTAAAATATCTTTCAATCCTGGACAATGCAAGCGAAAAGATATCGTGGAAAAAGCTTGTCTGTTGTTATTCAAACTACACATGCGACAGCGGTTTTGATATAGATTATCCTGATAAGACTGTAATCGAAAACACTGTTGCTTCCTGCAAATCGGTTATTGACAATTTAAAATCTCAGACTTGGGAAAAAGACGAATACCGCAGAGAGCTTCTTGTGTGTGCAGAAGGCATTATTGTAATGGCAGAGCTGTTTGCAAAGCTTGCCGGGTATGAGGCGTACAGAACTTCTGTTACTTCGAAATGGCTTTCAAACTACAGAAAAAGCTGGCTTAAGTCAAACAAAGAAAGTGAACTAAATGAAATAGAGAAGATGTTTAATACGCTTGAAGCACTTTAGATGTTACATCAGATGGAAAATATAAATACTGATTGTTTCACCACATCTTAGAGCGTACCTATAAATGAGATTGCATCTAAACCATTCGGCTTTTCCAGCAAAAAGAGCAATTACGAAAGTAATTGCTCTTTTTGCAATGAAGCACACCCCTTGGTACGTATGAAGACGCTACGCTAATGAAGAGTTGCTACGCAACATGAAGGCGACTGCGGTCGCAGGGGGGTGCTTCGCTACATAAATCTGCAAAGCAGATTTGCTTCATGACGGCAAAGCCGTCGCTTCATATTTGTCAATGACAAATACTTCATTTACAACTCTTTGATTTTATGTTACACTTAATATAAAGGCAGGTGCTTTAAATGCGTGAAGATAAATTATCCGTACAATCAATAGATTTTGCAGTGCAAATCATAAATCTCGTCAGGGAATTAAAATCTAAGAAAGAAAGTATTATTTCCAATCAAATCGGGAGAAGCGGGACATCAATTGGTGCAAATATCCGTGAAGCACAGTACGCTCATGGCAAAAATGATTTCATTGCAAAATTACAAATTGCATTGAAAGAAGCAAGCGAAACAGGGTATTGGCTTGAATTGCTTTTTAAAACAAATTACATAGATGAAGCCACATATAAATCTCTTAGTTCTCAATGTACAAGCATTCGCGTTATGCTTATTTCCTCAATAAATACCGCAAAACAAAATTCTGAAAAATCAAAATATACGTATGGCACTTTGGAGAGCGACACTATTGAGGCCGTTTATAACCTGGAGGGAAACCCTGTACAGCAGCTTGTGGAGGATTATTCAAAAGGAGTTTCATACGGTTCAAAAGGCTCTTATTTTATTAACATATGTGAAACAACATGCGGAGGAGTCGTTGCATATGGAGAAGGCAGGTATGTATATTCACCGGATAGGGGCGATAAAAACGGCGTAAAAAACGCACTGATTCAGGAATTCATGAAAAATAACAATTAATACTTAATAGAATCCGTATAGTGTTTTAGAAAAAACGCTATACGAACATTACAAAAATTAGGAATGAAAAAATAAAGCATTTTAATTTCCCATTTTTTTTTTAATTTATATTTTAAATTAG
>JAZQAB010000011.1:0-71870 GCA_045545055.1 Clostridia bacterium | reverse complement strand
TCTATTGTGAGTTCATATATATCAAAGTTTTCTGTATCTTCATTTAGAATGGTGATAAAGCTATCATCTTTTCTAATATCCAAAATGGGATTATATGATACCGTAGAGCGGTCATATGCTAATTGAGCTAAACTGTTTGCGGTTTTAGAGATATTATTTGCTGCAAATGATACTGCCAAAGCAACAGCAGCAAGAACCACAGATACCACGGCGCAAATGGTTTGAGTTCTATCGTGCCAATTTACTTTCTGTTTATTTTCTTCAGACATGTTTATTTCCTCCATAATTTAAAAAAGTGCATAACCCATATTTCAGGGCTATGCACCGAAAAACATACAACCCTGACTTTAGGTTGCTATTCCAAAACTCATTACTATATCGTAAAGCGTTAATTAGCCAGAGCGTATGCTTTTGCCAATTATTATTCGCTTTACGATAAATAAATATAACTAACCCATCATAATGAGTTTAGAATAGCATACCAAGTATAACATAGTTTGCCAATATTATCAATGCTTTTAGTGAAATTTTGTCATTTTGACGATAACTTTTTTACAGTTCCCATTCTTCGTCATCGTGGCTATGCTGTTTCGGTTTGGGATATGTTTGTTCCTGTTGTTTTCTATAAGCCTTTAATTTGCGTATAATTGAAGAACGCTCGGCATACAAGTCCTCATGCAAATCCTTGTCGGTTAAGCGTATGCTATCTTTAAAGGTATCTCTTGAAAAGTTGCCCTTATAAGCTGCCTTCAATTCCGTTTCCGCTTCTTGCTCGGCTTGCGGTCTTATCCGTAATCTTTCCTCTATAAGCTCCATACTGTCCATATCAGCAGTTTGCATATAAAGCTCGTCAAATTCCTGCAAGGCATTTTTAATGCCTTCTTTGCAATTATCGGTGTGTTTTTCCATTTTAGCAAGTGCTTCTGTAATATCATAGATACGGCTATTTATCTTTGATATGTCTTTATCATCTGCACAACCCAGTTCATCAAGCAAAATTGATTTTTCGGATTTCAAATCCTCTATCTGTTCGGACAGAGTATTTATTTTTCCCATCAGTTCACTTCGCTTAAAAATCTGCAATTTAGGTATTTTATCAAGCTCTGCTTTCAGCTTCGTGCGTTCTGCGGCTTTTTCTTGTAGCTCTGTATATAGTTTCAAATGCTTATTAGACTTATTTTTTAATGCACTAACCTCTGCCTTTTTAGCAAACTTCCAAAAGCTCGTTGCTTCTATGTTATAACGATAGCAAACCATATTTTTACGCAAGGTTTCAAAAATCTTTGAAACAGATGCAACTGTATGTTTGACCGCTTCAACAAGTTTAGCATACTGCTTTTTAAGCTCACGGAGCAGTTTATTATCTGCCTTAATCTGTCTATTGATTTCGCAACGCTCGGAAGTTCCGCCCTTTTGCTCAATTATTCGTGCGGTAACTCCTTCGTGTATGGTAGGTTGTTCGTCAATTCCACGCTCTTTGTGGCTTCGGTAGTCTATGCGTTCATCAATGTTTTTACGCTCTAAATACAGATTATTTATATCCGCCCAATTCTTTCGCCATATCAAAAGCTGTTCTTCGCTGTTCCACCTTTCAGCGATTGGGTTTTGTCTGCCGTAGCGTGTACTTTTTGGATATTTTGAAACTCTTTCATAGCCGTGCAGTTCTGCTTGTGATGACGGCATATATACTTTCTTTTTACCGACTATGTACTGATATTGTTTTTCCCAACCGTCAGCTTGTGCGGTCTTAAATTCGCTTGATGTAAAACCTCGTTCCTCGCCGTCTTTTATACATAGGTATTCCTTTTCGGTCTTGTTCTGCCATTTGCCGTTTTCGTCAAGCGGTCTGACCGTAAGCATAATATGTGCATGGGGGTTGTGTCCGTCTGTATCGTGTATGCAGAAATCAGCGCACATTCCGTCATTTACAAAATTCTCCTGCACATATTCCGTAAGCAAGGATATATTTTCTTCTTTGGATAGCTCCGTAAGCAAGGCAACAACAAACTCCCTTGCAAGTCTGCTGTCCTTTGTCTTTTCCGTTTCTTCAACTGCGTTCCATAAAACGCTTCGGTCTTTCCACTCTGGCGGTGCTTGTTGCGGTAGTAGCACTTGCTCATAGACAAGACCTTGCTTTCTTGTGTAATCGTGCTGTATTCCGTCATAATCGTTATAGATACGGGAACAGCTCATATATGCAGAAGCAGCGACAGCACTTCTGCCGACACCTCGACTTATGACCTTTGCTTCTAAATGGTAAATTGCCATAATGATTTACTCCTTTCTGTGTCACGCGATAGACCGCCATTTACGGCACTTTTAAGCGTTTTATATTACCAACCATATAGAACCGTGTTAAAAGGTTTGTTTTTGCTTATGGAAATAAGCCTTAATGCGTGACGACGCATTTTGTTTTTGTTCCTTTTTCCAAAAAGGAAGTGGGCGGAAGATGCAAGGCAGATAACGCACATTTGAGATAAAAGCTATGAAATAGGTTTTATCTTTGGTCGGCAGTACAACCTTGTACCAAATTGGAATAAGGTTATTATTTCAATTTATCTGCAAACTTGCAGATGTGCCGACCTATGCAGACAATGCGTTTTAGTATTGTCTGCTTGCCCTCCGCTAAAGGAGCGTACGACTTCCGCAAGGAAGTACCACCGCCGATTTCATCGGTGGTGAGTAAGTGCGCCCTTCGGGATAAAAAAAGAGGAACGCTCCGATTTCTCGGAACGCTCCATTTGCTTTTTACTTTAGCTTCTCCGTAAGATACAGGCTCAAATCTTCAAGCTCCATATCACAAGCCTTTGGAAATGCTTTCTCTAATATAGCACCCTCTTGGATAAGCCTTCGTGTTCGTGCTTTTCGCTTTTTTACTCTATCCCTTGCAGCCGCTTCTTCGGCTCTGTGCTTTGCCTGTAATATCTTTTTCTCGTTTTCTGTCATAATCAGCACCTCTTTCTGTTAAAATTTTTGTGTTTAACAGTAAAAAACATAAAAAATAGCAGTAACCGCACTTTTGATTAAAAAGTAGTGGTTACTGCCGTATGTTTTACTGTCAAAACCTTGTTTTGTAACAGTATTTCGATAGAATTTACTGTCAAAAACCATCTGCAAAGTTTAGGGCAGCATTTGTATCTTCTTCGGTATTATGCTGTACTTGTGGTTGCTGTCCCGTGCTTGCAGATAAAAGCTGTATGAGAGCGCCTATATTTCCGACGGTCTTTAGTCCTTGCTCTATGGTATCGAGTACCTTTTGTAAAAATACATCCTCTTTTTCTCTTGTTTCAAGGTAAGAATCAGCTTTAAGCCTTTGTTGCCGTTCAAAATGCTCAATTAAGGCTATTACAACGGCTTTTGTGTAGGATTTATACTGTTTTCTATCCATACCCTGTAAATACTCATAAGCCTTGCGGTCATCTTCGTTATCAAGATTAAAACGGATATTGGTATTTATGATTTTCCTACTCATACAGCACCGCCATTTCTGCGGAGCTTGATTTCAGCAAGATATTCATACCCTTGTGCCGTTGCACAAATATTACTGTTTATTACAACTCTGTCGGGGTTATATTCTCCGAAATGCTTTATCATACAACCGCCACCGCCGACAACATAAAGCCGCATAAGTCTGTCATCATACTCGTGTTCACGGAGCTTGCGGAAAATGCCTTTTACATATTCCGTAGCCGTTTCCTTTATGGCATTTAGATATTTCTCGTCAATATCGGCTGTGCCTGTCCGTATCACTCTTTCAATGACACTATCATTTACAGAAACACCAAGCTGTAAAAGCCTGTTTCTGACTTCAAGCATACATTGAAAAGTTCCGTATTTTTCAGTAAAGCATTTACTTGAAATTGGTCTTTTGTCGTTAATATACATTATGTTCATTGTGCCGTTACCTATGTCTGCGAGCATATTCACACCGCCAAAATTCTGTAGCTTATCTGCAACAGCAGAAAAGCCTTGCGGAAAAATATAGGCATCCGTAAGCTCAACATAATAATTTACATCATTGAATGTAAAGCTGACACTTTCGTTTTGTAAAAGGTATTGCCTGAAGCTGTCCTTTTGTTCGCTTACCCAATAAAGAGGAAGTCCGGCAGCGATCAATACCTTTGCCGTTGTGCTATTGCGGTGTTTTAATTCTTTTGCAATAGCTGCAAGGGTTAAAATATAGTAGTCATCATCGGCATTTTTATCCTGCACATATTCCTTGTGTTCCTCGCCTATGATGTAATACTTATCCTTGTAAATCAGCATATTGCTCTTAAATGTAGGCTCTTTGTCGTAGGCGGTAACTCCTGTTTTGAAACAGTAATGTGCCGTCTTGATATTGCCGTAGCCGTGGTCGATTCCTATAATTATAGGTTGATTGTTTGTAAAGTTCATCATTATTTATTACCTCCAAAATTAAATTTTTGCATAAGAAAAGACGGTCTGCCGTGATAGCAAACCGCCGTAGCTTATCAATATTATGCTGATTTTTCATCAGCCTGTTTCTGTTCTTCCTGTTCTTTTGCCTGCTGTTCTTCCAATGCCTTTTGAGCAGCAAGTTTTTCAGCCTTTTTCTTTTCCCTGTATCTACGGGTATATAGTTTGTTACGCAATCTTCGTTTTCTTAACCTCTCCATTTCCGCAAGTTCTTCGGGTGTAGGCTCTACCTTTGGAAGTTCAAACCGTCCTATAAAGTTAAAGTAAATATCAATCTGCTGAAATCTGTCAACCTCGTCACGATATGGTGCGTGAACAACGATTTTATCAATAAACTCGTTAAGCATAGGTGCTGTTAAAACTGTAAAACCAGTATATTTCCTTGCAAGCTCTATAAACTGATTTACATTGTCGGTTTCTTCCTCATAGGATTCAAGACTTTCTTTCAATTCGGATATTTCATTCGCAAGGGTTTCCTGTTCCTGTTCATATCCGGCTGAAAGTAGCTCAAAACGCTTTTCGGTTAATTTGCCAGTTGCATAGGATTCATAGAGCTTCTTTATAAGCTCGTCTAACTCACCGTACCTTTTTTCACTCTTTGCAAGCTGTTTCTTCTGCTCCTTAACATTTTTGTTATGCAGTGAAAGTGAAGCGGCTCTGACCTTTTCAGTAAATTCTTTTTTATTGGTTATAGCATACTCACTTACAAGCCGTATGGTTTCCAAAAGCAGTTTTAATAGTGCGTTTGAATTGATATGATGTGAAGTACAGGTTGTTTTTTCTCGCATACTTTTGAGCTTATAATTTTTACACTCGTAATGGTCGCTGTTATATAAGCCTGTCATCGGGTCGGGTTTCAATCCGTGTCTTTTTGAATATGACCTTTGAGAGTCGTTATATAATTTTGCTCCACAATCCGCACAATACAAAAGACCTGTCAATGGGTTTGCATCGTGGTCGAAGTCATACTTTTTAGGTGTGCCACGCAATTTCTGAACAAGCTCCCAAGTTTCCTTATCAATAATAGCTTCGTGGGTGTTCTCAAAGATTTTCCAATCTTCTTTTGGGGTATGTTGCATTTTATTGTTTTTATAGTCTTGTCTGAATGTTTTAAAATTTACTGTATGACCTAAATAATCCATTCTTTCAAGTATTCTTGCAACAGATGTAGAAGTCCAATCATAAGGGCGGTCAGTAGCATATTGATTTTGATATGCTCCTATATTTTGCTTGCCCCAATAGTATGACGGTGTTTCAACTTTGTTTTCTCTTAATATTCTTGCTATCTGTCCGATGCCTTTTCCCTCAACACAAAGCTGATAAATCCATTTTACAATCTTTGCAGATTCTTCATCAACAATCCATTGGTTTTTGTCATTGGGTGATTTTCTGTAGCCGTAAGGTGGGTGGCAAGTAGTATGCTTGCCCGAATTACCTTTTGCCCGAAAAGCGGCTTTCAGTTTACGGCTGCAATCCCTTAAATACCATTCATTCATAATATTTAAGAACGGAGCAAATTCACTGCTTGACGCATCCGTTGAATCAACTCCGTTAGATACAGCAATAAACCTTACACCTTGTTGTTTGAACAGCACTTCAGTATAAAAGCCTGTCTGCAAATAATCTCTGCCGACACGGCTCATATCCTTTACAATAACTGCTCCGATATGTCCTGCCTGAATGTCTGCAACCATTCGTTTCCAATCGGGGCGTTCAAAGTTACCACCGGAATATCCATCATCTGTATAATGGCGAATATTCTTAAAACCGTTTTGTTTTGCATAATTTTCAAGCATTGTCTTTTGGTTTACAATACTGTTGCTTTCACCCAAGAGCCTGTCATCATTTGACAATCTCTCGTATAAAGCTGTTATTTTGTTTTCTTCCGTCTGCCTGACTTTCATTAAAAAAACTCCTTTCAGGCTGAACGGCTCATTTGCGATACATCTATTATACCACACTTTTCGCCGTTTGCCAATGGGTAATTAGAAATTACCCTCACAAATTTTTCTTCCATTGTTTCCGTTGCATTTTGGTTAAAATGCACATTTACTTTATAGGTGGTTGTTCCTATCCTTTTTGTTAAAATTGTATTACTCATAATTTCAATTCCTCCAATACTATTGACAAATCAGAGAGAATAGTATATAATACTTATGATAATATGTTTTGAAATTAAACATATTACACCCCTCTGTATATAGGAGAAATTCAAGGGGTAAAACGGAACCTTTTTAAATTGTACTTTGAAAATTTAACATTTTAACTGACAGTAGGTGATTAAGCGGTGTATTCTATGGACAGCAAAAAGAATATCAAAATGCATAAGCAGCCACAAACACAGGCTGATTTTGAAAATGCCGCTGTTTCACAATCTGAAACCGATGTTGCAATCGTAAGTCCACACCATAAAATGCTCAAACGAGATATTGAAGCGGAAGCTCTCAAAAGACTTGAAGAAAGTGCTGTAACCGAAAAAGATTTTAAAGAAGTTATAAAGCAATGGAACAGACTTGACAGTAACCGTGAACGCAAGGAACGCTATCACGAGATTTACCGCAATGACGAGGATTTTCCTCTTGAACTCGGTGCAGCAATAGGCACTAACTTTGCTACTAACATACATATGCTCCGGCAAGCGTTCAAGGGGAATTTCTTGGAGATAATTTATGACTCCCCATATGAAATCCAAGAGCATATGACTGAAAAATATCTGTATGAGATATTACGGGATTTAAAGCCATCATACAAAGAGCTTCTGTATTACAGAGCAATAGAAGGCTACAGTAATTCGGAATATGCAAAGCTCGAAGGCTGTACCGATAAAAATATCCGCAAAAAATGGGCAAAGATGATTGGCATAATACAGGATAAGATATATAAATATCTTTCCTCTGATGAAGCAAAGCAGCATCACGATTTCACGATTACAGAACGGGCATTTTTGAAACGATACGAAGAAAAACTGAGAGAAAAATTGAATATTGAAAATGAAGAAAGCAAATAATGCCAAAAAATGAAAAAGAAAATTATATGAGCAAGTCTATTAAGCGTGCTCAATTTACGATAAAAACTAATAAATGTAGATTATACAAATACGAGGTAAAAGCTATGAATAGTACATTTTACTGCAATTTAAAAAGAAATGGTATTTGCCCTCAAAGCAGGGGCAAATACCGATTCCGTTTATATATTTAGTCGAAACATACAGGAGGCTGATTATGAAAAATATATTTGAAAACACTAAATCAATTTGGGTTAAATACTCTGACTATGAAATAAAGAAAGCAGACAACGGTGTTGATTATATTACACCCAAAAGCAACGCAACACCAACAATGTATAAACCTTTTGATGTTTCCGAACAGCTTGTAGTAGGAGCTATAAACATCGGAAAAATGCTTATTGCAAGAGAAGATGAAAAAAAGATAGATAAGGCTATAATGAAATTCGTTAAGGATTTCGGTTTGCTTGGAATTATGACTGCAATTCCCACAACACCGTCTTTTATGGATTATGATGCTGTATATTTAACAAAAAATCCGTTTATCGAAGATGAAAGTATGAACACATTCAGCTATTTGGGATATTTCTTCCCCTTTGAAAAACCGGAGCTTTCAAAAAACGGCAAAGAGAGCAGATGGGATGTCGGCGGTGATGTAGGTTCTATGGCACTTGCCCTTACATTAAGTAATGAGCCAATGGCATTTGCACTATGTCTGCAAAAGCTATATGCCGAGCCTTTGGATTGGATAAAAATGCAGTTTAAGGATTGGGCATTTACATTTATAACAAGTACAATATTTTATGATGATAAGGCAACACTTACAGATGAACAAAAGCAGTTATATCAGCGTAGTATTTTGGTATATGACGGAATTGCACCGACATATCATATAGCACTTAAAGAAGATAAGCCTGTTCTTGTATGGGATTTTTACTCACTTTCAAATGTTATTCGTCTTATGTTCAGCACATCTTTGACCGATGAAAAAAATCCGCTTCGACTTTGCAAGCATTGTCAAGAGGTATATATCGCAAGCCGTCCTAATGCTGTATTTTGCAGCACCCAATGTAAGAACAGATATAATGTGTATAAGACGAGGAAGAAAAACAAGGATTAAAAAATGCACAAAACTATTGAAAATCCCATAGTTTTGTGCAAATCGTAAAACTTTCACTATTTCTGTTGACAAAATAAGAATTAGAGTATATAATAATTATAGAAAAAGGCAAGACCTCAAACGGTTGTGCCGTCAGATCAGATTACAGAGTAACCGAACTTTTGGCGAAGGCGGTTACTCTGCTTTTATGGAGAAAATTATCAAAAGCATGATAATCTCTAAAATCGCAAATAGCAATTTTTTTACCATTAGCAAAATGCTTACTTTTCATAAGCATACCCCCTTTCATAAACTCGGTATAAAAACCTGTATGTAAAGGTGGCACAACCGCCGGTGAATTACACCGTTAAGAAAATCTTGCCTTATCGGATTTCTCCGACAATACACATTATACACCATAATTCGATAATTTTCAAGATGTTTTCCAATATTTACGGCTGATACATAAAAATTTGTTGATTATACTAAATACCCCTTGCAGATTTTGAAGTCTGCAAGGGGTGTTTTCACATTTTGGATATGATAGGATAAGATATGACTTACTTTTTAGTTTCTAAAATCAGCTTTCTTGCTATGGTAAATAAGCTATTATCAACTGACGGTATATCACGGTAGCAAGTGTCTTTTGCAAATTCTTCATCGGGGTTAAATGCAGGATTGACAGACTGATAGATTTTCACTCTTGCGTTAAATTCAGCTTTCGCATGGTCAATCTCTCCGTTTGCGTACTGTGTGATAACATCTGCAATTATCGTTCTGACCTTTTCTTCATTCTCTATGTAAAAATTAGGTCTTAAATACATATCTCTGTATTGGAATATTGCGTTATTTGCAATAGCGGTCATTTCTCCGTAGCTATAACCGCTTGTCTGTCCGTTAAGCCAAGCATTGAAAAATATGCGGTTTGATTTAGCTCTTGCATCAGCATATCCCATACCATTTTTAACCTCGTCCAAAATTCCGCTGATAAAACTTTCTGCAACTATGATTTGGTGCTCCGTTGTATTACAGGGTGCTGATTCTCTCGGAACGAGAGCAGCATTTACTGTAACTGCACTTGCTATTATAGATATAGTGATTAAAACCATTAATAATTTTTTCATTGCTCAAAACCTCCATTTTTTATAACATCTTTGAATACTTTGTTTTCCTCAAACAATAAACTATCGCACATCATCTTAACACCGAGCCTAAAGCCAATTTTGAAGTTTTCAACTCCACTTGTAGCACTTATTTCATCACTTGCATTTACAAGCTCATTAAATAGTTTCAAGTGTTCGCCGGATAATGCTTCTTTCAGCTTGTCCTCGTTAGCGGTAAATGTGATTAATGCCTTGTCGTAGGGTGTAGCTTTTTTATAGCGTTTTTCATTGGGATTTATATTCCCATAATACAATTCTTCTATAAAATTCATTACGCACCCTCCATTACATATACATATTCCGAGAGTATAAATTCTTCCGCTCTGTGCTTGATTGAGTTCATTTTCTGTACCCAAGCCATTTGGTCTGTTGCCTTTAACTGTTCCGTAACACCTTCTTGCTCTGCCATTTTTGACATCATATCTTTTAGGGTGCTATGACAGGTTTCATCTATCTCTGCAAGGTGCTTTAACAATGAGCCATTCATAAACATTATGGTATATAATGACTTATGATGCTCTTTCAAAAACCTTTTGCGTAGGTTTCCGTACTTGCCGATATTGTATGTAGCTTCATCGGGTACGGTTAAGTTTGGTATGTAGTCTCCTTGTCTTAGATACTCAATGCCGTTTTTAACAAATTTCTCTTTCATCTTGTTTTTGACCTCCATTCGTGATAAAATTGGTTTGTGGTTATGGTTTCAAGTTTAGGGTTATCACCGCCTTGTTTATATATAACCACTTTTCAATTTATCGCAAATGAGCCGTAGCCATATATAATGTATTAGGTAAAGAACACATCTGTTCAATGCCCTTTACATTATACTGCTTCCATAGTGTAAATCCTTGTAGTATTAATTCCCGAATGTCCTAAAATATCTGCCAGACGCACTATATCCTTCTCTATCGAATAATAGGTTCGTGCAAACAAATGCCTGAGATTATGGGGGAAAACCTTACTCGGCAAAACGCCTGCATCGTTGCACAGTTTTTTCATATCGTGACAGATATTACTACGGTCAAGAGGTTTGCCGCTTTTCGTTACGAAAATACTTCCGCTTTGGATTTTTCTTTCTTTTATATATGCGGACAATATTTTGCACAAGCCCTGCGGCAAAAGCACACGGCGGTGTTTTCCCTTACAGTTAATGTATGCCTCTTTTCTCATTATTGCTTCTACGGTAATGAACTGTAGCTCAGAAACACGGATTCCCGTTGAACAGATTGTCTGCATCAACAGATAAAGTCTCTCGTTATTTTTACTCTTTGCTGCCCGAAGCAATTTCTCATATTCTTCCTTACTAAGCTCCTTTTCCCTGTCGACAAATATGTTTCTCTGGATTTTGAGCAGTTTAACCTGAAGATCGGTTTTTTTCAAAAACTTGAAAAACATATTCAGTGAGGAGAGCATTGAATTAACACTGGAGGGAGAATGTGTTTCCACAAGCGTTCTCTTATACTCCAACACCGCTTGCTTCGTAGCCCTTTTTCCCCCGAGCCATTTTACGAAGGCTTTTACATCACGCAGATATTTGTTTATTGTTGCCTCGGCTCTTTCCTCGTTAAACAGATGCCCTCTAAAATCCTCCAATATTCCTACTGTGATTTTATACAATCGATCATCTCCCAATTTTTATTATTGATATTTTTCCCAAAAAATAATATAATAAACGTGAAAAAGGCAAGACCTCAAACGGTTATGCCTTCCATGTCATTATACATCATGTTTATTTGTTTTTCAAGCGGTTTTCAGGGAAATTAAGGTTCTGTTTCCTCCTTTGCAGGCATATATTTATTCTGACAAAGGAGGAATTTTTATGCAGGCAGAACATCCAAGACACGGCGGATTCATCATAGCTCCTTTTGGGCAAGCAGTCCCCAAAACGCAGACAAGGACACTCCCTCGCAGAAGGAAATTTAACATAAACGCTTTCACAGCTCCGATTTCTTCATTTATAGCAGAGTGCAAAGAGCAATGCGGCGTTGTTTTTCATAATTTTACAAAGCACGTGTTGTCGTTGGGAATATGTGTATGCTGCGTGTCGGTCTTTTCCGGATTTTTTACTATCGGGACAGGTATATATTATAATGGAAAACAGATTGCGGTGACTTCGGGAACGGCAAGCTATGAAAGTGCGGTTGACAATGCTGTGAGGTTCATATCTTCAAAAAATATACATGATGTAAAGTTGCAATTTATCACCGCACCCACGATTTGCTTACGCAGCAACATAAAAAACGGAAATACGCTTCGTGACAGTCTACTTTTAAGCTCTCCTAAGCTTAAACGGGGCTGCACGGTTTATTCTGATGATACAGCCATTTTTACTGCCAAGGATAAGGCTACGGCAGAGGAGGTTGTCCGGAAATATATTCTGGAATGCAGCGTTGACTCAGATGCAAAAATTACTACCAATATAACATATAAAACAAACATTGTGGGAAGTGACAGCATTTCGGATTCTGAAAAGTGCAGTCTGCTTCTTCAAAGCAGCAATAATGTGAGAGTAATAAGTGTGGTAAATACAACGGAAAGTCAAAATATTCCTTTTGATACACAGTCCACACAGGACAATTCCCTTTATATAGGCGAAGCCGTTACCGTAACGGAGGGAAAAGTTGGTAAGGCACAGATAGAGGCAGAAACAGTTTATGAAAACGGCATGCCCCAATCAAGAAGGATTCTTTCGGAAAATGTCATCGTTACCCCTGTTTCAAGGGTTGTCCGTGTGGGAACAAAGGAAAAGGACGTCCTGAAAACGGGGCTGTTCTACCCTTTGCAGGGGGTGATTTCCTCCCCCTACGGCGAGCGTTGGGGAAAAATGCATGAGGGAATTGACATCGCAGTTCCGGAGGGAACGCCCGTGATAGCGGCAGAGTGCGGCAGGGTTATATATGCCGGTGACGGAGGAACTTACGGGAACTTAGTACGCATCGACCACGGGTATGGGGTTGTCACAGCATATGCTCATCTTGGTACAATTAATGTAAAAGCAGGGCAAAGCGTGGGGGCAAACACGCAAATTGCCCTGAGCGGAAACACGGGGAGGTCTACGGGGCCACATCTCCATTTTGAAATTGTAAGTAATGACATTCCCGTAGACCCCGATTTATATTTGAAGAAAAGGTGATTATCCGCAAAATGCGACACTTTGGGGACAGTCCCCAAAGTGTCGCATTTTTATGTTTCGGGAAAGTAAAGCTTTTTTGTTTTTTTGTCCACACATACTATAGCATAGCCGTTTTTTGTTAATTTCACTTTTCCCAGAAACTCCAAAGGATTTGGCTCATTCTCGCTGTATTGGAGGGCCACCGCTGCCGCACCTTCTCCCTCACCCACCCAATAATGACCATACTTTTTATAATTATCATAAACATCTTTATTGCTGATAATAAATCTTAGCTCACGGCACAAATCGTTATAATTTTTTGATTCGATTTTCTTCCATTTAAACCCGGGAATATCAAAAGGCATGCTTTTCTCTTTGATTTCCACGGCGACTTCGCCGTATTTTCCTATAAGCATCTGCCTTCCGCCCTGTGTAATCAGAATTCCGCTGTGTTTTGTAGTATTAATTTCTTTTCTCAGTCTTCCGTCCACAATATTTCCAATCGGTACTGCCTCCCCCCCTATAAGCCAGGCTTTCAGACTTCCGTTAATTCCGCTTATTTCAATTTCAACACGCTCGGGAGTTATCATGGCACTTCCTTTGCCGATATCAGCAAGCTGAAGAAGCTGTATTCTTTTTTCCATTTTATTCACAACCTTTCTACCACAGATTATGGGAAATTTCCTCAAATTATGAATTAAAAGAAAATTTTTCCTCACAAGTGTTGCAAATTTTTTCAAATATGTTATTATATATTATATGCTTGTTAAACTTGTATTTTTTCGGATGGAGCAAGCCCCATCCCTACAAAAGGAAAACGGGCAAGTACATTTGTTTATCATTTTTTAGGAGGTAATATATATGACTATCAAACCGCTTGGCGACAGAGTCGTTATCAAAATGGTTGAATCCGAAGAAACCCCAAAAAGCGGAATCGTTCTTCCCGGCAGTGCCAAGGAAAAGCCTCAGTATGCAGAGGTTGTTGCAGTTGGCCCCGGTGGAGTAATCGACGGCAAGGAAATCGCAATGGAAGTTAAGGTTGGCGATAAGGTGCTCCTTTCAAAATATGCAGGCACCGAAGTTAAGCTTGACGGTCAGGAATACACAATCCTTCGTCAGAACGAAATTCTTGCAAAGTTAGACTAATTTAAGGAGTGATTGAATATGGCAAAGGACATTTTATTCTGTGAAGAAGCTCGTAAGGCACTTGAAAGCGGTGTTAATCAGCTTGCTAATACTGTAAAGGTAACTCTCGGACCTAAGGGCAGAAACGTTGTTCTTGAAAAGAAATTCGGCGGTCCTCTTATCACTAATGACGGTGTTACCATTGCAAAGGAGATTGAGCTTGAGGATCCCTTTGAAAATATGGGTGCACAGCTTGTCAGGGAGGTTGCTACAAAGACAAACGATGTAGCAGGTGACGGTACTACAACTGCTACGCTTCTTGCACAGGCTCTTGTTCGTGAAGGTCTTAAAAATGTGGCAGCAGGTGCTAATCCTATGGTGCTTCGCCGTGGTATTGCAAAGGCTGTTGACACAGCAGTTGACTGTATCGTAAAGAGTGCTAAAAAGGTTAACGGCAAGGAGGATATTGCACGTGTTGCATCAATCTCTGCCGGTGACGAAAAAATCGGTCAGCTTATTGCTGATGCTATGGAGAAGGTTTCAAACGACGGTGTTATCACTATCGAAGAAGGAAAAACTGCGGAAACCTACAGTGAGGTTGTTGAAGGTATGCAGTTCGACCGCGGCTACCTCTCCCCCTACATGGTAACAGATACTGAGAAAATGGAAGCAGTGCTTGACGACCCCTACGTTCTCATTACAGACAAAAAGATTTCCAACATTCAGGATATTCTCCCCATTCTTGAGCAGATTGTTCAGCAGGGTAAGAAGCTTCTTATTATTGCAGAGGACATTGAGGGTGAGGCACTTACAACTCTTATTGTTAACAAGCTCCGTGGTACATTTACATGCGTAGCGGTTAAGGCTCCCGGTTTTGGCGACAGAAGAAAAGCTATGCTTCAGGATATTGCAATTTTGACCGGCGGAACAGTTATCAGCGAGGAGCTTGGTCTTGACCTTAAGGAAACAGATTTCTCTCAGCTTGGACGTTGCCGTCAGGCTAAGATTCTTAAGGAAGCTACAATCCTTGTTGACGGCATGGGCGATGCTCAGCTTATACACGACAGAGTAGGTCAGATTAAGAGTGAAATTGAAAGCACAACAAGCGATTTCGACCGTGAAAAGCTTCAGGAAAGACTTGCAAAGCTTGCAGGCGGTGTTGCAGTAATTAAGGTTGGTGCAGCTACTGAAACAGAAATGAAGGAAATGAAGCTTCGTATAGAAGATGCCCTCGCAGCCACAAGAGCGGCCGTTGAAGAAGGCATCGTGGCAGGCGGCGGCACAAGCTATATTGCGGCAACCGCATGTGTGAAAGAGCTTACAGAAACTCTTTCAGGCGACGAAAAGACAGGTGCATCAATCGTTCTTCGTGCTATTGAAGAGCCTGTTAAGCAGATTTGTGCAAATGCAGGAATTGAGGGTGCAGTAGTTGTTGAAAAGATAAAGACAAGCGAAAGCGGTATTGGCTACAATGCACTTACAGACGAGTATGTTGATATGATGAAGGCAGGTATTGTTGACCCTGCAAAGGTTACAAGAAGTGCACTTCAGAATGCGGCTTCTGTTGCAAGCATGGTTCTTACAACAGAGAGTATCGTTGCAGATAAACCCAAGGACGACGGCGGTGCGGCAGCAGCGGCACAGGCAGCGGCTATGGGCGGCGGAATGTATTAATATCAAAAAGCTGTGGACTTTCCACAGCTTTTTTGATATAATCAAGATACAGAAGAAAAAGGCAGGATTATTTCTATGACACTATCATTTGCTCCCCTTGAGGGTATTACATCATATGTATATCGAAACACACATGCAGAATATTTTGGCAGTTGCGATAGATATTATACTCCCTTCATTTCCCCGTCCGATAACACCAAAATCGGGAGAAAAGGTTTTAAGGATATGCTTCCCGAAAATAATAGTGTTATCAAACCCATTGTGCAGACACTTACAAATAATTCCGAGTCCTTCATAAAATTTGCCCAAAAGGTTAAGGAATACGGCTACGATGAAATCAATCTGAATTTGGGTTGTCCGTCGGGAACTGTTGTGAATAAAAAACGTGGAAGCGGTCTTCTTCGGGAAAAAGAACTTCTTAAAAGCTTTCTTGATGAAATTTTTGAGAAAAGCCATATTGATATATCAATAAAAACAAGAATCGGCTTTTACTCCCCCGATGAATTTGATGAAATTTTAGAGCTTTATAACAGCTACCCCATTAAGGAATTGATTGTGCACCCCAGATGCCGTGAGGATTTTTATAAAGGCGAAATAAATCATGAGGCATTTCAGACAGCGTATAACAAAAGCCGTGCCCCCGTTTGCTACAACGGAAATATATTCACAAGCGACGACTATATGAAAATCAAAGAAAAATATCCCCGTTTAAACCACATCATGCTTGGCAGAGGAGCTGTGGCAAACCCCGCACTCATGCGTGAAATCAAGGGCGGAGATAGAATTACTACGGAAGAAATGGTGGAATTCACTCACATTCTTGCCGATAAATATAACGCTATACTTTCCTCCGACCATTTTACAATGCACAAATTAAAGGAAATATGGCTGTTTATGATGTGGAATTTCCCTAATGAAGAAAAAGTTCTTAAGACTGTTCGCCGCACAGAAAAGCTGTCTGAGCTTCTTCGGGCGATTGAGACTTTGCAAATTGAAAATTGAAAGTGGAAAATTGAAAATTGAGGTGGATTTTTGCAGGTCAAAAATCAAATGTCTTTTACTGTATGGGAATGCAAATTTCTATATACTAAAAAGGGTCTGTAGCAAAACTAATACTTATGCATCAAAATAGAATTTACCGCTGTAGGGGCGGATATTATCCGCCTGCGGACGACCGGGAATCCCTCCGTCAACCTTACGGTTGCCACCTCCCTTTAGGCAAGGGAGGCGTTGTCGCCCCTGCGGTTGTTGTTTGTGCATATTTATACATTTTGCTACAGACCCTTTTATAAAAGTAAAGACATAGCAGATTGCAGGGTTTATTTCTTAATGTCCTTTGCTACCTTTGAGCTTTTCTTTTTAGTGTCTTCTACAATTGCCTTTTCAGCCTTAACAGCTTTCTTTGCAGGAGCTTTCTTTACCGCTGTTTTCTTTGCGGCAGGCTTTGACGCTGCCTTTTTTACGGGAGCCTTCACAAGCTTAATAAGCTCCTGTGCGGCATCAATATCTCCCTCAATCATCAAAATTCCCTCTGCAAAGCTTTCTTCGGGAGTCTTTTCTCCGTTTACAAGCTTAACAAGCTCATCGGCTGTAATATAAACCTTAGCGTCACGGTCGTAATATTCGTAGGGTTCAACTGTGATAGCACCGTCATTAACCTCTACGTAAAATGCTCCCTCGCCCTCTCCGTAAATATCAAATTCAACAGCTATGTGCTTCTCAATTTTCTTGGCAGCAGTCTTTTTTAGATTTTTTTGTACAAATTCGATAATTTCTTCATATCTCATATTCTATATCTCCTCTCAATATCATTTATTATATTATGCCACGGACTTAGATAAAATGCAATACCGATATAAGACTATTTTATTTATTTTTGGGTATAATATGCCGAAAAAAGCAAATTTTTACGTTTGCATATTGAATTTATCGTAAAAAAGAGTATAATATTGTATAGTACAATAAGATTCTGACCCTTGTTGTTTGACCGGAAAGGAGCTGCGTTATGGAAAAGAAACTTTTACTCGTTTATAACCCTGTAAGCGGCAAAGCTCAGATAAAACATTATCTTTCGGATATTATAGATATATATTCTTCACACGATTATTGTATTACACTCCACCCTACAAAATGTGCTAAAGACGGCTATGAATATATTAAAGAGCATATGGCAGAATACGAGGTTATTTCTGTCTGCGGCGGCGACGGAATGTTGAATGAAGCTGTCAGTGCCCTGATGTGTGTTGAGCCTGAAAAAAGACCCAAGCTGGCATATCTGCCTTCAGGAAGCACAAACGATTTTGCAGGAACTATAGGTATTCCCACCGATGTCCGCAAAGCGGCAAAAATGGTTGTAGAGGGAAGTCCCTTCTTCTGCGATGCAGGTAAAATGAACGATAAGCATTTTGCTTATGTTGCGGCTTTTGGTGCATTTACCTCGGTTTCCTATGACACCTCTCAGGAATTTAAAAATATTTTCGGGCACATGGCATATATTATTGAGGGAATACGCCAGCTTTCTTCAATTAAGGTTATACATGCAAAGGTTAAATTTGACGATGTTGTTATTGAAGATGATTTCATCTTGGGTGCGGTGAGCAATTCCTTCCAGATTGCGGGAATGAAGCATACTTTAGGTGCTACCATTTCACTAAATGACGGTCTTTTTGAAGTGCTTCTTATTAAAAAGCCGAAAAATGCTCTCGGTTATCAGAATATTCTTTCAGCTTTTGTGACAGGAAACATAGAAAAAACAGAAAATATTATAAGCTTTAAGGCATCAAAGGTTACTTTTGAATGCGATGAACCTATTAAATGGACGGTTGACGGTGAATACGGCGGAGAATTATCCTTTGCCGAAATAGTTAATATTCCCCGTGCATTCTCGGTAATAGTATAGAAGGGAGAAATTACCATGTCTGTTTTAAAAAAGATATTTAACGCTCTTTTATCCGAAAGCAATCATCCTTCTGTGCCGGCTGCTGTTGAAAAAAATATTTATTGTCCGCACACCGTCAAGCACAACTATGATATACCGAACTATTCTGTATATGTATATATTCGCCCTACAGACGGAATCTATACAGTAAACTGCACAGACCGGATAAACACTCAATTCCGGAATATAACCAAAGTATATGCGGATGCAAAAAACACCTATCACAATGAGAATTCCCGAAATTCTTCCGTGAAAGATTTCAAGGTTCCTTTCAAGCATCTGAGTACAATGTTCAATCTGATTCTTGTTTGGTTTTGTAAAAAATCCTCCTTGGATACACAGGGAAAGGATATTTTTGAGATAGCACAGCTTTTAAAGGGCACTGTTTTTAAGCCTGACCAGATGAATGTTGTAAACGGCGTACTTGCACTTATTGACAAATACGAAGACGGTACCTGCATTGTCTCCGACTACGATATAAAAACATACTTTATTTCAATGGGAATTATCTTCAAGCTGTTTAAAGAGCGTGCATCGGGAAAAAATATTAACAGCGTTCCATGTACTTTTGAAGCTATGCGGCAAAAGGAAGCCAAAGTTAATGCCGAAAAGGCGACAAAGAAGGAGTTGGCGGTGAACCCGGATGCACAAGCCTTAAATTCCATCGACAAGGACTATTCAAGGGCTAAAAGCTTTATGAAGCAAAATAAGCCTTACGAGGCGATAAAGACATTACAGGCAGTGGCAGTGACCTGTACAAGAAGGATATGCAAGCTTAACGGCATAGATATTAAGCAGGACGGAAAGGTAAAAGAGACCACCTTGCTGCTTGAAGAGCTTGTTTCAGCAAAAGTTGTGAGAAGTTCTTATGTAAACGCAGTTAAAAGAGTAATCGACATATGGCATGCTCATCCCGACGGAAAAGGAATAACAAAAGAAGACTTTTCCGCCTTGATGCAGTCAATCAGCTCAACAGTAATTGCAACCGCTAAGAATCAAACCGAAAAAAATTCCTATAAGAGAAATATCCTTCCGGATATTAAAGCTGTTTCCTTTAAAAATATAGAAGGCACCTCAGCAGAAACCAATCCTGAAAAAGAGCATCCCGCCTTATTTTCATTTATCCGGGATGCCGAAGCTCAATCCGGTGAAAATAATTTCAGACTCGCTCTTAATTCTGTCAGGCAGGCTCTTGAGTATGTTGCCGATAACCTTTGTGCCAAATTTAATCTGTTTTCCGAGGACCTTGACTTGATTGGTAAAATTAATTTAATACTCAAGAACGGAAATTTGAGCACCGCACAAAGCTCGGATATGCATAAGGCTCGTAAACTCGGAAACCTCGGCTCCCATTGGAAGAAGAACGCAATCGAACCGACTGCCGGAGATGTAACGGAGGCTCTGTCTCTTATTAAGCCCATTTCCAAGGTTTTTATTGAAATAATGACAGACGGAAAGGGCGGCAAAAATGCTCCTATGCTCGATCCCGATTATTATAACAGAAGCCGCAGGTTTTACGGCAAATG
The DNA here is from genome assembly GCA_045545055.1 of Clostridia bacterium. GTDB lineage: Bacteria > Bacillota > Clostridia > UMGS1883 > UMGS1883 > UMGS1883. The sequence continues at coordinate 51,795 of JAZQAB010000011.1, read as the reverse complement.
GTGCAATGCCTTTACAAGGCAGGATTTGATGCTGGACATGGATTATGTGAAGTTGGAACGAAAGGCTGCCGCAGGCGACGTAGGTGCTATGCTTGATATTGCAAACGGATTTCTTTTTGATAAAATCAAATGGGACACCGTCACAAATATGATTAAGCTGCCGTCCTCAAGCATCTTAACACTCTCTCCCGACGAATATGATTCCAGATATTATTTCTGGGTGCTTAAAGCCTGCGAAACGGCATATTCTCATTGGGTAAAGGGCGAAGAATTTTCGCTTAAATACATTGCTACGGCACTGGTTGAGGCAATAAAATTCATATATTGGCATAATTGGTTTTTACAAAGACATACTTCCTCTGTCGATGCCCATACGCAGTATACACTGGCAAAGCAGATGTTCGGTGCTGAAATTCCCGACAAAGACAGTTTTATTACCGACTTTGCAAATATGATTATCTGTATGTTTGAGGAATATGCTCAGGAGGGCGGCAACGGCTACATTCTCTCCCCTATTCATTCGGATATAAACGCAGACAGAATAAGACGCCTGGTATATTTCTATTTTAAAATGATGACGCCCGAAGATGTAATCAAGCTTAACTCACGTTTACTCCTGAATAAAGAACACGCCGGGAAAAAATATAAGGATGTCCTTAATTCCTAAAAAGGATAAAAGAAAAAAACATATTAAAAAAGTGTGATACTTGAACCGACCGCCCAATCGTGAGATTTTTGGTCTAACTTTTTGGGGGTCGGTTCAACTCAATCACACTTTTTTAATATACTTTTGAGCAATTTGTGCCATTTCGGGAAGCTTTCTTTCTATGTCCTTTACCAGTGCAAACTGGTTTCTTGCACGGTCAAGATTATGGTGCTCCCTGTGTATTTTAAAATATGTATCGCCGTTAATATAGTCTGCAAGGAATCTTATTCCGCACTCATATGTCATAAGAAGTGCGGAAAGCGGAAGAAGCTGTGCCTCTTTTTTAGTAAGATTTGCTCCAACCTCGCCAAGGAAGCCCTTTGCAAACGCTTCATACTTATCAAGGTCAAAATACACCTTACTAAGGTCAGTTTCATCTTCAACACAGGAGGAGGCTCCGAAGCGAAGTGCATCACCGAAATCATACAAAAGTGAGCCGGGCATTACCGTGTCAAGATCTATTACGCAAACGCCCTCATCAGTTTTATCATCAAAAAGAACATTGTTGAGCTTAGTATCATTATGAGTTACCCTGAGCGGCACATCTCCCGATTCCATCGCATCGGTAATTTCCGACGAATATCTGCTGTAATCAAGTGCAAACTTAACCTCATCCTTGACACAGTCAAGTCTTCCGGAGATATTATTTTTCACAGCTTCCTGAAGCTGCTTTACACGCACGGGTGTATTGTGAAAGTCCACAATGGTTTCATGCAGCTTTTCGGCGGGGAAATCACTTAACATTCTCTGAAATTTTCCGAACGCCTCTCCTGCATAGGTAAGAATTTCGGGACGCTCTGCAACGTCATAGCTTACGGAACGTTCAATAAATTTATACATACGGAATGCCGCACCGTCAGGATGAGTATAATAAATTTCTCCTGCCTTTGTCGGGATAACATTAAGAGTTTCACGGTCAGGTTCTCCGCCTGCCTCTTTTATTTTCTCCCTTACATGGCGTGTTACATTATAAATGTTCTCCATAACGGCACCGGGGTCCTTGAAGACATTTGTATTAATTTTCTGCAAAATGAACCTGGGAGAGGTCTCACAAAGGTATGTATCGTTAATATGTCCGTTTCCGTAAAGCTCTATATTGGTATCAATATTAAATTTAGCAAGTATTTCTTTAAGATTGTAGCTGTTAGATCCCATCGTATATTCCCTCCGCAAAAAGCTTTTTAACGGCACTTACTACCGATTCCTTATCCTCACGGTAAGTAACGCCGTACCATTTTTCTTCGGTTGTGAGAACTTTTACCCTTTCGCCATTTTCCTTTATGGCACGGTCGATTACAAAGGGGATATAGAATTCATCTTTCATGGGATTTGATAGGTTTTCCAAAAACTTTACAAAGTCTGCTTCTACGCGGTCAAAAATCTCAGGTCTTAGTCCCCACATATTCATGGAAACAGTAGTATTCAGCGGAATACCACTGTTTTTATCAAGTGAGGTATGCTCGGTTATGCTTTTGAGCACATCACCCTCTACCTCGCACACGCCTCGTGCAACAGTGCCGTTTTCGGTAAGAGTATTTCCCAGCTTATATCCTACCATACAGGTTAAGTCTGATGAAGTTAATTCATCGTAAATGGTCTTAAATGCACTCTGTCCGTAATAGTCATCTGCATTGATTAGAGCGAAAGGCTCCTTCACCACGTCTTTGCAGCAATACACTGCGTGACCTGTTCCCCACGGCTTTGTTCTTCCTTCGGGAGCAGTAAAGCCTGAGGGAAGCTTCTCCATATCCTGAAAAACGTATTCCGTCTTGATTCTCTTTTCTATTCTGCTTCCCACTATTTCACGAAAATCCTTTTCTATATCTCTGCGAATGATAAAAACAACTTTATTAAAGCCTGCCTTTTGTGCATCGAAAACAGAAAGGTCAAGTATTACCTCTCCCCCCGGTCCGATAGGCTCAAGCTGCTTGAGTCCACCGAATCGGCTTCCCATTCCGGCAGCCATAACAACAAGTGTTGCATCTTTGCCCATGTAAAACACCGCCTTTATATATACTCTATGTTTTTATTATATACAATTCATAAGAGAGAGTGCCGCTTCATCCGCAACAATCGTCACATCGTTATGTAGCTGAAGTATTGACGCCTGATTCTTAGGAGTAACAGGTCCGCAGATTGCTTCATACAAAGCCTTTGCCTTGTTCTCACCCGAGGCTATAAGAAGAATCTTCTTTGCCTGCATTATGCTCTTAATACCCATTGTATATGCTTCCTTGGGAACTTCGTCAATAGAATTGAAAAATCTGGAATTTGCATTAATTGTGCTTTCCGTAAGCTTTACGCAATGAGTCTCTGTTTCAAAAGCACAGCCCGGCTCATTGAATCCTATATGTCCGTTCCCGCCTATTCCTAAAAGCTGCATATCAATTCCGCCGACACTGCGGATTACGTTATTATATCTTTCACACTCAATGTCACTGTTTTCCTGCGTTCCGTCAGGTATATTGACATTCTTCTTATCAATATTGATGTGGTCAAAAAAGTTTTCACACATAAATCTGTAGTAGCTCTGAGAATTGTCTTTTGTAAGCCCCTTGTATTCGTCAAGGTTCACTGTAGTAACGAGTGAAAAATCGATATCGCCCTTCTTGTACCATTCAATAAGCTGAGAATATGCACCCAAAGGGGTTGAGCCTGTTGCCAGACCTAAAACCGCATCGGGTTTCATAATTACCTGTGCGGAAAGGATATTTGCCGCCTTTCGGCTCATGTCATTGTAATCTTTAGCCTTATAAATTTTCATTGTTTTCTATCTCCTTCTCTATATACCTGCAAATAATGAAAACTATGTATTAAAGTATGCCTTATATCTATCTTTATTTTATTATACATAATTTACAGAAAAAGTATTTGCACAAAAACATATTTTTTTTGCATTTTTATCATTGATTTTTTAATGCTTTCATGCTATAGTGAGAATGGAGGCGATGATATGGAAAAGTACCACGGAGCTAAGCTTAGAACTACTATAAATATCGGTAAGCTTTACAGCGTACATTATTTTGAATATCCCGCAAATTTTAAATTTGAGGGTGAAGCTCATGATTTCTGGGAAGCTGTTTATGCCGATAAGGGCGACATTACTGTTTTTGCGGAGGACAGGGAATTTATACTCCCACAGGGAAATATCTTTTTCCATAAGCCCAATCAATGGCACACCCTTCACTGTTCCCCTCAAATTGCAAACAACGTGGCGATTATCTCCTTTGAATGTACCTCTCCCGATATGAGCTTTTTTGAAGACAAAATGCTGACCGTGGGGCAGGAGCATAAAACAATTATTTCTAAAATTATTTCCGAGTACACGGGTGCATTTTCAACACCGCTTAACAATCCGTACACCACACAAATTACAAGAAAAAAGGAAGCAATATTAGGCTCCGAGCAATTGGTGAAGCAATACATAGCAGAGCTTCTCATCTCTTTTTTGAGAGGAACTGCAGCATCTCTTTCCCGTTCACAAATGAGCATTAACCGTGAAAGTGCCCTTTGCAATATGCTTGTTAACTATATGGTAGATCATATTACAGAAAACATAACCATAAATGAGTTGGTTCGTTACAGTGGTTTTAACAAAACTACGATTGCTACCGTCTTCCGTAACACCTTTGACATGACCATTATGGAGTATTTTATAAATTTAAAAATAGACCTTGCTAAAAAATATCTGCGTGAGGATAATTACAACATATCTCAGATTTCCTACATTTTAGGCTATTCAAGCATTCATTATTTTTCAAGACAATTTAAAAAAGTAACGGGGCTGAGTCCCGTAGAATATTGCTCCTCAATAAAGGCAATAGTAGAAAAGAAGTAATCGGCTGATTACTTCTTTTCTACTATTCTACTCTGCTATAAGGTCACTGTTTCTGCAATATTTAATAATTTCCTTTACAATCGGTCCGCAAGTGCTTCCGCCGTAGCCTCCGTTTTCCACCATTACGCAGAATGCAATCTGCGGATTATTTGCAGGAGCAAAGCCGACATACCATGCGTGCGAGGATTTTCCTTCTACCTGAGCCGTACCCGTTTTTCCACCGAACTTAAATCCTGAGATTCTTGCACTTCTCCCCGTTCCTTCCTCAACGCAATCAACCATATATGTCCTTATAAGACGTGCGGCACGCTCGCTGCAGCCTCTTGACAAAACGGCTCTTTCCGCACTGTAGTCCACCTTGCTATTGCGTCTTGAGGTTTCTACAAGGTATGGCACAGGAATTTTTCCGTCATTTGCTATTGCCGACACTGCCAAAGCCATATGAAGGGGGCTTAACTTTACAGGCTCCTGCCCGAAAGCAATCGATGCCATTGCCGCAGTGTCGCAATCATCAAGATTGACGGTTTTAACTGAATTTCCTTCCCTGCTTAATATCGTGATACCGCTTTCTATCGTATTTAACCCATCAAAAGGAAGCTTTTTCGTTACCAGAAACTTGTCAAGGCTTTCAATCATATTTTCCTTACCTATTTCCTTTGAAATATCGGTAAAGTAAACATTGCTTGATTTGACGATTGCTTTTCGCATATCGGTCTTCCCCATTGCCTTTGAGCCGTCATTTCCAAACACTGCACCGCCTACATTAATTGAGCCTGTTTCGTCCATTACCTCATAGTCCTCAAGCCCGTTATCAATAGCCGCTGCCGCAGTTATTATTTTAAATGTAGAGCCGGGGCAGAATTGATTATTCACAGCATCAAAGCGGTAATCAATTTTTCCGCCCGTGCTTATGACCTTTTTCATTTCGTCAATATTTGGATTAAAAGCCTTTGACGAATAAGCACAGTAAACCTCCCCCGTATTGGGATTCATTACAATAACATTTGCGTTTTTTCTCTCTCCGAAACGATTTTTTACTGTTTTATCCACAAGAGAGGTCAGATTATGGTCAATAGTCAGATACAAGTCCTGTCCTTTGTTTTCAACATTCTTTCCCTTTTCGTAAAGGACACTGAGCATCGTGGGGTTTGCACTTAAATAGCTGTCATACTCCTTTTCAAGTCCGCTTCTGCCATACTCTCTGCTGAAATGCCCCACTACATGAGCATACAGCTTACCGTAGGGGTAGACACGCTTTTGGAGATTTCCCTCTCCCTCGCTCTTTGCCAAAATGGTTTCCCCTGTTCTATCGTAAATCGTTCCGCGGGTAACCTCATAAAGTCTGGGATTATGGACGTCCTCCACATACTCCCTTGACTCAAATATTATAAAATAATTCAGGTGAAGCATTAGCACAAAGAAAAGAGAAAGAAGCAGTGTCATTGCACGGATAATACGCTTATTCAAGTTCATCCGAGGTCTCTCCTTTCATTGAGCTGATTGCCTGAAGCATTCCTACTATCATAAAAGTCGATACCATACTGCTTCCTCCTGCACTGATAAAGGGAAGCGTAATACCCGTAAGGGGAATTAAGTTTGTAATACCGCCCACGATAATAAAGGTTTGAATACCTATTGCCACACTAAGCCCCACGCTTACCGCCTTATTAAACGGATTTGTTGTAGAGAGTGCTATTTTAAACCCTCTGTAAACAAGAACGAAGTAGAGCATCAACACGGCGAATCCGCCCATAAGTCCCAATTCCTCGCAAATAACAACAAAAATCGAATCGGATTCAAGGGCGTAAAGGTTTCCCGGAAGTGAGTTTCCTATTCCTCTGCCGCTGAATCCGCCCGAGGCAACAGCCATGAGAGCCAGAGAAATCTGATAGCCTTCGTTCTCATATGTCCCCAGCGGGTCACGCCAGCCCACTACACGCTCCTGTACATGAGAAAATACCGTTACCGCAAACATAGCCGCCCCAACAACCGCAAGGATATTAAGTACAAGGAACGGCTTACTGTCCCCATAAACATACAGGTAGACAAGGTAGACAATTCCAAACACAAGAAGCGTTCCCAGTTCCTTCTGAAGAAGCAGAAAAATGGCAGATGTACCTGCTATAAATGCAGATATAAAAAGCTTTTTCCATTTCTCAGGCTTGGAAAGCTGCTTTTTTTTGCCCCTGCCTTTTGGTTCAAAAAAAACCGACGCAAGACACATTACATATAAAATCCTTATAAACTCAGAAGGTTGTACACCAAAAAGCCAGTTTTTTGCACCATGGATTCTTGTTCCGAACAAAAGCGTTGCCACGAAAAGTGCCACCGCACCCATGTAATAAATAAGTGTCAGCTTTTTAAGCCGCTTGTTAAGCATACGATATATCCACAATGCCGCAAAAAATGCCGCCACACCCACGATGTACCATATAAGCTGTTTTTTTCCTGCAGCACTGTTTAATTGAGAAACCATAATAATTCCCACCGATGAAAGCATGGAAACTATAATAAAAAGATAGGGGTCTCCCAATTTTAATTTTGCAATAATTACATACGCAATAATACTTACAATGCACATAATGCTTGAGAGCACCAAAAGGTCATGTGATGCTTCATTTCCATTAATAAACAAAACCATTATCCCCAAAGCATTAAGGAGAAGAAGCAGAAAAAGCGGTCTTATATCAAGAGTTTTTTTATTCATAATCACTTATCCCTCTTAGGCAGTACAAAGAGAAATTTTGACCTGCCCAATGAAATTTTATCGCCGTCTAACAGCTCAACCGCCATATCCCCCAACGGCTCACCGTTTAAGTATGTTCCGTTTGTACTGTCCAAATCCTCAATATAAAACTTTCCGCCGTGCTTGAAAATACGACTGTTCTTTGCGGAAAGATAGCTGTCGGCAATACGGATGTCGCACTTTTTACCTCTGCCGATAATTTCACTGTCAGAAATTTCATAGCTTTCATCCACGTAAAAATCTAAGTTTCGCCTGAGATTTATAAGCTTAAGATATGCATCTGCCATATTGCCCGTTTTTTTCTTGTACATAATTCGTATATCCATATAAATCATACGGATTATAACGAAAATAAACAGGTATATTATCAAAACAAAGAAGAATGTAAGAACCTTGGATAAAAGTTGTTCAGCCATTTTTTCTACCTCTCTGTAATATTATTCAAACCACACGGGGGATTTTGTATGCTCATCTATATGGTCTATTTTTTCGTAGGTTTCGGAGGAATAATCTACACCTTTTTTAGTAAGTGAATCATGACAACCCTCACGCACTAAATTATATATTACCGCAAAAATCGGAACACTGCAAACCATGCCCCATATTCCGAATAGTCCGCTTCCCACAAGAATTGAGAAAAGCACCCAGAAGCTTGAAATGCCCGTGGAGCTTCCGAGAATTTTCGGTCCCAGTATGTTTCCGTCAAACTGCTGAAGGAGAATTATAAATATTATAAATCCTATGCATTTGCCCGGTTCGGCAAAAAGAATCAGCAGTGCACTGGGAATTGCTCCGATGAAAGGTCCGAAAAAGGGAATCACATTTGTAACGCCTACTATAACGCTGATAAGTGCCGGATACGGCATATCGAAAATAGTCGTTACGACAAAGCATATAACGCCGATTATCAGCGAATCAAAAATCTTGCCTGTGATAAAATTCCCGAATTTATCATGGGTCATTCTGAAAAGGGCAATAACGTTATTTGCTTTTTCGATAGGCAACACACTGTAAAGTATTTTTTTCGACTGTGCCGTGAACTTTTCTTTATCTTTAAGAACATACACCGATACAATAACACCGATAAGAACATTTAAAATCACGGAAACGACATTATACAGGCTGCTTGTAATCCCTGCCAGAAAAGTATCTATATTCGGCAATATTTCGTGCAGCTTGGACGTAATGCTCTCAACATTGGACGAAAAACCTTCAATTAACTGAAGTAAAAACGCCTGAATTGCAGGGTTTTTCTTTATAATATCTCCGCCCCACTCCATAGCATGACTTGCATATTCGGGAACACTTGCAATAAGCGATTCTATGCTCTCCGTAATTTCGGGAAGTACCAACGCCAGAAGTGCATATATAACCGCAACGGCAAGTGACCATGCCAAAGTCAAGGATATCATTCTCGATATATTATGTATACGCCTGTTCTTTTTCTTGGAAACGGCTGATACTGCAGGGAAAACAATACCGTTCTCAATCCAAATTAAAAGCGGATTAATAAGGTACGCCAGAATAAGACCGTAGGTTATGGGGGCAAGGCTGCTTGTGATTATCCCCAGCACTCCCGAAACCACGCTCCAACGCTGAAGCACCATATAAAATAAAATGCTTGCAATTATTGTGAGGAATGCAGTTATTCCCCAGCAAAGATGTTTTTTCTCCCAAGGCAGTTTCATAGCTTTTCTCCATTTCGTATATATAGTTCTCCTGTTTACTATAATACACCTATTTTTTTCCTATTACAAGTATGTACACATAATTGTAATCTAATTGTTATCTTTTTTAACTTTTTAGGCGGTCAAACTATTGAAATAGGCTATGCGGTATGGTATAATGATTTCATCGAAGATGAAATCAGCGATATAAATTCCTGACAGAATTTGCGATATACCTTGCGGTGCGATATATTACTTCGTAATGCAATATGTCCCTTCGGGACGAGTTGGGAAAGGAGTGTATCATTATGGCTAAAGAACAAAAGGAGCATATCACCTCTATCGGCGGAAGTGCCGTTATGGAGGGTGTAATGATGAAAGGGCCCAAGGAAATTGCCACGGCAGTCAGAAAAAGCGACGGAGAAATAGTACTTGACAAGCGTGCGGTAAGTTCTTTGGTAACAAAATATCACGTAAACAAAATTCCGATTGTAAGGGGCGTTTTTGCCTTTTTTGATTCTATGATTTCAAGCACCCGTGCACTTATGTGGAGTGCTGAATTTGTGGATTTGGAGGAGGAAGAATCCGAGTCGAAATTTGATAAGTGGCTCAGCCGTAAATTCGGAGATAAGATTAAGGATATTGTAATTTACTTCTCCCTTTTCATATCTCTTATTTTTTCAATCGGGCTGTTTTTCTTTCTGCCCAATCTGATAACGGGCTTTCTCCTTGGTGATGCTATAGATAATAACCTTTTAAAGACATTGATAGAGGGTGTTATCCGCATCAGTATATTTTTAGGCTATGTTATTCTTGTTTCACAAATGGAGGATATAAAAAGAGTTTTCCAGTACCACGGTGCAGAGCATAAAACCATTTTTTGCTACGAGGCAGGACTTGACCTTACCGTTGAAAACGCAAGGGGTATGTCAAGACTTCATCCAAGGTGCGGAACAAGCTTTCTTGTGTTCGTAATGATTATAAGCATTATTCTTTTCTCCTTTATTTCATGGAGCAATATATGGATACGGCTGGGGCTGAGGCTTCTTCTGCTGCCGGTTGTGGCAGGACTTAGCTATGAGGTAATCCGCTGGGCAGGAAAAAGCAAGAGCAGGGTTGTTTGCGTTATAAGCAAGCCCGGTATGCTGCTTCAAAAAATAACCACACGTGAACCTGACGACAGCCAGCTTGAGGTTGCAATTACTTCTATGAAAGCAGTTCTTACGGACAATAAAGAGGACGACAAATGGTAAGAGAGCTTTTAAATGATGCGGCAAAAAAGCTTTCATGCAGCGAAACTCCTTTGCTCGATGCAAGGGTGCTTTTAGCCAAGGCCATGAATAAGGAAAACGCCGCACTGATTTTTGAAAACCCCGACCATGCTCAAAAAGAAGCCTTCGATGCCTACATCGAGAAAAGGGCAAAGGGTGTGCCTGTGGCATATATATTAGGTGAAAAGGAATTTATGGGGCTTCCCTTTAAGCTGAATGAGGATACGCTTATTCCCCGCCCCGACACGGAATGTCTTGTGGAAAAAATCATTGAAAAATGCACTTTTCACGCTCCTGAGATTCTTGATTTATGCACGGGGAGCGGTTGCATAGGAATTTCCCTTGTGAAATTTATTGATGATGCAAGATGTGACCTTACGGATATTTCTGAAAACGCAATGAAGGCGGCAAGGGAAAACGCCGTGCTTAATAATATTGAAGATAAGGTCAGAATTTTTAAACTCGATATAATGACGGACAGAATAGAGAAAAACTACGACATCATTGTTTCAAACCCCCCCTATATCAAAAGCAGTATTGTTCCCACGCTTGAAGTAAGTGAGTATGAGCCATGTCTTGCTCTTGACGGTGGAAGTGACGGTCTTGATTTCTACAGAGTAATTGCCCAAAAGGCATATAAAGCACTTTCCACAGGCGGTATGCTGGCTTTGGAAATTGGCTATGACCAGGGCGAAGCTGTGAAAAACTTATTAAAGGATTTTTCATCTGTAGAGCTTCACAAGGATTATGGACAAAATGATAGAGTTATAATTGCCATAAAATAAAGGAATTTGCCAACTGACAGGCAAATTCCTTTATTTTATTTTCTTAGTTCTTTTTCTGCTTCATTGGCTACCTGCGGCACGGTGTATATATCGCTGTAGCTTTCCGCCTCATTTTCATTCTGCGGAGGTCTGTACATAAGCCCGGTACACTCCGTAGCCGATATAACTGCATCTGCATCAATCAGCTTATCATAGAAAGAGTCCTTATCGGGAGAATCGTTTCTTTCAATTATTGGTCTTTCTTCCATATCAATCACCCAATAACAGTATTGGTGTTTTTTCTTTAAATATACAAAAAACAGTACTATTTTTCAGGCACGATGGCATTAATAGCTTTTAACGCATTTTTCAATTCAGTATACGAAACCCCTTGCACGCTAATATTGCGTTTGGCTGCTATTGCTGCTGCACAGCCGGCAGCCTGACCTGTAGCCATGCAAGTAGCCTCCACCCGAACAGCACTGTTTGCATATGTATCCGAAGCAATGCATCGTCCGGCACAAAGGATATGTTTGGAATTTTTGGGAATCAATGCTGAATATGGTATTTTAGGCACTACATTTTCTTTATGATATACCTTTTCAATTTTATCCATAACGTGTCTGTCTATTGGATAAAACGCATAACATATCGAATCAGGGTAGAAAATACCATTAATATAATCCTCTGCAATAATTGTATTTTCTCCTATGATGCGATTCGTTTCACGCACGCCTGTTTCTTCGGCTATAAAATCTATTTCCAAATTCTCAAGTCCGTGTATGCTTCTTAAAAACTTATACAAGCTTAGAGTTTGTGAAAACGCCCTTTGCTCCAGACGTGTTTTTCCTTGTGAGGTATCAGCATCAACGCACGGGATATGCATATCAATTTTATTGATTCTAAGAAAGTCAATAACACGATTCGCGGTGATATATTCAGGTAGGTTTGCTGTATCAAACTTTTCTCTGATTTCCTCTTCTATCCCCTCATCTAAATCATACCCCGAGATGTGATTCTGCAAAGTTGCAGGTTGCTGTTTTGGACTTTTTTCAACTGGGTAGCCTGCTAATTGAGTTAAAGTTGCATCTCCTGTTGCATCAACTGCCGTTTTCGTTTTAATTAGGCACAAACCATTTTTATCAGTAACAATCAGTTTTAAATAATTATCATCTCTGATTATATCTGAAATCATGCTGTTGCATATAATTTCAACCCCTGCTTCTTTACACATTTCAAACAATACATTTATGTATACAAATCTGTTTAATCTTATTTGTTCATGCCAATGCTTTACGGGTTTAAATGAAATTTCGGGCATTTGTGCTCCACCAAGTGCTATAGTCCGTTCGATGGATTCCCAACAAGGTCCGCTGATAATTTGTTTTCCCCATGCAAAAAACAATCCCGGGAAATTTACATTTGCAACTGTCATTGTTCCGCCAAGGACGCTGTTTTTCTCAACCAAAATTGTTTTTGCTCCTGTTTTCGCAGCCGAAATTGCTGCAAAAACTCCCGATGTGCCACCACCTACAACAACCACATCTGCCTCAAGTTCTCTTTCTATTTTAGTTACAAATTCCACAATACCACTCCTTACAAATTGACATATTAAAAATAATGTGTTATAAATTATAATATAAGGTAAAACACGTGTCAATACACCAAATTAAACGCTTTTTATAAAATATTAATTAAGGATGAGGAAATATTGTTAAGCCAAGAGATTATAAACAGACATGATTTTATTGTAAAAAAAGGGTATCACCCAAAGGATAGCCTAATGATTGTTTTAGATGGAAGCTTTAACTGCACTATATCTAAAAAGAATTATCAGGTCTGTAAAAATGATATTTTTGTTTTTAACAAAAATAGTTATTTTGAAAGATATGTTGTTGAGCCAATAAGTTGTATATACATACAATTTGATAGATTTCCGTTTCCATTGAATGACGGTCCCCTGCAAACAAAAGATGAAATCCGCACAATGAGTACCATATCGTATCTGGAATACGCAATCCGGGAGAAAGATCAATTTTTTGCAAGCCACTTCACGAATGATATACTGTTCACATATAAACACAATAACTGTACTGCAAATATGTACAATGATGAAATCGTTTTCTCCTGCATTTCTTTTCTTGAAAAAAACTACCAATCTGCAATATCCCTTGCCGCGTTAGCAAATGAATTTCACATATCCAAACAATGGTTAATCTTAAAATTCAAAAAAAGCATAAACAAAACTCCCCTTGAGTTTTTAAACGAAATCCGTATACATCACGGAAAAAATTTTTTAATCAATAGCGACTATACGATTAACGATATTGCAGAAAAATGTGGATTTAATAATGTTTATTATTTCAGCAATTTTTTTAAAAAACATACAGGAATGCGACCTTCTGACTTCAGAAAAAGTTTTAGACTATAAAAAAGCGATTTAATGCATCAACCCTCTAACACACAATCTTGGGGGAAGGGCACTACTCTTGTTATAGAAAAAAAGTGCCCGAAGGCACTTTTTTTATTATAGCTGATTTCTGATGATTTTTCCGCTTGTTGTTTTGGGAAGTGACTCGCGGAATTCTACGATTCTGGGATATTTATAAGGTGCTGTATGCTCTTTTACATACATCTGTATTTCTTTTTTAAGCTCCTCGCTGGCTTCGGTTCCCTTTGTAAGAACGATGCTTGCCTTAACTACCTGTCCTCTGATTTCATCGGGGGCTGCAGATACGCCGCACTCCACAACATAGGGAAGCTCCATAATAACGCTCTCAATCTCAAAGGGTCCTATCCTGTAGCCTGAGGACTTGATAACGTCGTCAACTCTGCCCACATAGAAATAGAAGCCGTCCTCATCACGATATGCTACATCGCCCGTATGATAAAGACCGTCGTGCCAAACTTCCTTTGTCTTTTCCTCGTCCTTGTAATAACCTTTGAAGAGTCCACAGGGTACACGCTCGCTTGTGCGGATAACGATTTCACCGTTTTCACCTACGTCAACGCTGTTTCCGTCGGGGTCAACAATGTCAACATCATAAAGGGGAACAGGCTTACCCATTGCACCAAGCTTGTACTCTCTGCCGTAGAGATTACCGATAAGGCAGGTGGTTTCCGTCTGACCGAAGCCCTCCATAATCCTAAGTCCTGTGAGGTTTTTAATCTGCTTATAAACCTCGGGATTAAGTGCTTCACCTGCTGTATTTGCATGCTGTACGGAGGACATATCGTACTTGGAAATATCTTCTTTCATAAGCATTCTGTACATTGTGGGAGGTGCACAGAAGGTTGTGATACCGTATTCGGAGAAAAGCGGAAGAATGTCTGCCGCATCAAACTTATCAAAGTCGTACACAAAAAGTGCCGCCTCGCAAAGCCACTGACCGTAAATCTTACCCCATGCGGCTTTTGCCCAGCCCGTGTCTGAAATGGTAAGATGAAGCCCTTCGGGATCTACGCAATGCCAGTAGTCTGCAGTATGGAAATGACCGAGAGGATATGTGTATGCGTGGAGTGCCATCTTCGGATTTCCCGTTGTTCCGGAAGTAAAGTACATAAGCATATCGTCATTTCCGCAGGGAGAATCTTCTTTTCTTTCATAGGTGTCGGGGAAAGCCTTGTATTCCTCGTCAAAATCTCTCCAGCCGTCCTTTTTGTCGCCTACTATAATCTTTTCACGCAGAGTTTTTGCATTCTTTGCTCCGCTTTCGGCACGGTCTGCAATATCGTCATCTGCAGTGCAAAGGATTGCATCAACACCTGCAGCATTATAACGATACTCATAGTCATGTTCCTGCAAAAGATATGTTGCAGGGATTGCAACTGCACCGATTTTATGAAGTGCAAGCATCGCAATCCAGAACTGGTAATGGCGTTTTAATACGAGCATTACCTTGCTTCCCTTTTTAATACCGATTGATTCAAAATAATTTGCACAGCGTGCAGATTCACGCTTAAAGTCGGCAAAGGTGAAGCGGCGTTCCTCTTTATTCTTTGAAAGATGAAGCATTGCAAGCTTTTCGGGCTTTTTATCCGCAATGGCATCAATTACATCAAATGCAAAGTTGAACTTATCCTCATTCTTAAAGGAAATCTTTTCAAGACAACCGTTTTCGTCCTCAACAGTTTCGATAAAGTTATGATACACTCTCTTATATTCACGGTGAGGCTTGTAATTTGTTTTAACGATGGACTTTTCTTCTTTTACTTCCTGCTTTTGTCCATTAAGAACGATAGCGTAAAACTCACAGTCCTGACCACCTACCGCAACCATTCCGTGAGGTGCGGAGCTGTCGTAATAAATACTGTCCCCTGCGTGAAGAATTTCACTGTGACCGCCAACCTGAACCTTAAGCGAGCCGCTGATAACGATATCAACCTCCTGCCCGTCATGGCTGGTAAGCTCCATGTCGCCACGTTCTGCACTTTCATCATATATTGCATGAACATAAAGCGGTTCTGCCACTCTGCCCTTAAAAGCTGACGCAAGGTTATAATAAATCATTCCATGTGCCTGGTCAATTTTCTGACCGTCGCCTTTTCTTGTAACCGTGAAGGATTTAAGATTTGAGCTGACACCCTCGATAATATCTGTTACACCGACTTTAAATGCAAGTGCACATCTGTAGATAAAAGCAAAGCTAAGGTCATGCTTACCTTCCTCACATGCTACATACTCATCACGGGAAACACCCGTAAGCTTCGCCATTGTTTCAACGCTTATTCCGTCTATCTGGCGAAGTTCTTTGATTCTGGCGGCAACCTCACTGATTTTAAAGTCAAGACCGGTCATCATTGTTTCTTCCATTTTTTATACCTCCTGCTTTGGAACATAAAAAGACGCCCCAAAGAAATTTCCTTGAGACGAGCATATTACCCGCGGTACCACTCAAATTGCACCGGACGTTACCCCGCTGCCCCTTCGGACTCCAACAAGCCCTATGCACTGACGCAGCATTCTCGGAAAGGGTCTAATCACTTCTCAAGCTTTCTTCCTTTCAACTCAGGAGCTACAGTAGTCCGCTTCACTTTAGTGTCTCACACCACCCGACACCTCTCTTGAAAGATTCACGGTTACACTCTCCATCATCGTTTTTAAATATTAAACTATTTCTAATAATAACACACAATTCCTCTTTTGTCAACCATTTTGTTTTTATCTTCTTACTTGTACTTGACCTCCACGCCCATTTCCGTTATAATCATCTTGATTTTACAAAGGAAGTGCTTATAGGTGAATCTTAGTAATGAACAGATTAAATCCATTATTCAGGGTGCAGTTTACTTTTCCGAAGAAGAAACCGGGCTTCAGCCTCATCGAATGAATAAAGAGGAGGAAGAACTTTATATCCCAACAAAGTTTAAGGATAAAGCTTTTGCCTCCTCCAATATTCAAGCTGTTTTTTAAACCGATGCAGATAAAGATCATGAATGAGTATATTAAAAATTTCTTAGATGAACGTTTCGTTTCGGAAATCGGTTTTGCAAAATGCACCGATACCCCCTTCCCCACGCTTGAAAATGCAGTGTCGCTTGTGTTTCATCTTTCAGATGCGGTTGTTGACCAAATAACAGATGCACCCACTCACACGTATTTTCAGCACTACAGAACGATGAACGCCTATATTGATTCGGTAGCTCATCAGCTTGTGATGGCACTTCAGGCAAAGGGCTATGATGCCGCCGCTATTCCTGCCAGCCAGTCGATTGAGGGACTTTCGGGGCTTTTTCCACATAAAAAGGCGGCAGTGCGTGCAGGTCTGGGGTACATAGGAAAGAGCTGTCTTTTCATATCCCACACTTATGGGCCGAGAGTGCGTCTTGGAACGGTGTTTACAAATGCACCCCTTGAGACGGTGTGCATGGAGCAAAAATCACTTTGCGGCGAATGCAATATCTGTGCTTCTGCCTGTAAGGCCATGGCAATTAAAAATGTTGAATACTGTGAGGGTATGCAGCGAGAAGATATTTATGATGCAAAAGCGTGCAGCGACTATATGAAGGATAAATTCAAGCATATAGGCAGAGGAGCCGTATGCGGCGTATGTATGAAAGTTTGCCCGAAAGGGATAAATAATAAAAGAAGCAGATGACACAGGCATCTGCTTCTTTTATTATCAGTGTGCGTTTCTTACGGGAACTTTGTCCTTGAAAAGAAGTGTAATGCACCAAAGTCCTGCAAGTCCTACCACAGTATAAATGATTCTGCTGAGAATTGCCGTCTGTCCACCGCACAAAAGTGCTACAAGGTCCACTCCGAAAAGTCCGATTGAACCCCAGTTGATTGCACCGATAATTGCAATTGCTAAAGCTGTATTATCCATTTAAATCACTCCTTTATCGGTATTATAGTCACTTTTGGAAAGTTTTATACATTTATAAAATTTATTTTGAGTTTTTACTTTATATGTGATATACTTAATATGGTGATATTTATGTATTGTTGCTTTACGGGACACAGACCTCAGCAAATCCCATGGATTAATAAAGAGGACGAGCCGAGGTGCAAGGAATTAAAAAAGGTTATATCCGATGTTATTGACACTGCAATCAGTGACGGATATACCGATTTTTATTGCGGAATGGCACTGGGAATTGATACCTTCTGTGCGGAAGCCGTAATTGAAAAAATGAAATTCAATAAAAATATTCGTCTGCACGCCGCACTTCCCTGCCCCGAGCAGCAGCTTTCCTGGCAAGAAAATGAAAGGGAAAGATTTAAAAAAATTTTAAGTCATACATCTACCAAAACGGTAATAAGTCCGATATATACAGAAACCTGTATGCTTTCGAGAAACCGCTTTATGGTAGATAACTCAAAAAGGTTAATTGCAGTATGGAGCGGATTTTTCCGCGGCGGCACTGCGTATACTGTAAGATATGCAAAGAAAGAACAAAAGGAAATCTATCTTATAAGACCTAAGGATTTGTCGGTGACTATATTGTAAATGCGAAATGCGGGATTGATAAAGGCATAACAACCCCTCAGTCACGTCAGCTCCCCTTACACAGGGGAGCCTTCAATAACAAATTGAAAGGAAGTAATATATATGCTTAATTTTACCTATTACACACCTACAAAGGTGCATTTTGGCAAGGATACTCACAAGCAAGTGGGAAAAATAATTCACGAATACGGCTTTAAAACCATTATGATGCAATACGGGCAGAGTAGCATCAAAAAAAGCGGTCTTTATGATGAAGTCATGCAGTCACTTACAGAAAATGGTATAAAGGTAGTTGAAATGGGCGGTGTAGAGCCCAACCCAAAGCTGTCTTTTGTGAAAGAAGCAATCAGAGTTGCAAGAGAAAACAACGTTGAAATGATTCTTGCCGTAGGCGGCGGAAGTGTACTTGATTCTTCAAAATACACTGCTACAGGCGTAAAATATGACGGTGATGTATGGGACTTTCCCACACGCAAAGCTACACCTAAGGACGGGCTTCCCGTTGGCTGTATCCTCACTATTTCAGCGGCAGGAAGTGAAATGAGTTCCTCTGCCGTTATAACAAACATGGAGCTTAATATGAAAAGAGGTTATAACAGCGACTTTAACCGCCCTCTTTTTGCAATCTGCAATCCTGAATTAACCTACAGTGTATCTCAGTATCAGACCTCCTGTGGTATTGTGGATATTATGGCACATACTATGGAAAGATATTTTATGCCCCTTCCTCCCACTGACCTTACTGACAGAATTTGCGAAAGCGTACTGAAGGCAACAATAAATGCAGGACGAACGCTGATGAAAAAGAGCGATGATTATGATGCAAGAGCGGAAATGATGTGGGCTTCTTCCCTTTCCCATAACGACCTAACGGGTTGCGGTAGAGAAAACGCACTCCCGGTGCATCAGCTTGAACACGCACTAAGCGGAGAATATGACCATATTGCACACGGTGCGGGGCTGGCGGTTCTTTTCCCTGCCTGGGGAAAATATGTCTATAAATATAACATTTCCCGTTTTGCACAGTTTGCACGCAGGGTATGGGATATTACTGAAGAAAATGATGAAAAAGCCGCACTTATGGGAATTTGTGCAATGGAGGCGTTCTTTAAGGAAATCAAAATGCCCCTTACGCTTCGTGAGTTCAATATTCCCGAAAGCAGTGAGAGGCTTGCTGACCTTTGCACCTTCGGTAAGCAAAGAACGGTTAAAAGCTATATTGACCTTGACTTTGACAAGATAAAGGAAATATTTGCAAGCTGCTATTAAGCAGGCTGAGCCTGCACCCATGTCGCATTCTGACTTTGTTCAAACATAGTTTCATGCGTCGTGATTTCTTATACGATAAAAATTTTTGGGAGAAAAATTATGACGGATTTAATATTTAAGCTTCGTGAAAACAAAATACTTTCAAGAGATGAATTCCGCACTCTCCTTACCACCGATAAATATGACAGTGCTCTTATTAAGTCATCTGATGAAATAAGACAGGCAGTTTATGGGAAAGATGTATATATAAGAGGGCTTATTGAATTTACAAACTACTGCAAAAATAACTGCTACTATTGCGGAATACGCTGTGATAATAAAAAAGCACAGCGTTACCGTCTTAGCAAAGAGCAAATAATGGCCTGCTGCCGTGAAGGCTACACGCTGGGTTTTCGCACCTTTGTTCTGCAGGGCGGTGATGACCCTTATTTTACAGATGAAAGAATATGTGACATTGTGGGAGCTATCCGAGAGGAATTTCCCGACTGTGCCATTACGCTTTCTATCGGTGAAAGGAGTTATGAGAGCTATCTTGCCTATTTTAATGCAGGTGCAAACAGATTTCTCCTCAGGCATGAAACTGCCGAAAGTGAGCATTATAATAAGCTCCACCCTGAGTGTATGAGCCTTGAGGAACGCAAACGCTGTCTTTATGACCTAAAAAAAATCGGTTATCAGGTAGGAAGCGGTTTTATGGTTGGCTCTCCTTTTCAGACTATTGATAATATAATTTCCGATTTGGAATTTTTGCACGAATTACAGCCCGATATGATTGGAATAGGACCATATATTGTTCATAAGGAAACTCCGTTTGCAGAATTTGAAAGCGGAAGCGTGGAAATGACCGTGAGGCTGATTGCAATTCTCCGCCATATGTTCCCCTATGCTCTTATTCCCTCCACCACGGCATTGGGTACACTCCATACCGAGGGGCGTGAAATGGGGCTTCGTGCAGGAGCAAACGTTGTAATGCCCAATCTCTCTCCCCAAAGCTACAGAAAGCTGTATGATTTGTATGAAAATAAAATTTCCACCGGTGAGGAAGCCGCTCAAAGCCGAGCTCTCCTTGAAAAAAGAGTGGAAAATGCCGGCTACAGAGTAGTAACGGCTGTAGGCAATGTAAAAAGAAATGTATAAAAAAGAAGCGTGCCGCTTCACCCATGTCGCACCCGAACACTGCACGTACACAGTTTCATGCGAATTAAATTTACTCAATTTCCGATACTGCAAAAAAGACTGTAGGTGTAAAAAACTCGTTTTTACATCTACAGTCTTTTTTACAGTATAGAAACTTGCGTATTTAATCGCGAGCAACATATTTTCGCTTGAAATTTAGTTGGGACGCGAAATGGGTGAAGCGGCACGCTTCTTTTTGTTACATAGGATGAACCTTTGTTTCCTTGTCGCCTAATGTGGGGTCGATTTTATATTTCTGACCCTGACGGAATTCAAAGAACTTTGTAGCAACAGGACCGAAAAGTGCGTAGCTTAATACATCCTCGTCCTGCTCGATAAACTCGCTGATTTCGCCTCTGAACTTATCAAGCTCTGCGGGGATTTCATCAGCAGGTCTGCCTGTAATACGCTTTTCGTCACCGAGGATTTTCTTTGCAAAAGCATCGCTGATTTCCACGGGAGTTCTGCCGTACTCGCCTTTTACAAGTCCACGAAATTCCTTGGTTACGTTCTTGTATCTTTCGCCCAGAACCACATTAAACACTGCCTGTGAGCCGACAATCTGGCTGGTGGGAGTTACAAGAGGCGGATAGCCTGCGTCCTCACGAACACGGGGAATTTCTTTAAGAACCTCCTGGAATTTATCCTCTGCACCAAGCTGTTTAAGCTGTGAAAGAAGGTTTGAAAGCATACCGCCGGGAACCTGATATTTAAGTGTATTTACATCAACGGCAAGTGCCTTGGGATTAAGAGTGCCGCTTTCAATATATCTTTCACGGATAGGTCTGAAATAATCTGCAATCTCACTGAGAAGATTAAGGTCAAGACCTGTATCGAACTGCGTTCCCTGCAGTGTTGCAACCATAGGCTCGGTTGCAGGCTGGCTTGTACCCATTGCAAGAGGACTCATGGCACAGTCAACAATATCCACGCCTGCTTCAATAGCCTTGAGGTATGTCATTGACGCAATACCGCTTGTATAATGAGTGTGAAGCTCGATGGGAATCTTAACGGCTTCCTTCATGCCCTTAACAAGGTCATACGCATTGTAGGGGGTAAGAAGTCCTGCCATATCCTTAATACAGATGGAGCTTGCACCCATGCCTTCAAGGTCTTTGGCAAGCTGTATGAAGTTTTCATTGGTATGAACAGGGCTGATTGTGTAAGAGATAGCCGCCTGAACATGACCTTTTTCCTTAATTGTAGCTTCAATGGCTGTACGAAGATTACGAACGTCGTTTAGTGCGTCGAAAATTCTGATGATGTCAACGCCGTTTGCAATTGACTTCTGCACAAAATATTCTACAACATCATCACCGTAATGACGGTATCCGAGAATATTCTGTCCGCGGAAAAGCATCTGAATGGGAGTGTTCTTTGCCTTGTCTTTAATTTTTCTGAGTCTTTCCCAAGGGTCTTCCTTGAGGAAACGAAGACAGCTATCAAAGGTAGCACCGCCCCATGCTTCCAGTGCATTAAAGCCCACCTTATCAAGAAGCTCTACCGCACCCAGCATTTCGTCGGTTGTCATACGGGTGGCAATGAGCGACTGATGTGCGTCACGAAGAATTGTTTCGGTAATTTTTACCGGTCTTTTATTTTCCATGATAATTATTTCCTTTCTTAATTATTTAAAGAGGGCTAGGAACACACCTGCTGCAACGGCACTGCCTATTACACCTGCAACGTTTGGTCCCATTGCGTGCATAAGCAGGAAATTTGCAGGATTTTCTTCCTGTCCTACCTTCTGTGATACACGTGCTGCCATTGGAACTGCACTAACGCCAGCACTACCGATAAGAGGATTAATCTTTCCGCCGGAAAGCTTACACATAAGCTTTCCGAAAAGCACGCCTGCCGCAGTACTTACCGCAAATGCACAAAGTCCTAAGCATATAATAAGTATTGTTTTAGGTGTAAGGAAGGTACTTGCTGTAGCAGTAGCACCAACGGTTACGCCAAGGAATATTGTAATAATATTCATAAGCTCGTTTTGTGCAGCCTTACTGATTCTTTCAACAACACCGCTTTCCTTCATAAGGTTACCAAGCATAAGCATACCCACAAGAGGAGCCGCATCGGGAACCAAAAGAACCACAACCAGTGTAACTACAATAGGGAAAACAATCTTTTCACGCTGGGTTACGGGGCGAAGATTTTCCATAACAATCATACGTTCCTTTTTGGTTGTAAGTGCTCGCATAATAGGCGGCTGAATTACAGGAACAAGTGCCATATAGGAATATGCTGCAACGGCAATTGCACTGAGAAGTCCCGGGGCAAGGGTCTTTGTAACATAAATTGCCGTGGGACCGTCTGCACCGCCGATAATACCGATTGATGCCGCT
Source organism: Clostridia bacterium (assembly GCA_045545055.1). Classification (GTDB taxonomy): domain Bacteria; phylum Bacillota; class Clostridia; order UMGS1883; family UMGS1883; genus UMGS1883. Next base: position 29,057 of record JAZQAB010000011.1, on the reverse strand, counting down.
TCCTTCAGGATGGTAATCATACTGCCGTCAGCACCAAAGCCGCCGATTTGGAATGCACCAAGGAGAATTGCACCGAGGAAGGTTATAAATACGCCTACCTGTGCCGCTGCACCGAGAAGAATACTCTTTGGATTGGAAATAAGAGGTGCAAAGTCCGTCATACATCCGATACCAAGGAAAATAAGCGGAGGATAGATACCCAGCTTAACACCTAAGTACAATAAATCCAGCAGTCCTCCGTCATGCAGAACTTTTCCGTAGTCAATTTCATTACCTAAGAAAAGCTCCGGATGCATAACGTTTCCCAGCGGCAAATTTGCAAGAAGCATGCCGAATGCAATGGGAAGAAGCAGAAGCGGTTCAAATTTTTTAACAATTGCAAGATAAAGAAGGAAGCAAGCAATTGCAAGCATACAAACAGCCTTAATTCCTCCAAAATCCGCCATATTAAACAATTCTGCTATACCGGTATTACCGAAAAACTGAGTAAAACCGGTTATCAATTTATCCAACAACTTTAATCACTCCATTTCTTAGTTTGTGTTTTCAATCAAGAAAGAGTAACCAAAATGTCGCCTGTGTTAACTGTTGCACCCTTGGTGGCAACAACTGTTACCGTACCGTCCTGCGGAGCTGAAATTTCGTTTTCCATTTTCATAGCTTCAAGAATTACAAGAACATCGCCCTTCTTAACTGCCTGACCGTTTGAAACCTTAATATCAAGGACGTTTCCGGGCATGGGAGCCTTAACAGGGGCACCGCCTGCAGGTGCGGTTGCCGCCTTGGGAGCTACTGCAGGTGCAGTAACTGTGGTAGCTGCTGCAGGAGCCGCTACGGGAACAGATGCTCCGCCTACCTCTTCTACCTCAACTTCATATGAATTACCATTTACATTAACAATAAATTTTCTCATGATTAATTTCCTCCTTATATTCCTTATAATCTGTTATCAAGAATATCCATGCGGCCTGCCTTATTCCATGCATCGCCGTCTATCTTCTTATATGAACGAACAACAAGCCCTGATGTAGTTTGTCCCATCATGGCAACTATAGCCGCAGTAATTACTGCAACAAGCTCGCCATCGTTCTGCACTGTCTCGGGAGCTTCATCAGCCTGCACTTCTTCCTTTACGGTTGTATCCGCAAGAGAATTCTGCTTACTCTTTGGCTTTTTCTCACCGCTTATAACTGCCATTGCTTTTATAACTGCCATTATGATTACAAGAATCATAAACACTATCAGAATTCCCATTACGGTGTAAGCAAGTCCTTCAAGAATAAGGTCGTTTCTTTTAAAGTCCATTTGCTATTCCCCCTTACAGCGACAGATTGTCATGCTTTTTGGATATAGCACCGGCTCTCTTACTCCTGAGCATTTCAAGAGCCGCCGCAATGCGAACTCTGGTTTCCGAAGGAACAATTATATCATCAACACAGCCAAGACGAGCTGCATTGTAAATTGATGCTTCTGTTTCGATATATTCTTTTTCAAGAGCTTCGCGGCTTTCCCCTGCTTTAAGTCTTTCGCTGTAAAGCATGCCTACGCCTGCCGCAGGAGGAAGGGGTGCCATTTGAGCCGTGGGATACGCAAAGATAAGGTCTGCACCGCCCTGCTTTGAGTTCATGAGGGTGTATGCAGTGCCGTATGCTTTCTTTGTAATAAGGTTAACCTTGGGAACTGTTGCCTCAACAAATGCATACATGAGTTCGGCACTCTTTCTTGCAAGTCCCCACGCTTCCTCACTTGCACTTGCCTTGAAGCCTGAAACGTCCGTAATTGTAAGAATAGGTGTATTATAACAGTCGCAGAAGCGTACAAATCTTTCCATCTTCTGTGCGGCACGGCTTGAAATTTCGTCACCGCTTGTTGCAATAACGCCCACTACACTGCCGTTAATTCTGATAAAACCGATTGACGCCTCCTCGGCATAGTCTGCCTGAATTTCAAAGAAGGCTTTGTCATCGGCAATTTCCGCAATAACAACCCTTGCATCTTCAATGGAATCAATCTCATTGAGAATTTCACAAGGACGGTTAAGGTCGTCCATAGTTTCAAACTGAAATGCATCTGAAAGGTTATTTGAAGGAATGTATGAAAGAAGAAGCTTGGTAATTGCGATACAGCTAAGGTCGTCTTCTCCGATAAAATGTGCGTTTCCGTTTTTATTAACACTTCCCTTTGCATCAACCTCAGGAGCTTTTCCCTCGGTTGCCTCTATAATGTCGGGACCTGTTACAAACATTTTTCCTGTTTTTTTGTTCATAATAACAAAATCGCTCATTGCCGCCGCAATTGCACTTCCGCCTGCACAGTTGCCAAACACTATGCTGATGTTGGGAACTACACCGCTGATGTTTGCAAATGCACTAAGCACTCTGCCCATTGCACGCTGTACTCTGGGGCCGTCGGAAAGCCTTACCCCGTTAGAGTCAAGCATACCGATAACGGGAGCACCCATCTTTGCCGCCATATCGACGATTTTGTTAATTTTGTTAGCGTACATCTCACCCATGCTGCCGCCTAAAACGGTTACGTCCTGAGAATAAACGTACACCAATCTTGAATCGATGCTGCCGTAACCGGTGATAACACCGTCTGCCGCAGTTTCTTCATTACGTGCGGAAACAAATGCACCGATTTCCACAAAGCTGCCCTCATCAAGAAGTGCGTCTATACGCTCTCTCGCTGTCATAGAGCCGCTGCTACGCTGTTGGTCCTGCTTCTCCTTACCGCCGCCAAGAGCAATTTCAGCCTTTTTGGCAAGAAGGTCGGACACTTTTTCCATTGAACTCATGATTGTACCTCCTACCTTTTTTAGCACAAGTGAGCAAAATTTGCTCACTTTATGGCTAACTTTCAAAATTTTTCCCATTATAACATATTATATCTCAAAAAAATTCACTTTTCAATACGAAATTAATATTTTTTACGTATTTTTTTACAAAAAAGAAGCGTGCCGCTTCACCCTCGTCGCACCCGAACATTGCACGAACACAGTTTCATGCGAATTAAATTTACGCAAATTCCTATACTGCAAAAAAGCAGACCACAGCAAAAGGTATAAATATAGCTTTTGCTATGGTCTCTCTTTACTTAATATTTACATTAGATTCCCATTGCTGTTGCCGCCATAATCTTCGCAGCTTCGGCAAGGGAGGATATAACGGCAAATTCATCTGCAGAATGGATTCCTCCGCCGAGGATTCCCATATTATCAAGACAGGGAACACCGATGCCGGTTATATATGCCGCATCTGAGCCGCCGTTTCTTTTTTCGCTTTTTATGGAGTCAAATCCGCATTTTTCCATAACAGCGTTAATCTTACTTAAAAGCTCTATATTCCTTTCGGACTTTTCCATGGGAGGACGGTCGCTGACTTTTTGAGCCACGCAAGAACAGCCTTCAACATAGGTGGTGTTTGCTACTCTCATTACCTCCTGCTCTGCCTGCTGCATCTGAGCTATGGTTGCAAAGCGAATATCGGCAAGAAAGCTGCATTCCTCCGCAACTGTATTTGCTACTATACCGCCTTCGATTACTCCACAGTTACAAGTAAGTCCTTCCTTATCCTTCATCTGTTCAAGCTGAAGAATTTTATGTGCCGCCTCTGCTATTGCGTTTGCTCCGTCATAGCATGCTGAGGAATGTGCCGCTTTACCTGTTATTTTAAAACGGTATCTGAGGATTCCTTTTCGCTGAATCGCCGCAGTCCATTTTTTATTCACCGGACAACCTTCACCGTTCAAAAAGGCTACTGCACCCTTCGCCTTTTCGCACATAAATTCCACAGTTTTCTTTCCGCTGGTTTTACTTCCCGTTTCCTCGTCCGACTGAAGTATCAGCTTTACGGGGCGTTTATTATACCCGCATTGCCATAATGCGTCCATGGCAAGGAACGCACTTACGCATCCGCCTTTACAATCGATTACTCCGGGGCCGTAGATTTTGTCCCCTTGAAGCTTCACGGGGAGATAACCAAAAAATCCTATAGGGTGAACGGTATCCATATGTCCGGAAAGGCAAACATGAGGCTCCTTTGCATTTGAATTTATTGTAATACAAGCCGCATTGCCTGCTACCTCCTGCTTTGATATTTCAATATCCCAGCCTCGTTCTTCTGCCATATCCGTAAAGTACTTACAAACCTTGTCAACGCCTTCTTTGCAGTTTGTAGGGCTTTCAATATTGCACACATCTTCCCATACTTTAACATATTTGGGAAAAAGCTCGTCTATTTTTTCAAATACTGCTTTATACATTCTGTTATCTTCCTTTGATCAATTTTTGTAAGGCTTTTCAGCGATGTATTTGTCAATAAGCTGTTGAATACCACGCATTTCAGTTTCCGATGCAAGAATTTCGGGGAAATTACTGTCGGCATCACCGTTCTGATAGTAATAATCAACATAGCCCGGTACGTCGATTATGGGAGCAAGAGAAGTATCCTTGAAGAAGTCGTAATTCTGTCCCTCTGCCTTTTCTCCTGTTGCCACACAGTATGCCATAAGAGCAGTCATATATCCGCCAAGGAGATTTACGTGCTTTGCATCCTTAACAACGAATGTATTCTTCACCCATTCCTGCGTTGTTCCGGGAACCTTTACAGTTCCGTCAAGAATATCACGAACAATTCTACCCCAGTCACAAACCTTTACGTTGTACTTTTCTTCCATAGTTTTAAGAGCATCGATTGTCCCCTGACGCACTACACCTGTATCATTGATTCCATAAATCATAGTAGGTGCAAGGACAATAATCTGCACATTGGGATTTGCCTCGCGGAAAAGCTTTGTGATGTGCTGCATATAGTAGTCGAGCTTTTCCTCGTCGGTAGCACTTCGAGTAAGTCCAAGGAATACATAGTCATAGTTACGGTCGGTAAGCTGTGCCTCGTGGTCTATACCCTTACAGGTATTGTTTGTGGTACACTGATGTCCGTCAAACAGTGCCCACCAACCATGGCTTCCGTATGCCCAGTTGGTAATAAGAGGTTCACTGCCGTTAGCTTTACAGATGTGGTAGAAAATACCCTTGTCATTCTGTCTTTCACTAAGCTCGTTTTTCTTGCTTCTTGCTTCAACGGCTCTGCCATAGTATACGTTGGAGTCGCCTATGAAAATTGCTTTCTTTCCGTTCATAGGACCTGTTCCCTGTGCGATAAGGTCTTCTTGTGCCTTTTTCTCTGCAGAGGGATTCGTATATTCCAGATTGCGGAACAGCCCTGCTCTTATATAGCGGTCAACAAGAGTCTGCAGTGCCGCCATGTCGGAGGCAGATTCAAAAACTTCCGGATAGTTTGTATCTGCGTCTCCGCCATTGTAATAAAATTCAGTGTAGCCCGGAATATCGATTACGGGTGCAAGAGTTTCGTCTTTATAGAAGCCGTAGGGCTGACCCTGAGCACTTTCCCCTGTGATTGCACAGTAGGTAAAGAGCGTTGTAAGATAGCCTGCAAGGAGGTTAGGGTGGTAATTATCCTTTGTGTTCACAAAGGTTGTATTTGTATATTCCTGTGTAAAACGGCTGTCGGTAAATTTTTTGTCAAGGATTGCCTTTACAAGTCCGCCCCAATCGGCAATGGTTACACCTTTCTTCTCCAAGGCTTTGTAATATGTACTGATTCCGGGGAAATCACGCTTATATGAATTAAAGCCGTATGCACCGATATTGCCGAGGCATACAAACTTCACATCGGGGTTTGCCTCGCGGAAAATGCTCATGAGCTTGTCGCAGTCTTCTTCAAATGCCGCTGCTTGCTTATCACCGGATGCAGGAGAAAATACTACATAATCAAATTTCTTATCGGTGAGATTTTCCATATGATTTTTGCCGTAGCATTTGTCATTTGTTCTGGGGCAAGCATCGCTCATAATATCGCCGAGGGTGTGTGCACCAAAGGTCATATTTATAACCTCAACATCTATTCCGTTTGCCTTACAAAGCTGATAGAAAGCACCCTTTGTATCTGTTCTGCCCTCTATGCTGAGATCAGATTTTCCAACTGATGCTACGGTTCTTCCGTAGTAGATAAAGGAATTGCCTATAAAGAGGATTCGTTTTCCGTCAAGGATTTCTTTTGCACTTACTTTTTCGGGTTCTTTGTAAGTTCCGTCCATATAGCTGTCAATAAATGCGGCGATTGCATTCATATCCTTCTCTGATTTTAATATTTCATCGGAGTTTGTATCGCTTTCTCCGTCGGCATAATAAAAGTCGTTGAAGCCTTTAAGGTCAAAATCGGGAGCCAATGCCTGATCAAGATAGAATCCGTAGGGCTGATCCACTGCTTTTTCACCGGTAATTGTGCAGTAAATCATTACATTGAGTACATATCCGGCAAGCAGGTTCGGATGATAGCCGTCCTTTACAGCGAAGCTGTTTTTATTGAATACTGTATCTGTGCCGGGTACACCATGTCTGATTGCATAATCTACAATTTTGCCCCACTCTAAGATTTGTACGCCTTTTTTCTCGATTTCATCGTACTGGCTGAGCATATCGGGATAAGGATAGCCGGTTGCGTTATATCCGTACTGTGTGGGAGGGCTTAAAAGAATAAACTTCGTATCGGGATTACCTTCTTTAAAGAAGCTGATTATGGTATCAAAATCATTTTGAAGATTCTTTATGGAATTTGTTCCCACACCGGGCTGTACTATTACATAGTCATAGTTATTGTCTGTAAGGTAATCCTTGTGCACTACGCCCTTGCAGCCACCCTCAAGGTTGCAGGGCTCTCCGCCGAAAAGCTGGCTGAGTCCGTGACTTCCAAAGCACCAGTTTGTAACCGATACATCAATTCCGTTTGCCTTACAAAGCTGATAAATACCGCCTTTGTTATTTACTCTGTCCGCAAGCGTATATTTCTTGTTAGATACGCTTATAACGGGTCTTCCGTAATAGGTATGTGAGTTTCCTATTACAATCACCTTTTTACCGTTAAGAGCTTCAAAGCCCTTCTGATGGTCATTTTCAGAATACACAAAAACCCTCCTTTGTGCTTCGTCCCATTCTACTTTGCAGCCAAGAGCTTCTGCAACAAAACGAATAGGAACCATTGTTCTGTCCTCCAAAAGCTTTGCGGCAGCGTCAAGCTCCTTTGCTTCACCGTTTACCCATGCTGTTTTGTTATCAATCTGCAGCATTACAACGGTTTCACCTTTTGCCGCCATAACGGTGCGTGTATCCTCGTCCCAATTTACCACTGCACCCAAAGTTTCAAAAATGCCTCTCATAGGTACAAGGGTACGGGAATTTTCAATAACGGGCATTACATCAAAGGTTTTGTATTCCCCGTCGATTACGATTCTGATGTCACTTTCGGCAAATGCCGTAAATGATGCACATGAAAGTGCAATTATCATTGCGAGAATGGTTGACAAAATTCTTTTCATTTTTATCGCTCCTCGTTTAGTTTTTATAAATAAAATTATATCATTCAAGTATATTGGTGGTTATGTAGTCTACGCCCCAAGCTGCAAGTCTTTCGCCGTCTTCCTTATCATCGACTGTCCAGCAGTTTACCTTATGCCCGTCGGAATGAACTTCGTTTATAACCTCGGGAGTAAGTGCTGTGTGCTTAATATCAAGCTCAAAATTATACTTATTAAGCTTTTCTCTGACGTCTGCATCATAATTATATACAAGATACTGAATTTCAGCCTCGGGAAGAAGTTCACGAAGGTCAACAAGATTATCAAAATCAAAGGAAATGAACACTACATTTTCAAGATAGTTAAGAGTTTTAAGCTCCTCAATAACCATTTTTATATGCTTTGTCTCAAAACGGCGTTTAAGCTCAAGAATACACTTCTTTTCGTATTTTCGGCAAATGCCTACATATTCAGCAAGGTTAGGGAGAATAATATCTTCCCTTATATCGTTTTTGCAAATTCCCTCTTTGTCATATTTGCAGATATTATTAAGGCGGATTTTTCTAAGCTCATCGTAAGGGGTTTCCTCTACATTTACAACGGTATCGGAAACTCTCACCGTAAGCTCGTCATGAATTACAATGAATTTTTCATCGGGAGTAACGTGAATATCGGTTTCTATACCATAGTAGCTTCTGTTTCCCGCAGCAACAAAAGCAGAGTTTGTATTTTCCGTCTCAATTCCGCTTAAACCTCGATGTGCAATCACCATTACGTTTTTCTTGTCAAATTTAACAGTGTTCATGCCTTTTTATATACCTCCTAAAAATCAAGACACACCAACTTCCTAAAGTTGATGTGTCTCCAATACTATACATCTGTTTAATTATACCTTTAATGAAATGCTTTGTCAATACAAATAGAGCCTATATTTCCTTGTTTATTTAAAATCCTTCAGTCTCTTTCAGGAACAGGTGCTATTTTACTGACTTGTCGGGGAAAAGTCTCATAAGCTCTTTTTTCGACAACGAGGTTATGTTACGATAATCCAAAGACGAGGTATCTAATACCTGGTACACCTCATAGCGTTCCTGCTCTGTTATATATGCCTGTTTTTCAAAGTGTGCGTAGTTAATTATTTTTTCCAAATCTTCGGGAGCGGTGAGCTTTATTATTCTCTTTTCCTTCTCTTCGGAAATTTCCCCCGTAAACTCCTTTCCACGGACAAAAGGTAGCTGTGTATAATCCTTACAGATATACATGATGCCGTCATTTTTTATAGCAAACTTTTCCCAATATCCGTTTTCGATAAACCACGCAAGGGTATTTTCAAAGTTTGCGTTTATATCCACTCTGATGTAATTGATATAAACACGCTCCCTCTCGCCGCTTTGGTTTGTTTCTATACGATAATTGTAGCGGTTGCTATTATCAATTTTTCCGGATACATATTCAATCTCAACAGATATATTCCAACCGCTGTTATGTATTTCATTGTAGTCAAGACTTAACATATCTTTCTTAATACACTCAAGGAGCTCTTCTTTTTTAGCGTCATCCTTTATTTCTTCATGCTCATTGCCGTATATGTTTATGGTATAGATGGACTTCATTTTATTAAACACACGTTCGCTTCTTTGCTTATATTCCCGATTCTTATACATTTCATTCATAATTTCGTGAAGCTCGTCATTTGAAACCCCGTATCTGCGATGAAGCTTGTTTCCATTTTTCAGTATATATTCAAAATGAATATACGTATCGGAATCATATTTGTTTACAGTTTCTTTTCTCTCAGTCATTTTTGCATGAAATTCCTGCATTTTTGCAATAATTTCATCATTTGCAAGGTATGGGGTTTCTCCATAATAATAGTCATAGAATGCGACCTTTGAAATATCCTCTTTTTCCGGGATACGGCTTTCAAATCCGAAAAAGCTTGTGAATGCAAATATACAAAGCATGGCGGCAAAGGCTATAGCAAATCCAAGATACCCCTTATATGAGTTCCAGACACGAAGTGATTTTCTTAGAAGCATCTCACTGCCAAAATATATAACTGCACTTACAATGGCAATAACGCACCAAAATGCCAAGCTGCTGTCGCTCATAGAAGGGCTGAAAATCGAAAATGCAGCAATAGCTCCCATAAATGTAATAAGATACTTGAAAATCGGATTCAGGCACTTAAAGCCCGCCACCTCCTCCGCAGTTTCCATTCTGCGTTTTTTATAAAGAAATCCTGCGAGGATATAAAGAATTACAGCCGCAACGAGAAATAATGCTGCTTTTGGAATATGAAAGGCTTCCTGTGCTCTGAAAGTCCACGAAGAGGCTACCTCCATAAGCTTCACGGGGAAGTTTGCATCTGTCACTTTTGTCATCAATAAACTGTCATTTGCAAAGCCGTGAAGGAAAATGCTTGACACTCTCTCAAACCCTGCAACAAGCAATGGAACAAAAAGATGGAAGATTATATTAAGAACTATCATGGCAAAACTGTTTCCCGTTATAGATGCCACAAAGCAAACACAGGAAAACATAATAAACAGTGCAAACAGATTAAAAAGCATCCATGTGATACAATCACCAACACCAAAAAGGTGTGCATATCCCGACAGTGAAATTATCATCAATACAAGAGCATTGAGCATCACAGGGATTCCCATAAGCGTAAAAGCTGCCATTACCGTTGAAATATAGTTTGCTTCCCTTTTCACAGGCAGACTGTGCACAAAGATTGATGTCTTTTTTGAATGAATAAATCTGAATATCATCAGCCCTACAACCGTGGGCACTACAATTGCCAGAAGCGTAGGAAGCAGAATATATTCGTTACGCAAAATAAGTGATACCTCGCTGCCTATTGAGGGAAGGAACATCTGCTCCGTGTCATAATTTAAAAGAATTGACATTCCCGTAATCATAAACAGAAGAATAAAGTAGAGTACACTTCCCCACAAATATCTGCGGAGAGTTGATTTATATATTCCTTTGTTAAAAAATAATGTTTTTGAAATCATATCCCAGACCTCCCAACTCATAAATGAAAACTTCTTCCAGTGTAAGGCTGATTCTCTCACACAAAAGAGGTGAAAGCTCTTTCATTTTGTCATAGGTGAGCTGTGCATCGCCCCTTATAATTACACTGTATACCGAGCCCGTTCTTGAAATATGCAGCACCTCGCCCGAATCCGAAAGCCTTTGTGCCGCTTCTTCATCAAGCACCATCTGATACTTATGAACACTGCCCTTTAAATCATCAAGCGGCTTTTGTGCAATCATTTTACCCTTATGGATAATTCCTACCCAATCACATATATCTTCAAGCTCACGAAGATTGTGCGAGGATACCAGCACCGTTAAATCACGGTCACTTACATCTGCAATAACAAGATTAAGAACCTGCTTTCTCATAACAGGGTCAAGTCCGTCAAGCGGCTCGTCCAAAATGAGGACATCGGGCATTGCAGAAAGAGTAAGCCAAAATGCCACCTGCTTTTTCATACCCTTAGACAGCTTCCTTATCTGCCTTTTTTCATTGATTTTAAAGATTTCGCCTATTGCATTATAACGCTCAAAGCTGAAATTTTTATAAATATCCGCATAGAAGCGTGCCATTTGCTTAATTGTATACGTACTGTAATAAAACCAGTCATCGGAAATATTCAGCACTCTTTCCTTTATTTGCTCATTTTCATAAACTCTTACACCATCTATGTAAATATTGCCGCAATCGGGCTTCAAAACGCCGTTAATATGATTTATCACGGTGGTTTTACCTGCTCCGTTGGGTCCTATCAAGCCATATATAGTACCCTTTTTCACATCAAGAGAAAAATCGTCAAGCACTTTAAAATTATCAAAGTATTTTGTTACCGAGGACACCTGAATCATTATCCTTCCTCCCTTTCTGAATAAATATTGTTTATAAGACTGTTTATTTCTTCTTTTGTTTCACCCAGATACATAAGCTCCTTGACAGCCGATGTAATCTCATCATAAAGCCCCGCTATTCTTTTCTCGTCCTTAGCCTGGAACTGAGGTGCTACAAAGTTTCCTTTTCCCTTAACACTGTAGATATACCCTGCTGTTTCAAGCTCTTTATACGCTTTTTGCACTGTATTGGGATTTACTGTAAGAGAAATGGAAAGCTCCCTCACCGATGGAAGCTGCTCGTGAGCTTTCAGTACTGTGCCGATTATTAATTCACGAAAGCCATGCTCAATCTGTTCGTGAAGAGTTCTTCCGTCCTTATAATCTAAGCTTATCATTGATTCACCTCCTTAACTGTATTACTCGTACTAATACAGTTAGTATAGCATGGAAAATATATGTTGTCAATAGAAATAGGAAAAAATCTCTGAATATAAAATCTGTCATTTTTTAACTGCCATTTATTGACATTTTCACCAAATATATGATATAATGTGTTCAATTTATTCTTAAGGGGTGCTTTTATGAAGAAAAAAATTGAGTCTAAGGTAAAGTCGGCAAACATTTGGAAAAACATAACAATTATATCCGTGATTTTATTAGTTGTCTCTTTTTTACTAAATGCTGCGATAACGTCTAACCTCACAACTGCTTTACTTGGTGCTTCGGGACTTTTGTTAATTGTCAGCGTTGTTGTATATTTCGGATTCAGACGAAACATTTTAAAATGTGTTGAAATCCTTGAAGATTCGGGGATTTCAATTAATGAAGTTTCAGATGATTTAGATAAAGGTCAAACCATTGGCAAAATGAGAAAAGTTATCTGCGGAGACAAATTCTTTTCCGTTTCAAGTCCATTTTGCGTATTTTCCTATAAGGAAATTCTTTGGATTTACTTAAGAAAAACCACTACCCATGATACCGGCACCGGTGCTACAACCACAAATAAAAACATGATTTTCTGTACAGCACACGGCAAAAAATTTTCTTTGAATATTTCAAAGAAGCTCGCTCAAGAGCTTGTTGAACAAAACAGAGAAAAATTCTCCCCTGAACTTATTTTAGGATATAAAATGAAATATAATAAGCAATATAAAGAATTGGTTAAAAATTATAAATAAGAAGCGTGCCGCTTCACCCATGTCGCGTTCTGACTAAATTCATAATTGATAGCTCGCGATTAAATTACACAAATTCTTATACGGTAAAGAAAGCAAAGAACCCAATCCAACGGATTGGGTTCTTTGCTTTCTCTGCTTATTTAATTTTTACAGTATATTCTTCGCTTTCCTCGCCGTAGTTTTCAAACTTAACCTGTACGTCACTTTCAAGATTGTTCAGAACAAAGGCTGATGCTACACTGATTGATACCCCGTTTTTAATCATGGTCGCAGCGTTGTCGTCAAAATAGATAGCTCCGTCCAGTCTGACACCATCCTGATATGCTACAACCTGTACACTTGATGGAGATCTGTCATCTTCATCAGTATTAATGAAATCATAGAGGAAGTATATCTGCTTTTGAGGTTGTCCCAACGACTCCCATGGAATTATGGAATATGCATTCAGCTTGATGTCTGCTTTAGGCAATGAAAAGGTTGCGTCACCTTTTATTTTTACCTTGTTTTGCTCAATCAACTGTGTTCTTCTCATATCTCTTGCATCGGCCTGTTCGGATAAGGTATTAATCGTACCTTTTGCCTGATTGATTGCCTGTTCGGGTGTCGGAAGTATAATTTTGTCATCATCATCACAGGCACACAGACACAAACCAATTGCTGACACAAGAATGAGTGATAAAATTCTTTTTTTCATTTTGATAACCCTCTCTTTTGTTTATTTAATTTAATTAATTTTCCTCAAACAAGAGAATATGCATAAATTTCTCTATTAATATACGTCGTAACGATAAACCTCAAACATACCGCCCATGCCCGTGATTACCACATATGCACTACCTGTGCCTACAGCCGTGACCTTACCCAGATCGGAAATAGTAACCACTTTGTCATTACTTGTATACACCGTTCCCATTCCGCTCTCAAGCCATATACGCGCCTGCGGTCCGTCTACCTCACCCACTGCAAGGGACTTGGTATTAAATGAATCGGGTACAAAGCTTTCTATCATGCGATCATAATCAATTTCCTTTTTTGGAACCTTCTTACTGCCACACGCTGAAAGTGAAAATATGAGTGACAGCGTGATTACTGCCGCTGTGAGGAGTTTAAAAACTCTTTTCATCGGAAATTCATCCTTTCATATTACTTGTATACTACTATCTTTGATGTCTTAAAGCCATATTTAGCAATATTTTCATCACTTGTAAGCTTTATTATAACTTTTCTTCCGGGAATTGTTATAGTTTTCCCTGCAAGCTGAGTTCCGGTGTATTTGCCGACAAGTTCTTCCTTTTCGTCGTAAATGTAGATAAAGTCAACATTTTCCTCTGTTTCTGTCAATTCATCAAAGGTTATTTCCAACTTTGTTCCTACGGGAGATTCATAAATCTTGGTAACTGTTTGACCGCTCACATAATCATGCGGCGACTCAAGAACTTCATCAACGTCAATAGTAGGACTAATATAGTATTCAAGGGGTTTTCCGAGAATTCTCATTGAATTTGACTTGTCCCAGAAAAATACCTTAACAGTATATCCAAGAGCCTCGCCCTCAACATCTGCACGGAATTCAGGAATTGCCGTTGTTTCATCAGAAACATTCTGCATAGTTGTTTTTACAAGCTTGTGTTTTTCATCATATACGGCAAATATTACCTTGCACTCCTCAAACATTGTTTCAAACCATACATTTACTTTAATCTGCCCGTTTTCAATTATAGGCTCGTTCATCACACCGTTCACGGGCATAGTGGAATTATATACAACATGCACTGCGGCAGGCAATCCCAGATTATCCGTTGTCTGCGAAATAAGCTCTTCATATTCCTCGTCGTTTCCGCCATATACAATTACATTCAGCGCGCTTCCTATAAATATGCCCTGTCCGATGTTTTTAATACTTGCAGGCATAATCACTCCGCGAAGCCTGAATATATCAGCAAATGCGTATGCTCCAATTGAGGTAAGTCCTTCGGGCATAACCACAACCTGAAGATACTGATTTCTCCGCAGTGCAGAATCCGCAATTTCTTTTACGCCTGCGGGGATTTTATACATTTCTGTCTGCTTTTCCATAGGATATGCGAGAAGCACTGTTTTTTCTTTGTTAAAGAGAACTCCGTCCTGTGCTGAAAAATGCTCATTTCCCGCATCAACTTTGAAGCCTTTAAGCTCCCACATTCCCTCGAAGGCTTCTTCTCCTATCGACTTTACATTTTTGGGAATATTAATTTCTTTAACAGATTCACACACTGCAAAGGCTCTGTCGCCTATTGACTGAACTGTCTGAGAAATCACGATGCTTTCGGCATTCCAGTTATCACGGAAGGCGTTATTTCCAATTGCAGTTATTCCTTCGCCAATAATTATGGTTTTAATAATTTTTCTGTAATCCGACCAAGGAGCTCCTGCCAATGTTCTGCTCACGGCTTCATCGTAATCGGGAATTTCTCCCTCACCGCTTACGGTAAGTACACCGTCACTGAGGCTCCATTTAATGCCTTCACCGATGCTTCCCTCCGTAGATACACTTACGTTGCAGTAGTCAATATAAGAGCCGTCAGAAGAAGATACTGTCACTGTCGTATTTCCGGCATCTTCTGCGGTTATAAGTCCATTTTCAACACTTGCTACAAGGATATCTTCCGAATTCCACACAAGTGTATCTGTAACAGCTTCGGGAGAGGTCACGGCAGCAAGCTGCAATGTATCTCCAATTTTAAGATTTACGTTTTTCTTATCAAGTGTAACTCCGAGCACAAACTTGGCATCGGTAGTTAACCGAGCAGTGCTTAAAGCATCATTTTGCTCGCCTATGGTTATATTGCTCCAGCTTTCAGCACTACCCTCATAAATAATTTCAGAAAGATTATTTGCCTGAGAAAATGCATAGGGTTTTATCTCTTCAAGTGCTGAGCTTATTTTTATCACACGCAGATTCATGCAGTTATAAAACGCATTCCACTCTATTGTCTTAACATTTTTGCCGAGAGTAACGCTTTCAAGCATAGCACAGTTATTAAACGTACTGCTTGGAATCTTTGTGATTCCGGCAGGCAAACCAACGCTTCTTAACAGTGCGTTATTGGAGAACACGTCATATCCCATTGAAGTAACAGAATCGGGAATGCGTATGCTCACAAGATTAGGACACTGTGAAAATGCATTGTTGCCGATATATGTTACTCCATCGGGAAGTATAACCTTTGACAATTTGGAACGGTTAAACGCATCGCTTTCAACCCTTTTAATTGAATCCGGAGCAACAAAGGTGCCCATTTTAGAGGCAGGATATGAAAGGATTGAAGTAAGCTCCTTATTATACAAAGCTCCTTCTATATCCGTATAAGCACTGTTTCCTTCATCTACATTTATTCTGAATAGATTATCACACACAAACGCTGATTCTCCGATAGAGATAACGCTTGCAGGAATATAAACCTGATTTATGTTCAGACAGTGCATAAATGCTCTTTCTCCGATTTTTTCAAGTCCCTCGGGAAGCCTAACATCGCCGCCTATCTGACAGTTTGAAAAAGCATGGCTTCCTATTTCTTTAATTCCTTTCGGGAATGTAAAATTATTTGAAAGAGGGCTTCCCGAAAAAGCATTGGCACCGATTTTTGTTACGGAATCGTGCATATAAACATTCTGCAGATTCCAGCAGTTTGACAGCATACCTTCACTAATCTCCGTTACCCCTTCGGGTACATTGAAATAATTGAATCCGCAAGAAGAAAAGGCACTCTTTCCTATAGTCGTTACACTGTCGGGAATAAAAATTGAAGCCAAGGAACTACAGCTTGAAAAGGCTTCATCACCGATTGTTGTAAGTCCTTGCGGAAGTGCTATACTATTTAGATTATAGTTATTGCTGAATGCACCTGCATCAATCTTTTTCACTGTTGACGGCAGTTCGCAATGCCCTGCCGAAGCATAAGACGGGCTACATAATAACCTTGTCATATCCTTATCATACAAAATTTCATTGTACACTGTAAATGACGACTCCGTACTTTCAACAACAATACTGCCAAGGCTTGACATTCTTGCAAAGGCACCCTCACCTATTGTTTTTACGCTTTGGGGTATGCTGATATAGTTTATGCCCGTGCTTGAAAAGGCATAGCTGCCTATGCTTTCAAGACTTTGAGGAAGTGTAATACCTGTAATTCCCCAACAGCCCTCAAACGCATTCTTTCCGATTGTTTTAAGATTTGAAGGCAGATAAACAGAAGAAAGTCTGTGATTATAGGCGAAAGCCCTCTCTCCTATCGAAGTAACTGATTCGGGAAGGAAAATATTCATAAGTGCACTGTTTTCAAATGCATTCTTTCCGATGTCGGTCACAGTAAATGCAATATATGCGTTTTCCAGACTGTACAAATATGCAAATGCATAATCACCAACACTTGTTATTCCATCTTCCACCGTTACGGTTTTAATTTTCTCGCTGTAATCAAACCATGGAGCAAGTGTTTCAGACCATGCGGAATTGTCCTTATCTGTAGAACCGCCCGCTGCAGTCCCGTTTCCGGTGGAATCATTATCAACCTCGGTAGGATAAAAGTCGGGCATTTCACCCGTTCCTCCTACAGTCAGATTGCCGTCAAAGTTGATTCTCCATGTAATACCACCGTCTAAAACACCTTCTGCAATGGTTTCCCTGACTGTTACACTTACCGAATCTGTATATTCTCCCTCCTCGGTAACACCGGTAACAATTGCAGTTCCCTCGCCTACAGCTTCCAGTAAGCCTTCGCCTGAAACTACTACCACGTCTTCATCATCGGAAGTCCACTTTATGTTTCTGTTTGTCGCATTTTCAGGGGAAAATATAAGTGTAAGCTGATACTCTTCACCTTTAATCATATCTACACTTGTTTCTTCAATAACCATACCTGTAACAGGTACGTTTTCCGTTACAACGCTACAGCTTGCACTGACATTTTCACATATTGCTGTAGCCGTAATCTGTGCAGTTCCCCTGGCTTTTGCAGTAACATTACCCTCTGCATCAACAACGGCAACACTCTCATCTGACGATGACCACATAGCGTAGGGCATTGAGGCATTTTCAGGTGTAAACAAAGCAGAAAGCTTCTTTGTATCCTTAACATTCATCAAAAGCTCGGATTTATCAAGCTGAACCTTTGTAACAGGCTCATAGCCGTATATTATGCTTGCATTTTGTATGCTATCGTTATCCCCTTCAAAAGAAATCTTACCCCAGCTTTCGCTTGTTCCTGTGTAATAAACATTTTCAAGCAAGGACACGTCATAGAAGGAACCATACCCAACACTCTCCAACGCCGAACCTATCACGACAGTTTCAAGCCCGTTGCACGCACAGAATGCATAGTTTCCGATAGTTTTTACACTGTCGGGAATTTTAACAGCCTTAAGACTCTGACAACAATTGAAGGTACCGTTTGGTATGCTTTCAATTGCTTCCGGAAGACGGAGAGATACCATTTTTGCGCAGTTATTAAACGCATGCTCTCCAATATATGTAACAGTATCCGGAAGATTTACCGATTCTATTTTTGTACAAGCTGAAAAGGCACTTCCGCCAATGCTTGCAAGTCCCGACGGAAAGTTTATTTTTTCAAGATTTTCGCTGAAACAAAACGCACTTTTCCCGATAGAAATAAGCCCTTCGGGAAGAATCACTTCACGGCACTTTGTTTCTGCAAAGCCGTAATTACCTATTTTTGTAATGCCGTTTTCCACAACTATTTTTTCAATATTCTGACGGTACATTTCCCACGGTGCATATCCGGTTCCTGAATAATCCGGAACTTCCCCGCTTCCGCTTACCGTAAGAGTCTTTAAATCGGGCGAAACCTCCCATGCTACGGAAGTTGTCAGATTTCCTTTTGCACTAACGCACACCTTACATTTTGCAACATATTTGCCGTCCTTACTTGTAGCACGAACAGTCGTTATACCTGCATTTACTGCCTGCACTGTTCCGTCTGTAACAGATGCGATATTGTAATCATCAACTGTCCAGATAACATCTGTAATTGAGGCATCTTGGGGTATGGGAGTTATCTCCAGCACAGCACTCTCACCTGTTTTAAGTTCAAGCTCAGAGCTGCTGAGTGTTATTGCCGAAACTCTTTTGCTTTCATATACGATTGAGGAAATGCTTCCATTATTTTCCCCGACAACTACTTTCTCGTTCCATTCTGCCTCTGTTCCGGTATAATAAAGGACAATATCTTCATTACATTGAGCAAAAGCACTTTCACCGATGCTTTCAAGCTGATTTCCCACAAAAACCTTGCGAAGAACAGTGTTCATATAAAATGCATACGGAGCGATGGCAGTTACACTTTCCGGAAGGAAATAAACGTTGTCACTATTATCTGCAGTTTTTAAAATCAAGGTTTTATTATCCTTACTTAAAAGATCAGAATCTTTCTCGCAAAAGAACTTGTTTCCCTCGGCTATTTTAATCTCGGACAGCCAGGATATTCCTGCAAATACACCATTTCCGATTGTTTCAAGGGTTTCGGGAATTGAAAGGAAGTGAACGTATTTTAATCCATAAAATGCAAAATCGCCTATCCCCGTTATTCCTTCTTCTATGTAAATTTCATTTATATTATTCCTGTTCTCTGCCCATGGAGCAGGATTATCTATGGTGTAATCAGGAACTTCGCCGCTACCGCTTATTACAAGCTGACCTCCGCCTGTAGCAGACGTACCGGGTTCTATAACCCAGTTGACTGAACCTATTGTACCCGAAAGGGCAGCATCACCCTCGGTATCATCTTCTGTGCCGACGTCCGGACCGACGGTTGTGCCGCTGCCTGTGCCTCCATAAGCACCGCTACCTGTACCACCTGATACAATGCCACTTGCGTTGCCTGCACCCCCTGTGGCGTTGCCTTCTGTAATTTCGCCGGTTTCTGCACTTGCAGGTAACGAAACCGCAGTTATTACCATCAAACAAGCCAACATGAAACTCAGAAATTTCTTTTTCACGACTTTTCCTTCTTTCAAATAAAATCATATAAGTATATGTTATCATATCCTCAAGCCGTTTGCAAACATTTTCCATAAAAAACGGATGTAAAAATACAAATTTTTACATCCGCTAAGTGCTAAATTAAAGTCCCAAGGCTTTGAATTTCTTAATCCATTCGTTTTTAATATATTCATGCCCCATAGCCGTGGGGTGAACTCCGTCTCTCAACCAATATCCTGTACCCGTAGTTTCTGACAATTCATCAAAGCCTTTCTGAAGATGAATATAGGGCAAGCTGTATTTTTCAGAAATTTTCTTCGCCATTTCAGCGCGTTTCTTAACTTCAGGTTCAAAGCTATTCCACTTTGCATCGGTGGCAGACCCGCGAAGAACAAACGGCTCTATTATAATAATCTTAATGTCGGGAAGTGCAGCTTTTACTTCCTCAATAAGCATTTCGTATATTTTGTAATATTTATCTGCGTCTACCCCGTTAGGCTCCTCGCCAAATTCATGCCACACATCGTTCACGCCTATTAATATACTCATTACGTCAGGCTTAATATTTATGATATCTTTTTTCATACGTGCATAGACATCTACAATGCGGTTGCCGCTTATTCCACGGTTTATGAATTCATATTTCCCCGGTCTTTCAAAGCCCAGATTTGCTTTTACAAGCAGCGGATAGCCCATTCCTACATTAACGTCATTATCTCTTGCACGCCCTGCATCTGTAATAGAATCTCCCTGAAACAAAATTTTCATACTTTTTATCCTCCTTTATATTTCCACTCTCATGCCGTCATACGATACTATATAGCCGTAATCCTTTACCCGTTCTTCCAACTTATGATGTATGGGTGCGGCATTGTGAGAAAAATGATTAATTACCTTTATTGTTTTTTCATTTACCGAGCCGATTTCCCAAAGCCTTTTGACGAGTCTTTCAATATTTTCAAGCCCCATGTGATTACCCTCATCGGAAATAGGAATATCAATATTGGTACAATCAAGGCTTATTAAGTCAAATATATAATTATTGTCTTTTATAAAATCAAAAACCTCATCGTAAAAATAACCCGTATCGTGTGCGTACAGAACAGTTTTTGTGCCGTCATTTATTATGTAAAACAACGCCCCGTCACCGTCAAAATGGCGTGCAGGAAGTGCTGTGACGGTGTAGTTTCCCAACACAACCGTATCAAAAGGACTGAGTGCTTCAAAATCAACGGTGTATCTTTTTATATTGGAGATTTCATTCATCAAGTCGTATGCTCCATGGCTGCAATACATCTTTAGCCTGTCAACATACATATCATGGGCAAACGCACCGTGACGCATACCAAGCTCTTTCGGGTAAAAATGGTCTTGGTGGGAATGTGTCACAATGAGATATTTTATTTTGTCTCCGTCAATGTCATTATTTAAAAAATGGCTGTATGTATCAGCAGGAAGGTCTATAAGCAAATCATCATTGATTATTGCCTGCGACCGTGTTCTGATATTTTTACCTTTTAATTTTTTTGCTTCTTTACAATGTTCACAGTTACAAAATACTGCCGGAAAGCCCTCTGAAGCGGCAGTTCCAAGATATGTTAATTTCAATTAAATCACTCCTATCTGTAATACCTCTCAAGGTTTGCGTCCTCTTCCAAAACTGACATAAGCATATAAAGCCTCGGAATATGGAATGGTCCCTTAAATATATTTCCTTTCAGCGTTGTGGATACACTGTTATCATAGTGCAAATAGCCGTACCATTCTCCATATTCCTTGTCTATAAAATGCTCTTGACAATATTTTTCAACCTTATCACGCATTTTCTTATATTTTTCGTCCTTGAAAATTGCGTATGCCAGAGAAAGTGCAATAATGGTTTCACACTGCGGCCACCATAGCTTCATATCCCACTCAAGCTGAACGGGAGGCTTATTGCATACATCTGTAAATGCGATAATTCCGCCGTGCTCTTTGTCCCAACCCAGCGGAAAGGTAATATCAATAATTTTTTTACCTGCTAAAACCGCTTCGTTATTCTCAGTAATAATCCCCTCAAGCATGAGAAACCAAGCCGCCTCCATGCTATGTCCGGGATTCACGATTCTTCCTGTGGGAGAATTTACAAACTCACCATTACCGCTTACACTTTCCAAAAGTGCTTTCTCCGTGAGAAATCCGCCGTTTAAAATTTCCGACAGACATTCTTTGGCGATATCATCATACTTTTCCCCTGCAATGCTACGCATTGTTTGTGCGGTTGAAAGCATAATCATAACAGGAGAAAGTGCTTTCATATCACAATTTTCAGGGTTAAGCTTAGGGGCGTTTTTCCTTATCCCCTTAAAACATTCGTATGCTACTGCAAAATATTTTTCCGCATCCGAAAGTGCCTTATTATCACCTGTTGCTCTGTAGTATTCCGCACAACCGATTGCCGCAAAGGTTTCAGAAAAATAATATCTTCTTTTCTGAAGTTCCTTGCCGTCATTAGTCACGGTAAAAAACATTCTGCCGTCTGTATCGGTACATTTTGGTAAAAATTCGTATATGTTTTTTGCCGCTCTGATATATTCGGGGTTTTTCTCTATTATACTATATGCTTTTGAAAAAGTCCATAGGGCTCTTCCCTGAAACCATACACTTTTTTCAGTACCGTAAATATTACCCTCACGGTCAAGGCAGGTATATATTCCCCCGTTTTCGTAATCTATGCTGTTATCAAGCCAGAATCTGAGGATGCTTTTTAATTCCTTTTTATAATTCATAAGACGCCCCCCTTACGCAAATTCTACGTAGCTTCTGAGGGCAACACTGCTCATCATTTCCTTAAAGTCGCAATCAGTATCCCATAGCATTTCGGAATAAAGTGCCACAGGGTACATGATATTTTCTTCAAACATACCGTCTTCAACCAATGCTGTAATGTATAAATCACCATAGCATTCGTCACACATAGTCTTAAACATATCATATGCTTTGTCCGCATTGGCAATCCATTGTGCCTGTATATATCGCCATATTCTGTTTTTTCGTTCTATACGGTTTTTGGCTACCTTTTTTGAACATTTTCCAAGATAAAATGAACCCTCAAGATGCTCAAACTCACCCCAATCAAGATATACCAGTCCTTTTGTTACAGCACCGTATTTTTCATTGTCTCTCAGATGAGCAGTCTTTTTTACGAAAGCCTTCGTTTCATCGTATTTATCGATTTTTTGCGGATCATAATCGAAGGGGAAGCTACCGCAATCCTCCCAGTAAAGCCTTATTCTCGGATCTGTATTTTTAATATATTCAAGCTTTTCCTTAACCGATGTTGCGTGGATTCCGAACTGAAGCTCCATTTCTCCGAATTTTCCGAAAAACTTTTCCGCTGTTGTATTGACAAATTTTGTTACCGCATCGGCAACCAACACATCCCCGATTTTTTCCTGATTAAGTTCGGTAAAAGACTGAAAATAGATTCCGTCAACATTTAATTCTTTATATTCCTTTTCAAATTTTTCCAAAATTGAATCTATGCCGTCGTATATTGTATCCATATTGACCTTGGCACATTTTGTATCCCAGAGCCATGAATATCCCCATATCACCTTTATATTACAGCTATGGGCATAATCAATCATTTCCTTTGCATTTACGGGAACAAAATCGTTCCATATGATTATGGTATTCATTTTAAGCTTCATCATATTGTCTATAAAGCCTCTGTAATTATAAATGACATGCCCCCATGTCCATATTCCGCGGTTTTTCACCGAGGGTGCTGAGGATAACTCAAATTCGGGCATTTTTTCATTCTTAAGTATATCTTTAAAATATGCACCCCTTGTATCTTGGTTTTCATATTTTACTATATACTTATTATAAAAATCTATACAACCGTAAAGCACGCCTGCATCATCATATCCCTCGACTATTACACTGTCCGGGGTCACCTTAATATAATATTCTTCCTTTTGAGACAGTATTTTTTGTGAATGTTCTGCTATATAGGGATTATCCTTTTTAGTACCTATATAGATGCACCTGAAATTTTCCTTTTCTTTTAAATCGGTATACCTGACACAAGCAGGATACTCCATTGTCTGCTCTAAGACGATAGAAGATATTTGCTCCAGTGCTTTTTTCTGAATTGGTGTTTTTACTTCTCCATAAACAACTGCAATTTTTTTCATAATAAAACAACCTCCCTTTCATGACAATTATATCACGGGAGGTTATTTAAGTGTTACAACGGCATTGACCGTTTTTATGAACTTCTTTTACCTTTTTTGTATTCTACGGGAAGAACGCCCACATGGGCTTTAAAGCATTTGGAAAAATATGTGGGAGTATCAAAGCCGCACATCTCTGCAATTTCCGATATATTTTCTGCATTTTCCTCAAGCATTGTCCGTGCAACCGATATTCTGTACCTGTTAATATAGGCTGAAAAGCTGATTCCAAAATTCTCTTTAAATTTTCTGCAAAAATAGCTATGATTTAAAAAGCAAGCCTCTGCCGCATGAGCGGAGGTTATATTCTCCCCGTAATGGTTTCTTATATATTCCAGAATTTCACCGCAAAACTCACTTTCCTTTGGACTTTCCCTTTTTGCATCTATAAGTGAATTTTTAAGAATATACGAAAACATCAATGTTATATATGCAGCTACCTCCATTGCAAAGGTTTTACCTTCATTTTTTACTTCCGAAAATGCTTTCTCAAACAGTTCTCCAAGATAAGTGCCGTGCTCGGTATAACCTTTTATTATATGGGCTACACTTGTGCACTCATTTTTCAGATTCTCGGAAACAGGATTATTCATTATCATGGAAATATCAAAGCACATACACTTGTGACTATAGGGGGTGTCTGAATTTACGCTGACCTCATGAACCTCCATTGGATTTATGAAAATTATATCATTGCACTCTGCAAAATATTCCCTGTCCGCTATACGTACAGTGCACGAGCCTGAGGTTATAAAAAGCATCTCAAACTCACTGTGGTTGTGAAGCTTTGTAGGATAAAAGCTGTGCTGTTCACTTATTGCGACAGGAACCGCCTTGTACCTTATTCTGAAGCTGTCATCAAGCATTTTGCCACCTCCCCGGTAAATTTTTGAAACAGTTAAATTTGCCCAATGGCAACGCCATAATCAACTTAGTAAATATCCCCTTGTGAAAAGCGGTGGCTTCACCACGGGTGTTTTACCTTTGTACATATCTATTGTTTTGGAGGTTTCTGCCCCGTTTTCGGTAGTAAAGACAAGGCGAATCCCCTCTACACCTGTTTTATACACGTCTTTCATTTTATCCGCCATAAAGGTGGGGCGTGAGTTAAGAACAGTATTAAGATGAGTGTCCTTATCTCCCAATATTGTAAATTCCGCACCCGTTTTATCTTTAATTTTTATGGGGAAAGAACAATCACACTTTCCCGTGATACCTCGGATAAGGCATGCCCTGCTTGTCATAACGCTCTGATATCCGTGGCAAAGTATTTCGCAAGGAGAATTTGTTCTTGATACTATTTCCCCTATTTCACCAAGCGAAAGCTCGGGGGACAGGGTAATGCCGTCACACATTTCAGAAAAGACATTGGCACTTACGCTGTTATATATATTACAGCTCCAGTCGGCACAGGTTTTTCTCCCCTGATTTTTTGCAAGCATAAGCATACCCGGAGTTGACGCATATACACCGTATTTCTTGGGGATTTTTGAAAGCTGTGCAATTATTTCATCGTCGTCACAAACCACTTGCGGCAAAAGCACAAAGCATCTTTCATCGGGAGTAATTTCATTCCAAAGAGAAAGAGGAATCAGTATACGGTCTGCCTTTTCTGCGGCAAAAAACTGCTCCTTTGTTCTGATTTGAGCCACGACTGAAGGCTTAACCATCTCCTTGTTTTTCACCTTCGGATATTCAAAAGAAAAAACATCTCTCTTGTGAATTTCTCCGCGTTTTTTTATAAGAAGCTCACAAGCCTCACGTCTGAGGCTATTAAGCTCAGATACGGGAAGCGTTATATTGTCATCTGCTTCAAAGCCAAAAAGGTTAAGCACAAAGGGGGTTTGCCCCATTTTTCCGATTTGCGACTTAGCACGCTCCTTGGGCAGAGGGGCATTAATTGCCTTTTCACCCTCGGCTCCCATAGCGGTAACGCTGTGCTTTCCGTCGGTCAGGGTAAGCGTTGAGGGTGCATTGTATTTTATAGTCAAAACTGCATTCACGCTGATTTTTTTGTTCTCTGTACCCTCCCTGAAAGAAGCACGTGCTTCCTTCAGCACGGACGCATCGGCACGGGAGGACAAATTATCGTTACTTATGGAATAATTCATGATTTCGGGAGTGTTTTTTTCTGCAAAGTATGCTTTGGTGAAACCGTCTCCCCGAACAAAAACCTTTTCAAGCCTTTCCTCGTCTTTGCGGCTAAGGCGTGAAAATGAATCAAGGTATTTTCTGTAAACATTTGTTACCGATGCTACATATTCGGGACTTTTCATTCTACCCTCGATTTTAAAGCTGACTACACCTGCCTCATGCATTCTCTCAAGGTCGTCTGCCAGGCACAAATCTCTGGGGCTTAAAAGGTAGCCCTTCTTATTCTTACATGAATACATCTGCCTACAGGGCTGGGCACACATACCGCGGTTTCCGCTTCTTCCTCCGATAAAAGAGGACATCAGGCATTTTCCCGAAAAGCTGATACAAAGTGCTCCATGTGCAAAAGCTTCAAGCTCTGCATTTGTGGCAGTATAAATACGGCTGATTTCTTTTTCAGAAAGCTCACGCGAAAGAACAATTCGGGAAAAGCCCATATTTTGAAGAGCTTCTACATCATATTTATTACACGATGTCAGCTGAGTACTGGCATGAATAGGCAAATCGGGACATACTGCCCTTGCAATTTTTGCACAGCCCAAATCCTGTACGATAATTGCGTCTATTCCTGCTTTGGCAGCTTTTTTTACGGAAATTTCAAAATCTGAAAGCTCTTTGTCGGGCACAAGCGTATTAAGGGCAAGCAAAACACGCACTCCGCGTACATGGCAGTAGCGGACTGCGTTTTCAATTTCTTCCCATGTGAAATTAGATGCATTTTTCCTTGCACTGAAGGATTTTTCTCCCAAATACACAGCGTCAGCACCGTTTTGCACGGCGGCAACGAGGGCATCCCATTTTCCTGCAGGGGCAAGAAGCTCGGTAGATAAATTCTTATTCATTATCGTCTGTTCTTTAGCTCGGTTTCAAGCTTGACCACATTCATTTTAAGAGACTGATTCTCTGCACGCAGGCGTGAAAGCTCGGCATTAAGCTTGTCAAGAGCCAGCTTGCTTGTGCCTGCTTCCTCGGCATACTTAAGAAGCTGTGCACGCAGCTTTTCATTATCGTCCTGTGCCTGCATATACTCATCAGCAATATTTACTGCTGTAAGCACTGCCGCCATCGAGGTGGAAAGACGCTTATCACGGCTTATCAAATCACGCATTTTTTTATCCACGTGATATGCCACATGACGAACATATTCCTCGTCTGCCTCACAGGAAATTCTGTACTCTGCACCGTTTATTTTAACAACTGTTGTAGTTTTTTTCTCTTCCATGGTAAAATCTGCCTTTCATTACCGTTTTTAATCATATATAGTAATTATATCGTATTTAAAAACAAAATTCAACAGTTTTATTGAAATCCTTTCTACTTTGTGGTAGAATAGCTATCAGAGAGCGGTATTCTTTGCACAAAAAAGGCACGAACGGCACACCACTGCATTGCCCACACTGAGGCAAAGGCATAAATATTGTCAAAATATATTGCCGCTATCGCCACAAGGAAGAACACTGCAAGCTTATTTGGATTCTGATATGCTATAAGTGCTGAGGAAAGAACAATCATCACACGCATAATTGTGGTAATATTATCCTTAAAGCCAACATGAATTACACTGCAAAAAAGAACGGCAAGCGGAATTTCCCACCACGCACTTTCGGGAACATCAAACGCTAACATCGCCAAAAAAACAGGTGTAAACCATAGCCATAAAGAGCCTGTATTTAAAACCAAACAAGCAATAAATGTCACTAAAAGACAGATAATTTTTCGCATATTGCACCGCCTTTGATTAATAATATTATTAGTTATTAGCATACGAAATTTTTATATACATTTATGGAGACGATTATGCACGAAACTGAAAAAGAAATTGAAAAAGTAATACTTTGCGGTGTTCATACGGGAGCACGCAACACTCTCGATGATACCACCGAGGAATCCATGGCGGAGCTCAGGGAGCTTGCCTACACTGCACAGGCAGAGGTCGTAGGTGAAATGATTCAGAACAAGGAGCATCCCGAAAATTCCACATATTTTGGAGAGGGGAAAATGGAGGAACTCAGGCTTGCGGCACAGTCCTTGGGTGCAACGCTTTTGATTTTTGATGATGAATTGACGGGAAGTCAGATTCGCAACATTGAAAACTACACCCATGTACGCACCATTGACAGAAGCACGCTTATTTTGGATATTTTTGCTCAGCGAGCCATCTCAAAAGAGGGTAAAATTCAGGTAGAACTTGCACAGCTTAAATATTCGCTTCCACGCCTTTCGGGTATGGGTACTGAGCTTTCAAGGCTTGGCGGCGGTATAGGAACAAGAGGTCCCGGTGAAACAAAGCTTGAGAGCGACAGGCGGCATATCCACAGAAGGATAATCTCCCTTGAGGCAGAGCTTAAAGAGATTCAGGCACACAGAGATTTACAAAGAAGCCGCAGAGAAAATGACAACGTAGTTGTGGCGGCACTTGTAGGATATACCAATGCCGGAAAAAGCACTATTCTCAATTATTTTACAGACTCACAGGTTCTGGCAAAGGATATGCTTTTTGCAACTCTTGACCCCACCATGCGAAAGCTCTCTCTCCCTGACGGACGAAATGCAGTAATAGTTGATACAGTCGGCTTTATCAGAAAGCTTCCCCACCACTTGATTGAGGCATTCAAATCCACTCTTGATGAGGCTGTCCTTGCCGATGTGCTGATTCATGTGATTGACTCATCAAACCCCGAAATGCACACACAGATGCGTGTGGTTGATGACTTAATTCAAACCCTTGGGTGCAAAGCAAGCAGGATTATTGCAGTATTTAATAAATGTGACGTTGCTCCTCCCTTATCTCCCAGACCTGAAGGGAATTATACCGATTATATCTCGGTCAGTGCGAAAAGCGGAGAAGGCATGAATGACCTCATTGAGCTTCTTCACGATGCTCTTCCGGGAAAGAAAAAGGAAATCAGTGTGCTTATTCCCTACGCTGAAAGCAGAATTTCTGCGATGCTTCATGAGGAAGAAGTGATTTTAGAAAAAAGCTATGAAGCAGACGGAACTAAAATCACTCTTATGGCAGACGAGGCACTTTATGCAAGACTAAGAAATTATATAACGGAGTAATTGTATGGAAGATTACAAAACAGTGCAAAACAATGCAGAAGCTGAAATGATTGAAAAAAAGAGCCGTTTTATAGGCTATTGCCGACCTGTTAAAAATCAGGAGGAGGCAATTTCCTTTATAAACGAAATTCGCAGTATGCACCGTCAGGCAACGCACAATGTATATGCCTACGTAGTAAGAGAGGACAATATTATGCGATACAGTGA
>JAZQAB010000010.1:0-6382 GCA_045545055.1 Clostridia bacterium | reverse complement strand
CTTATGATAAGGGTGCAGAGCTTACACTTCCTACACCCGTAAAGTCTGCAAAGGGCGGTAAATACACCTTTAAAAACTGGTCAGACGGTACAAATACATATGTCGCAGGGGATAAGATAGAGCTTGCGGAAAACCTCACGCTTACCGCTGTTTGGGACTATGAGAGCTTTGGCGTTACAACGATGAAGTTTGATAATGTCGTTAGTGCACTCTCCGGTGCGTATGATAGTTCAACCCAAACACATGATAATATCGTCACAGATGTTGCATCAGGTGTTTCTGACGTGAGAAGTGTCAACGCAAATCAGCCTAAAAACAGCTCAGGTTATCAGAACAGACGGTGGATATATACCGAGCTTGACCTTAAAAACGAAAAAAAGGCAGAGGAGGTTCTTCTCAATTATACTGCTTCAACAACAGGATCTACGGCATATATTTATGTTTATAATCCGTCCAAAATCCCTTCTGTAGGCGAAGAAAGAATATTGGGCACACAGGTTGGAAGTAGACAAAAAGTAACCGGCAGTATGCAGACAATAGATATTACCGACGAATATAATAAGGCAATAGGTTCAAAGCTATACCTTGTAATGTATGGCTGGTATGGTAACGCTGCCAGAAATATCAATACAGTACAGCTTAATACCGGCACTCTAAGCCTTGACGTTATTCCCTATATTGAAGGAAAATACACAGTTACCTTTAATGAAGGTGCAGAGCCGATTTATGCCGACATAGACTCAGAGATTACACTTCCCGAATATTCGATTAAGATACCGGGACAGAAGTTTGCAGGCTGGTCTGACGGAACAACCACCTATCAGGCAGGTGCAACCTATAAAGTAATAAAGACAACACGCTTTACAGCTTTAATTGAGGAAGACCCCGATTCTATGACAGAGGCACAGAAGCTTCTTGACGGAAAGAAGGTCATCTTTATCGGTGACTCCAATGTTTATTGGGGACGTGCAGTTGAAGCAAGAAGCAGCAAGAACAAGCTTTCGGAAAGACAGAATGATAAGGGTATCTTTTACCAGATTTGTAAGGCTAACTACATTGATGTATCTGTTACAAACTGGACATACGGAAGTCACGGTTGGTGGGCGTTGTTTGATACTGAGGAATGTACAGTCAACGACACTTGCGGTGGTATAAATCACGAAGAAGAGCTTACGGATCGTAACTATGATTACGTATTCCTCGGTCTCACAAGAAGCGAAACTGATGAAAGCAAACTTGATGAATATATGACACATATTACAGGACTATTCCGTGAGGCTAATCCCAATGTACAGATTATTGTTCTTGCTCCCAGTATGATATACGGAATCAGCGATACGGGGACGGTGCGTCAAGGTACTATAGACAGCCTTAAAACTATGGAAGAAAAGTATAATGTGAAAATTGCCGACTGGGGAAGAATTGTATATGATATTCTTAATCAAAATGTAGCCGTTCCGGGAACAGAACAGGAGTGGATAAAGAGCACTTTTGTTGTTAAAGATAAAAAGCACGTAAATCTTCTTGGGGGATATATAACGGCTCTTATGGCGTATTGTGTGACAACCGGCGAAAAGGCAGAAGGACAAAGCCTTAACTTCTTCCAAAATGACTTAGCTCCTTCCTTCCTCAACGTAGCAAGCTATGCAGAAAGCCAATATACTAACGGTGACAGTGATACTAACTTCCCCGAAATTCTCGCTTCCGAAACGGAAATGCTTGGTATTCAGAAGCTTATAGATAGATATATCGAAGAAAAGGCATACCTTACCGAGTATTGATGTAATGAAAAAGCAAGTGATTTTCAGTCACTTGCTTTTTTGTATGGTTGTTATAGAAGCAGCTTTTAGTTGAGACGAAATGAGCGTGAAACTATACGCTTTTTTGTGTGTAAAAAAATCAACTTTCGAGTGAAAAAATGTGTGAAAATCCGCATTCTAACCGCATGATGTTGATAAAACAGTCTATTGCGGGTAACAGGATAAAATGATATAATTTATACGTATAAAATCATCAAAAGAAAGGAAGAAAAAGATGAAGAAAAAAGTGTTAAGTATACTGCTTGTTATCGTTATGCTTATGAGCTTTTCTCTAAACCTTACGGTTTCAGCGTCAGACTCAGAAGTCAGCATTGTTTTTTATGATGTTATGACGAAAGAAGCAATCACAAGCTTAGAGGGTGTAGGCAGTACATATGCAAAAGTAAACTTCACAGCACCAAAGGGCGAAACCGCACAGATTATATGTGCCTTATTTGATGCCGATAGTAAGCTTTTGAGTTTTCCGGTTTTTGAAAAGGTCAGCACATCAGCAGAATATACCACAGAAAACATTGACCTTACCGGTGCACGTAAAATAAAGCTTTTTGTATTGGACAACCGTGAAAGCCTGGCACCGCTTTGTGCCCGGGCAGAGCTTACCCGTACAACGGACGACGGCACCGTAGCTCTTGCGTTTGACGATAAAAGCCTTGTTACAGCAGGTGCATACGACCCAAATGTATCTGTGGAGGAAGATGTACTGGGTGCCTATGACGATACTGTAGTGTCGGTGACATCGGGAATCAGCGGAAATAAGTATGTGAACAATAATATGGCAATAAACTCATCCGGAGTTTATTTTGATAGAAAGTACGTCTACACAACAGTTGATCTCAGCGATAAGCTTCCTGCAAAGAAGGTTACAGTTAATTTTACCGGAACTGTAACGGCTTCAGCCACCAGCTATATTTATATTAATCAGGTGGACGAATATCCGGAAGCAGGGGAGAATATCGTAGAAGGAACACGCCTTGCATATGCAAAAATGAATGGCAATACCACAGATGTTGCATATTCCTGCGATATTACAGAGGCGTACAATAAGGCAGTAGGCTCCAAGCTTTACCTCAAAATGTATGGCTGGTACGGAGCTACAAAGCGTTACGATAATGCGGTGCGACTTAATACGACAAACCTCTCACTTGCAGTAACACCCTCTACGGGTAATGATTTCAAGGTTACCTTTAACGTAGGTGCGAAAGACTTTGCTGCAGGCGTATATGATGAAATCACTCTTCCGGAGTGTACAAATGTAATTACAGGAAGAAAATTTGCCGGCTGGTCGGACGGAAAGAATGTCTACCGGGCAGGTGACAAATACGTCGTTAATTCAAGCGTGAAATTCACCGCAACCTATGAAAAGGATCCTACAACCTACACCGCCGCACAGAAAGCACTTGACGGCAAAAAGGTTATGTTCATCGGAAACTCGTATGTATACTACGGAAACTGCGTATTGCAGCACACACAGCTTCAGTACCAATGGGAACAGAGAAATAACGACAAGGGATATTTCTATCAGCTTTGTAAAGAAAATAATATAGACGTTACCGTAAGAAACTGGTGCTTCAGCGGTCATGACCTGAACCAGACCTTTCAGGGACCCTGCACAAGCAGCTACGCATCATGTGCCGGAGTAGACCATGAATCACACATGGAAGACAGGGAACATGACTATGTTATCATTTCACTTCACGCATCAAGTGGAGAAGAAAAGAATTTAGAAGCTAATATTGACTATGTAATGAATTTCTTCCGTGAGGCTAATCCCGAAGTTAAATTCGTACTTCTCGGTAACCATGCGGTTCACGGTTTGACTAACAGAGAAAGCTATCCCGGAATTGTAGAATATTACAAGACACTTGAAGAGAAGGGCTTCATCATTGCTGACTGGGGCGAAATTGTGAGTGACGTAGCAAACGGCGAAGTCGCTGTTCCCGGGGCAACTCAGACTTATAACAAAAACACATTTGTCAATACCAATGACGGATATCATGAAAATGAATTGTCAGGATATATTACAGCACTTTCTGCATTCTGTGCTATTACGGATGAAAGTGCAGTAGGTCAGCCTTATGCATTCTGTTCAGATAAGACTCTTCACAAATACTTTGATTTGTACGAGCGTAGAAGCGATCGTTATAAGAACGACACAGATACCAATTTCATAGAAGTATTTGAATCTCCTGCAGATATGCTCGGCTTGCAGAAGCTTGTTGACAGGTACATAAATCCTGAATTAATTGTTCCCGTAACGCTTACTCTAAATGACTGTGAGGAAGCAGGAACAACTACCTATGAAAAGGGTGACGAGGTAACGCTTCCTACACCCACCAAATCTGCAAAGACAAGCGAATACACATTTACAGGCTGGACAGACGGCACTAAGACCTATAATGCGGGTGAGAAGCTTACACTTAATCAGAGCATAGCTCTTACCGCAACATGGACGAGTACACCACGTGCTGAAGGGACAATCAGCTTTGATGATATCAGCCTTGTTAAAGTGGGTGCATGGAATGATACTACATCGGCATATGATAATTTGGTTAAATCAATAACCTCCGGTGTTACAGGAAATCAGGATATCAATGCAAATAAGTCATATGAAAGTTCTGTTTATGTAGAGAGACCGTTTATCTATGCTTGCATTGACCTTGAAAAAGAGGTGCCTATGGGAAAAGTTATGCTTAACGTAACCGCAACTCCCAAAGGAAAATCATCTATTTATATTTATCAGGTTGATGGATACCCTGTTGTAGGAGAAACATATGTAAGCGGAACACAGCTTGCAAAACTCAGTTATACGGCAGCACAGGCAAATACAGTAGTAACACAGAGCTATGATATAACTGAGGCTTTTAATAACGCAGTTGGCTCAAAACTTTATCTCAGAATTTACGGCTCCTATGGAAATGCATCGCGCTACAGAAATTCTGTAAAACTTAATACAAGCTCTCTTAATCTTTCGTTCACAGCAACTGCAGCAGAGTAAAGATAGATGCGTGTCATTCTGAGCGAAGCCGTCAGGCGTAGCCGAAGAATCTGAAAATTGCTGTCAGATCCTTCGGCTCACTACGCTCGCTCAGGATGGAATTTACATTAACACGACATTACACAAAAGCGAGGTTTACAATATGAAAAAAGTGTTAGCAATTATTCTTTCAATTATGCTCTTATTACCCTGTTTTCCCGCTATGGCGGAAAATGGCATAAATATCATAATTGACGGAGAAGCAAAGAGTTTTGACGTTATGCCCATTATTGATAACAGCCGTACTCTTGTGCCGCTCAGGGGTATTTTTGAATCTCTCGGTGCTTTAGTTGCGTGGGACGCAGCCACATCTACCGTCACCGCAACCAAGGGTGACACAACGGTTGTTCTTCAAATCGGAAATCCCGTTGCAAAGGTAAACGGTAAAGAGGTAACCTTGGATGTTCCTGCAAAGATACTTGACGGCAGAACCATGGTTCCCGTAAGATTTGTTTCCGAAAGCCTTGGTTGTAAGGTTGACTGGGTAGGCGAGAGCCGCACTGTGGTTATCACATCTCAGACACAGAGTGAAGTGGCAGTAAATAACAAGGTTAAGGAGCTTCTTGACGGCAAAAAGGTAATTATTATCGGCAACTCTTATGTATATTACGGAAACTGTGTAATACCGAAAGCAAGAACTGCCTACACCTGGGCTGACAGAAGTCACGATAAAGGCTATTTCTATCAGCTTTGTAAAGAGAACGGTGCTGAGGTCGAGGTTGTAAACTGGTGCTTTACCGGTCATACAATGTATAATACATTTGATGGTGCCTGCGATGGCAGTGTAGAATGTCAGGGAGTATTCCACGAGGATCATCTGGAGGACAGATATTTCGACTATGTAATTGTTTCTCCTCATGCATCGGCAGGCGAGGAGCAGAATATAGCAAAGAATTTTGACTATATTATGAACTTTTTCCGTGAGGCTAATCCCAATGTGAAGTTTGTCTGCCTTGGCAATCACGCCGTTTACGGACTGACGAA
The DNA here is from genome assembly GCA_045545055.1 of Clostridia bacterium. Lineage (GTDB taxonomy): Bacteria > Bacillota > Clostridia > UMGS1883 > UMGS1883 > UMGS1883. Next base: position 544 of record JAZQAB010000010.1, on the reverse strand, counting down.
CAAAAAAACAATATTCCCCGGAATCTCTAATTATTATCAGACCCTTAAGGAAGAAAAGGGTGTATTAATTGCAGACTGGGGTGCAGTGGTAAAGGGTATTTTAGATGGCGGTGTTGTTCCCGGTGCAACGCAGGAATATAACATAAACACCTTTGTCAATAATAAAGACGGCTATCACGAAAATGCTTTAAGCGGATATATTACAGCACTTACTGCTTTCTGTGCAATTACGGGAGAGAGTGCCGTAGGTCAGCCGTATAAGTTCTGTGGTGATGCTTCTTTAGGCGAAAGATACGACCTTGTAAAGTATAGAAATCAGTTTTATAAATCACCAGAGGACACCAATTTCCTTGAAGTATTTAATTCCGAAGCAGATATGAGAGGAATTCAAAAATTAATAGACTGGCTGTTTATATAAGCGCAACAAAAAATGCAGTTCCTTGTGAACTGCATTTTTTGTTACATAGTTTTTAATCCTCCCCTGTGTAAGGGGAGGGTTCAAAACTATGGAATTATTTACTGCTCGGAGAGACAAGCTTTTCTA
>JAZQAB010000009.1:0-10538 GCA_045545055.1 Clostridia bacterium | reverse complement strand
TAAACAGGTTTAATAGCCTTTATGATATTTCTCCCAAAGAAGCAACTGACTATTTTTATAAGCTTTCCTGTGACAACAACTACATAAGAAGAAACAGAATAAAGAAAGATGTTAAATGGACTGTTGATTCTAAGTACGGTGAAATTGAAATAACCATTAACCGTTCTAAACCTGAAAAAGACCCCAAAGCTATTGCAGCAGCAAAGTATAGCAAGGATTCAACATATCCTCTTTGTCAGCTGTGTGTTGATAATGAGGGCTACGAGGGAAGAGTAAATCATCCCGCAAGGCAGAATCACAGAATCATACCTGTTGAAATCTGCGGTCAGAAATGGGGGTTTCAATATTCTCCCTATGTTTATTACAATGAACATTGTATCCTGCTTAATACAGAGCATGTTCCTATGGTAATTGACAGAAATGTGTTTCTGAAGCTTCTTGACTTTATAAGACAGTTTAATCATTATATGATAGGCTCAAATGCAGATTTACCCATAGTAGGTGGCTCAATCCTTTCACACGAGCATTTTCAGGGCGGAAATCATGTGTTCGCTATGCACAAGGCTGAAAGCGAATGTTTCTATGATATAAATGGCTTTGAAGATGTTGAAGTAAGCACTCTTAAATGGCCTATGTCGGTAATTCGCCTTAAATCTGAAAACGCAGATAAGATTGTTGAGCTTTCAGACAGAATTCTTTCCAAATGGCGAAACTATACAGACGAAGATGCCTTTATCTTCGACGAAACAAACGGTGAAAAGCATAACACAATTACACCTATTGCAAGTATGTCTGACGGAAAATATGTAATGGATTTAGTTCTTCGAAACAATATCACCACAGATGAGCATCCGTTGGGAGTTTATCATCCGCACGCAGAGCATCATCATATCAAAAAAGAAAACATAGGTCTTATTGAGGTAATGGGACTTGCAGTGCTTCCATCAAGACTTGTGGAAGAGCTTGATGCAGTTGCTGATGCAATTATAAATGGCTTGGATATGAGTGAAAATGAAAAAACTGTTGCACATAAGACTTGGGCAGAAAAAGTAGTTAAGAATCATCCTGAAATAAACAGTACCAATGTTGATGAAATCCTAAAAAAAGAAGTCGGAAAGGTCTTTATCAATGTACTAGAACACGCAGGAGTTTATAAGCGTGACGAACAGGGAAGAACTGCTTTTGATAGGTTTATCAAAAAAGTACAGGAGGACTGTAATGGAATTATCTGAAATCAAAAAACTTTTTATAGATACATATGGTGACGGAGAAATGCGTGTCTTTGCCTCACCGGGACGTGTAAATCTTATTGGGGAGCATATTGATTATTGTGGCGGTTGTGTAATGCCGGCAGCACTTACAATGAAAACCACTTTGATTGCAAGAAAAAGAAATGATGATAAAATCCGTCTTAAAGCAACAGATTTGGATTTTATAGTTGAAACCAGAATTTCCGAAATGCATAATCTTAAAGATAAACTCAAATGGGGAGATTATCAGATAGGTGTAATGCTTGAGCTTATGAAAGACGGATATGATATATGCGGTTGTGATTTACTTTACGATGATACTGTGCCACACGGCGGTGGACTTTCTTCATCTGCTGCGATAGAGGTTTCTACTGCACTTTGCTTTGCTACCTTCTCAAATGAGAAAAATGGTATTGATAAAAAAATAGATATGATTGAAATGGCTATTATTTCACAGCGAGCAGAGCATAACTTTATAGGTGTTAAATGCGGTATAATGGACCAATTTGCGTCTGCAATGGGAAAGAAAGACCACGCAGTATATCTTAACTGTGCCACTCTTGAGTATGAAAATATTCCGCTTAAACTCGATGATTGCAGTATTGTACTTACAAATACCAATGTTAAGCATTCTCTTGGAAGCTCAAAATACAACGAAAGAAGATCTGAATGCGAAGAAGGACTCAGTTCTCTTAAAACAGTTCTTCCTGATATAACTCAGCTTGCAGATGTAACGACAGAGCAGTTTGAACAGTATAAAGATGTAATTAAAAACGAAATCACAAGAAAAAGAATCAAGCATGTAGTATACGAATGTGACAGAGTTCGTAAGAGTGCGGATGCTATGAAAAATAACGATATAGCACTTTTTGGACAATATATGAACGAATCGCACGATTCACTGCAATATGATTATGAGGTAACATGTCCCGAACTTGATTATGTTGTAAATATGGGAAGAAAAATAGATGGCGTTCTCGGAATAAGAATGACAGGTGCAGGCTTTGGCGGCTGTACTGTTGCAATTATAAAGAATTGTGCTGTTGATAAATATAGTGAAAGAATCGGCGTGCTCTTTGAAGAAAAATTCGGTCACAAAGCATCATTTTATATATCTGGTATAGGTGTTGGCGGAAGAGAGATTTTCTAATACCACCAATTATAAAAGGGAATAGAAATATAGCAGGGATTTCTGCCTTTTTTTGATTACACAAAACCGGGGAATGACGTCAGTAAAATGAATCTAAAAGATGTATGACATTATTAGAAGGAGGATGTAAATTATGAAAATTTCAGAAAAAATCAATCTTGACATGCAAGGTCTTGTTGAAAATGGACCAATAACTATTGTTGCGTTTGGAGATAGCGTGACTCACGGTGCCGTTGCTTTCGGTGAAATGAATTATGAAACGGTTTACTGGAACAGATTAAAAAAGAAAATAAATAATTTAAATAATTATGTCCCTGTAAATGTTATAAATGCTGGAATTGGTGGAATTACAGCTAAAGGTTCCTTAGCAAGAATGGATAAACAAGTATTGTCCCATAATCCTGATTTGATAATTGTGTGTTTTGGATTAAACGATGTAAATGGAACTCTTGAGGAATATTTGAATTCATTGGAAGAAATCTTTGTTAAAGCACAAAAAAGTAGTGATGAAGTTATTTTTATGACACCAAATATGCTTAACACCTCTGTTTTAGAGGACACTGTGGAGGACTATCATGCGTATGCAATAAAAACAGCACAGATGCAGAATGAGGGTAGAATGGATTTATATATGGAGTCTGCAATTCAGTTAGCAAGCAGAATGGGAGTAAAAGTGTGTGATTGCTATAAAAAATGGAAAAAACTCAGTGAGACACAGGATATCACATATTTTTTGGCAAATCGTATCAATCATCCGACAAAAGAAATGCATGAACTTTTTGCAGAGAGTTTATTTGAAACAATATTTGAAGATAGTAACATCGACATAGATCCAGAAAATAATACAATGTATGAAAACAAATAAATTTTATTTAACAAGCTTGGCATCTAAATTATACAATCTTTATATAAATCCTTAATTAAACAGACAGAGTGTTTATTATAACAGATTACGATGTATCAATTTACCGTATTTCTGCATAGGTAACAGGTGTGAGAAGTGTGCAGAAAGCACTTTTAAAAGCTCTCCTTCATCCCGTAGATACTCCCAAGAATCTTCAGGATGAAGCAAGACTGAAATCAATTACATAACAAAAAAAGAATACGAAAAAGAGGTTCTTTCAAATCGACTATAAGAAATAATGTCTGATTGTTTCATGATAACATATATGGGGCATTTAGCCTGAGGATTTTATAGTATTTTCCTTACAGGCTTTTGCATAACGATTTGCTGTTGCATATTTGACCTCCAAAATAATGCAATTTAAGTAAACTTGCTAACTCGAATGTGTAACAGCGAATTGTGATAAAAACAGAAACTTAATAACTAAAGAGAAGAGGTTGTATATGAAATGGACGGACTTATACAACTGCATATTTAGGCTAAAGTCGAATTTGTCAAAAAAAGCGAACTGACAAATTCGGCTTTTTTTCTTGTGCGAAATTTGACACATCAAAAAAGAATAAAACAAAAAACATAGTGTTTTGTGATGTTTTGACACGAAACACTATGTTTTTCTCTATACAAAGACTAATTTGTTTTATACGAGTAAATTAAATCAGAAAATACAATTTCTTCAGCAATATGCTTAATCTGTTCCATAGCAGAAACCCAAGCAAACGGGTCTTTTGATTTCAGTTCCTCTTTAATTCCCTGTTTAACTGCCATATCTTTGATAAGTTTATTAACAATTTCTCTTGCGGTAGTGTCGATTTCTTCAAGATATGCAAGCCAAGTTCCATTAAGCATTCTCATTGAGTAAATTGCACGATGATTTTCCTTGATGAATTTTGAGTGTAGCCTGCCGTACTTGCCTATGTTGTAGGTTTTGTCATCGGGTACAGTTAGGTTTGGAAGATAGTAATCTCCGTGTCTTACATATTCAATTCCGTTTTCGATAAATTTTTCTTTCATAGCGTAAACGCCTCCTTTGATTTGGTATCTTTATTTTATCAGATGACATTTATTTTGACGAATGTGCGAAAAAAACACCACCTTAGAATTTAATCTAAGATGGTGTTTTGTATTCGTATCAGATCGTCACATTTACGGCAAAACCGCCGCTGAAAAAGTAAGTGTTCGTCCAATACATAGTTGGTGGAGGAAATGGAACTGCATTAACTTGTAGGAAATGATTTATGCTACTTGTTTTTAATATTAAAATTTGGATAGTCAAGATATAATAAAAATCCGAACCCTTCACCGATTGGTACAAGGTTCGGATTTTTACTGTTTGGTGCGGATGACAGGGGTCGAACCTGCACGTCATGGACACAAGAACCTAAATCTTGCACGTCTGCCAATTCCGCCACATCCGCAAATTTTATCACGAGCCTTATTCTACCATATATTTTATAAAATATCAACCATATTTCATAAAATATTTTCATATTTGTGAATTGTTTTTTGCTTTGCGGAAATTAATAATTGTGAAAGGAAAGTGATATTATGGTAGAGCAGGATACAATAAAGCTTCTTCGGGAATGTGACGCCGGGGTAAAAATGGGTGTGTCGTCGATTGAAGATGTTCTGGATAATGTGGAAAACGAGGAACTTGAAAAAAAGCTTACCAAGTGCAAAGAGGAGCACGAAAATCTTGAAGCGGAAATTGATGCTCTGCTTCAGAAATATAATGATGACGGAAAAGAGCCTGCCGCTATGGCAAAGGGAATGTCGTGGCTTAAAACCAATATGAAGCTTGCAATGAATGAATCGGACTATACAATTGCCGACCTCATGACAGATGGGTGTAATATGGGTGTTAAGTCCTTAAACAAGTATCTTAATCAGTACGAAGGAGCAGACGAGGTTTCAAAGGACATTGCAAAGCGGCTCATAAACCTTGAAGAAGAACTGGTGATAGATATACGAAAATTTTTATAAAAAGAAAAAGCACAAAAAGGCAATTATATTAATTGCTTTTTTGTGTTTTTTGTTTTATAATTGTTAGTAGTAGATTTGCGAGGTGTTATATGAATTTTACAGTTAAAAGCTTTAATGAACTAACCACGAAAGAATTGTATGAAATTTTAAAATCAAGAGCAGAGGTTTTTCTTCTTGAGCAAAATATAGTTTGTCAGGACATGGATGATATTGACTATGAAAGCTACCACTTTTTCATGAAAGAGAACGATAGAATCATAGCATACCTTCGTGCCTATTACACCGACAAGGAGAACAAAATCATGAAAATCGGCAGAGTTCTCACCCTGTGTCACGGAAACGGCACCGGAAGAATCCTTATGGATAATACCATAAATGAAATCAAACACCGCTTTGATTGCAAGAAGATTACAGTAAATGCACAAAAGCAGGCAGAAGGCTTTTATAAAAAGTGCGGATTCAAAACCGTGTCCGATGAATTTTTGGAAGAGGGAATACCTCATGTAAAAATGGAGTTGGAGATATAAATAATGTACAGATATAATTATGAAATACGCTACAGCGACTACAAAGATTTTGACACGATAAAAAAGAGCTCACTTTTGGAAATTATTCAGGAGGCGGCAATACGCAATTCCGAAAAAAGCGGATTCGGCGTTAATGCTCTCAGAAATATGAATCGTGCGTGGCTTTTACAGGGGATAGACGTCCGATTTGAAAAAAATGCCTCAACCGAGTCACCGATAGAAGCCTGCACAGCCGTAAAAAGTCTTAAAGGTGTGCTTTCCGAGCGTGGAACAGTGCTCATGCAAAATGGTGAAGTAATTGCAAAAAGCATTGCCAACTGGTGTCTGCTTGATACCCTGAGGGGTCGGCTTGCCAGGATTCCCAAGGAAATGACCGATGCCTACGTGCATTGTGATTTTGAAGGGGACAGCTTTTTTACATATATTCGTCCCGAAGTTATTGAAGATGCACCGCATATGTATGCAATCCGTGTTTCCAATAAAGAGCTTGATACAAACAAGCACCTTAATAATCAAAAGGGAGCGGAGCTTCTTATGGATGCGTTGCCTTATGATTTTGATATTAAAAACATGAAAATTCACTATCCCAATCCTGCATATTTGGGTCAGGAGCTTTCCGTTTGCGTGAAAGAGACCCCAAACGGCTATTATGTCCATCTTAAAAACAGCGAAGGTTTAATCTGCGTGGCAGGAACATTTGAAAAATAACCTAAAAAGAATCAGTAGAGATAATTCTTCTACTGATTCTTTTCTGTTTTATCAATCCTTCTCAGGCTCGCATCAAATTTCCCCACAAATCCGGGATCGTAATCGGTGATGGATAACTTTATCTCCTTGTATTCACTGGGGGAGATGCCTGTGATTTTTTTAAACAGCTTAGAAAAATATTTCGTATCTTCAAATCCCAGCTTGTCGTGCAGGGTAGAGATTGGCTCGTCCGTTTTGGTAAGATAATATTTTGCCTTTTCTATTCGTTGAAGCTGGGCGTATTTGATAGGGGTTACACCATACTTGTCCTTAAACACCTTTATCAGCTGTGTTTTTCCCAAAAAGAAATTCTGGCTAAGCTCTTCAATAGTGAATTTTCTGTCGAGATTGTCGTCGATAAATTTAAGTATATTTTCTGCAATATGCCTCTTATTAATTGTATCTACGGTGTTTAATTGTCTGGCAACAGTTTGAATAATGGAAAGAATCTCCACCCCTATTATATCACGTGTTTGAGGAGAATAAGTCGTGGCATCTTCCAAAATACGGATTATGTTTTCAAAGTGTTTCTTAACGTCGAGTTTTGCAACAATAACAGGTTGTTTTATTTTATATGCTTTTATAATTCCATCCAGCAGCGGACCTTTTGCCGTAACAAACATTTTTTTCACCGGGTGCTTTTTGTCGGAATAAAGCGAACGGAGAATTCCTGTATTAATGAAGAAAAAATCCCCTTTTTCAGCACAGTATTTTTGGTTTTCGGCCTCGATGTAGACCTTGCCGTCAAGTACATATTCCATTTGATAATAGGACAATGTTGGAGTCGTGGGTGAGGTAGCACTAACGTAAAATTGCGGAATGGGGCGTGTTATACCTGCCAGATCAACATTAAGAGGGGAATCCTCTCCTGCGTGGGCAAGATGGTACTGGTCATTAAATTTTCCGTGATGGATTTTCATAAATATTCCTCCAAAGTGAACTATTGTGCACCTTTTGCGAAACACTGTTAGGTTTACATGTTTCCTATGATAAGTATATAATAATAGTGCAAGTATGTCAAATCTTTTTTTCGGATAAGATGTGCAAAATAGTTCACTTTGGAAAAAACTCCAAACTTTACAAATTATGAAAGGAGAAAATGAGATGAAAGGAAAAGGCTTTTCAAAGAGAATCGTTTCTGCTATGGTTGCCGTAATTATGGTTATGGCAATGGTTCCCTCTATAGGTGTATTCGCTCGTGAATATGCCGCTGAGGTTTCAATTAACGGCGTAACCGTTGATTTTAAAAACGAGCCCTACAGCAAAAACGATATTATTTTCGTTCCGCTGGAGGAAATCGGCGGATATCTGAATCTTAATATAACAAAGGAGGGAAACGTATACACCATTTTAAGAATGGGGCAGACCTTAAAGGTTGAGTCGGGTAATCTTGTTGCCTTTCTTGACGGCAAGGAGGTTGTTCTTTCAACCAACCCTGTTGAGAAAAACGGAATTACATACGTTCCCGCTGAGCTTTTCTCAAAAGGCTTCGGCTGTCCCGTGACTGTTTCCGAGGATAAGAGAAGTGCGGACATTGTTCCCAATGTTTACAGAGTTTCTATCACGGAGCAAGCTGCGGCGGCAGTATCTGCGGCAGTTCCTGATAAGGATGTACTCGGTACGGGTGCAAGCTCTGTGGATACTATATTTAACAACGCGGCAGTTTTCCCTCAGCTTGAAAAGAGTCTTTTCTATATGATAGACCTTTCTGCATTCAACGGATTAAAGATTAAAAATGCATTTCTTTCTATTAATATCGATAAGTCGGAATATAGCCCCACATTGCGTATTGAAAGAACCGCTCCCTGGAAAAAAGGCGAGGTTACATATAATACACAGCCTGTGTCATATGAAAAAGAGTATGTGACGGGTCTTGTTGCAGAGAGTAACTATGTTGACAAGCAGTATGATATAGTTTCCCTTGTAAATGCGGCACAGCAGGCAGGGGAAACCCTTGCAATCAAGCTGATGGGTATTCCTCATTCAAGCAAAAAGAATTCAAAGAACAATTCTTTTACAATCCGCGGTGTGAATACAACCAAGGCACCCTATGTGGAAATCTATCTTGATGAAGTATATACTTTCCCCATAAAGACCGCAGCACAGGACGCAGAGGACTACGAAGAGCAGCGTTACAGCCGTATTGCACTTCTTAAATCATTAGGCGTGTTTACGGAAAACGACGAATTTCCTCTTGACCTTACAGAGGGTGTACAGAGGCAGGAATTTGTAAAATATGCACTCCGCCTCAGAAATGCTTCTGTACAGGAATCTGTCGGTGAGCAGTTCTTCTCAGACGTTCCTACTGACGCTCCTTTCTATAAGGAAGTTATGACGGCACATTCTATGGGACTTGTGTCCGGCTGGCAGGGAATAGCATTCCGCCCCTATGATACAATTACCTTAGGTGAGGCAATCACAATCCTCGGCAGAATGTTAAACTACAATATCTTTGCCGATGAACGTGGCGGATTTACGCCCGGCTACTTTGCAGCGGCAAGAAACGGTGACCTTTATAACGGTGCTGAAATTGAAAAGGAAACACTTTCATTCAAGAAAATGTTTAAGCTTTTGGAGGACGCACTCGATGCAAAGATGCTCAATGTTCGTTCCTATAGCTCAAACGGCACTGCGGAATATACCTTTGATGCAAGCAAGACAATACTCACCGAGTACTGGAATGCACAGGTAATAGAGGGCATTGTTACCGCAAATGAGTATTCAGGTCTTACCGACCCCAATGCGGGCAAGGAAGGCACAATTATGATTGATAACAGAAAAGAGCTTAAGCTTACATTTGAGCCTTACAATGAATTCCTCGGATACCGTGTGAAAGCTTATTATGAAAAGCACGAGGATAAGCTCCTTTACATGGGTATCAAAGAGTACGATATTAAGGAGATAAACCTCTGCGATATTACCGGAACAGGACAGGATGCATCAAACGTTACCTTTACCTATGAAAACGGAAAAGGCAACTTTGCAAGGGAAAGCTTTTCAAAAGCAAAGGTAATATATAACGGTAAGTACATCGCATCGGGAAGCGTTTCTCCCGACCTCCTTAATGCTGACGGCGGAAGTATACTTCTTGTAGGCGACAGCCTCGCTGTTATAAAGGCATATAAAACTGTAACCGTCTATTCTGTAGAGCAGGAAGAAGAGGTTATCTACGATAAGTATGATTCTTATAACAACGCTGTTGAGCTTAAAGGAAAGGAATACACAATCCGAGATGCAAGCGGAAAGGAAGTAGAGCTTTCTGCCTTAAATACAGACGATATTCTTTCTGTGGCAATATCCTATGACGGTGTGCTTGTAAATGCAATTCTTTCCACCGTGAAAATTACCGGAAGTATTTCAGCCGCAGAAAATCTCGGAACAGATGATGAAATTCTTACAATCAACGGCAGCGAATACAAAACGAGAAATCATCACAGAAATGTAGCTGATTCAATTGATGAATATTGGTGGGATTATATTGACCTTGGTGCAAGCGGTACATTCCTCCTTGATGCATTTGGCAGCATAGTCGGCTTCAACCCCACAAAGACGAACGGTGTAAAGGGCTACTTCCTTACAATGGGAAATAAGGGCAGCTCCATCAGCAGCAAGCTTCAGATGGCAGTCATGGTTGAAGGAAGCGAAAAATACGTAGTTTACGACTTGGCTGATAAGGTGAAAATCGACGGAAAATCATATAAGGTAAGCAGTCAGGAAACAGAAGTCAAAAATAAATTTAAAAACGCGGAATACGGAAGATTGGTCGGAGAGTATGTAACACAGGGTATCATTTTCGATGTAAATTCCGACGGAAAAATCAGCAAAATTGATACTGCTTTTTGGGACGAAAATAAAGAAGACGAGAATAACTCCCTTCAGATAAGATACAACATGAAAGGCGGCAAGGAGGAAGATAACGGTCTGCGTTATAAGAGTAACGGCTCCTTGGCTGGAAAATATTATGTAAAACTGAGTCAAAG
>JAZQAB010000008.1:0-6352 GCA_045545055.1 Clostridia bacterium | reverse complement strand
CAAGTTTTTTACAAAAATAAAATAGGTATAGGGTTATTTTTAACCCTATACCCTACATTATACTACAATCTGTTATATACGTCAATGTATTCTTTTGCTGAATTTCGCCATGAAAAATCAGCTTTCATTGCTCTTTTTACCATAGCTTGCCATGATTTCTTATTATTATAGTATGTTGACTTTGCATAATTCATGATTCCAAGCATCTCATGTGCATTATAGTTTGCGAAGCTGAAGCCTGTTCCCGTGTTCTCATATTCGTTATAAGGCTCTACGCTGTCCCGAAGTCCTCCTGTTTCACGAACAATGGGAAGTGTTCCGTAACGCATGGAAATCATCTGACTAAGACCGCAGGGTTCAAAGAGTGACGGCATCAGAAACGCATCACAGCCTGCGTATATCTTATGGCTTACAGCATTATCAAACATAATGAGAGAAGCCAGTGTGCCTTTATATTTCCATTCAAAATGGCGGAGCATATTTTCGTACTGACCCTCGCCTGTTCCTAAGACTATCATCTGAACATCGCCGTTTTCAAATATGTTATCCATAACACATTCTACAAGGTCAAGCCCCTTTTGCCCTGTAAGCCTTGTTACCATACCGACTAAGAATTTGTCGGGGTTTTCCTCAAGACCAAACTGCTTCTGAAGTGCAAGCTTATTTGCCTTTTTCTTTGAAACAACATTTCTGGCATCGTAATTATGCTCAATGAAGGTGTCCTTTGCACTGTTCCATTCGTCATAATTAATGCCGTTTATTATACCTGTTACGCTGGCACTCCTTGCACTGAGAAGTCCGTTAAGATTCTCCCCGAAATAGTCTGTCATAATTTCTCTGGAATATGTCTTACTCACCGTGGTAATAAAGTCGGCGTAGACCAATCCACCCTTAAGGAAGCTTGCATCCTTATAAAATTCCAGCTTATCGTCTGTGAAATAGCTGTCGGGAAGCTCGCAGACATCGGCAATTGTCTTTTTATCATACACACCCTGGAATTTTAGGTTATGAATGGTCATAACCGTTTTAATTCTGTTATAACGCTCATCACAGTTGTAATGTGCACGCAGAAGCACGGGAATCATACCTGTCTGCCAGTCATTGCAATGAATAACCTCCGGCCAGTAACCCACCACCTGCAAAAGGGCAAGCACGGCTTTGTCAAAAAATGCAAAGCGTTCAATATCCTCTGCCATTTCTCCGTAGATGGTGTCGGAGCCGAAATAGAATTCGTTATCCACAAAATAATAGATAACCTCTCCTATTTTAAGCTCAAAGACTCCGCAGTACTGACTACGCCAGCCCATTTTTATATAAATGTTGCTGATATATCGCATTTCGTCCTTATATTTCTGAGCAATCTTCCCATACTTGGGGAGGATTACCCTTGCTTCGCACCCCTGGGCACAAAGTTCACTCGGAAGTGCACCCACAACGTCGGCAAGACCGCCCGTTTTAACAAAGGGTACACATTCACTTGTGGCAAATAAAACCTTCATATATTTTGTCCTTTCTTAACTTAAAGAAGTGTCCTCTTGGGAAGAATAACGGGATAATTGGGCTGACCAACGAGCCTCTTGGAAGCACGGAGAGTACATTCCTTATCAATAATCGTATTTTCAATATCACAGTTTTCCTCGATGACGCTGTTTTGCATAACGATACTGTTTTTTACCACAGCACCCTTTGCAATATGAACTCCTCTGAATATAATGCTATTTTCCACCGTTCCCTCGATTACGCAGCCATCTGCAATAAGAGAATCGGAAATTTGTGCCGATTCTTTATACTGAGTGGGAACCTGATCCTTTACCTTTGTATAGATACGGTTTTCACTGCCGAAAATTTCCTTGCGAATATCAGCATCAAGCATTTTCATATTTACTTGGTAATAGGAACGCACACTGTCTACAGTGCCCACAAATCCCTTATACTCATAACCAAAAACATTAAGCGTATTTACGGCATCTCGAACAAGATCACGGACAAAGTCGTGACTTCCCCTTGCGTAAGCATCTTCAATAAGCTCGATAAGCTTAAGTCTTCCGATAATAAACATTCCCATACCCTGAAGTGTGGTTTTGGGGAAATGCGGCTCTGTTTCCATGCCGGTTACCCTGCCGTCATCATTAACCTCGTAGACGGTACTGCGGCTGAGCTGCTCATCCTTTCCCTTTTTGTCCTGATATATAACGGTGATATCTGCACCTTTTTCTATATGCTGACTAAGTGCCGCATCAAAGGTCATATTGCAGACTGTTCTTCCCGATGCCAGAAGCACATATTTCTGACGGCTTCTGCGTAGGAAGGTAAGCACACCGTAAAGCTGATCAACGCTTCCTGCACTTATATCACTTACACCGCCTCTTACATAAGGAGGAAGCATGAAAAGACCGTATATTTTTCTGTTAAGATCCCACGGTGCTCCGCTTCCCAAATGGTCCATAAGAGAGGAATAATTGATGCTGGTAGCAACACCTACATTTATAATTCCCGAATTAACCATATTTGAAAGAATAAAGTCAATAAGTCTGTACCTTCCGCCAAAGGGGAGTGCAGGAACCGACCTTAAGTCAGTAAGCTCATTAAGTCTAAGCTCACTGCTATCCGCCATAACGATACCCATCATATCTTTCATCTTAGTTCTCCCCCTTCTGTGTTGATTCAACAATCATGGAATTTACCCCGATTTTTTCATTGTCTGAAACTGTTATGCCTCCGCCAATAAGTGAAATTCCTCCTGTACAATAAGGACTGCTGTACTTACTGCTGTCAGTACTTTCATCACCGATTACCGCACCCTTACCTATCACGGCTTCTTCACCTATTACAGCCTTTTTAACAACAGCACCCTCTCGGATAATACTTCCGGGGAACACAATGGAATCTTCTACCACTGCACCCTTTTCCACCGTTACACCTTCAAAAAGGATACTGTGCCTTACACTGCCCATAACATTACAGCCTTCGGTTACACAGCAGTTCTTAACCGATGCACCTTTAGCAATATAATGAGGCGGTTTAACGGGGTTTCTTGAGTATATTTTCCAGTTGTTATCATGCAGGTCAAATGCAGGGGGGTCAGCAAGAATGTCCATATTTGCTTCCCAAAGGCTCTGAACCGTACCCACGTCCTTCCAGTAGCCGTCAAATGCGTAGGCACACATATTTTCCCCATTATTCAGCATTGTGGGGATAATATTTTTACCAAAATCGTTGGAGCTTTGGGGGTCTTTTTCATCGCTTTGAAGATACTTTTTAAGAACCTCCCATGTAAATACATAAACACCCATTGAGGCAAGATTACTCTTAGGCTCCTTCGGCTTTTCCGCAAATTCAACGATTTTTCCGTTTTCATCTGCTGTCATGATACCGAATCTACTTGCTTCCTCCCATGGCACTTCTATAACTGCGATGGTTGCATCGGCATTCTTTTCCTTATGGTATTCTACCATTTTTGCATAGTCCATCTTATAAATATGGTCACCCGAGAGAATTACCACATACTCAGGATTAAACTTATCCACAAATTCGATATTCTGATAAATGGCATTGGCAGTACCCTTGTACCACTCACCCTTCTCAGCACTCTGATACGGCGGAAGCACATACACACCGCCCGAATTTCTATTAAGATCCCAGGGGTGTCCGCTTCCTATATAAGTATTGAGTTCAAGGGGCTGATACTGCGTAAGCACGCCTACCGTATATATCCCTGAATGAATACAGTTGCTTAAAGTAAAGTCTATAATTCTGTACTTTCCTCCAAAGGGTACAGCAGGCTTTGCAACTGATTTTGTGAGCACGCCAAGTCGGCTTCCTTGTCCGCCGGCAAGTATCATTGCTAAACACTCGGCTTTTTTCATTAAAAATCCTTCCTCTCTTTTAGGTACTAACTTTATTTTTTGTGTAGGAACCTCTGTTTTTTTGCGAGCAACATTTGTCGAATTTAAATTCAGTTGGTACGCGAAGTGGGTGAAGCGGCACGCTTCCGGGTTCTCTTCAAGTACAATGCACTCATGGGAGGTATATTAACCTCGATGCTGTAGGGCATTGTGTTCTGAGGCTTTTTCTTAGCTGAAATTGGTTTGATTTTATTACCGCTTCCACCGAACCTTGCACTGTCACTTGAAAGCACCTCGGCATATATTCCCTGTCTGGGTACTCCGACAACATAGTTCTTATATTCAACGGGGGTGAAGTTACAAATAACTATCACCTCGTCGGTTTTTTTCTTACCACGCCTTACAAATGAAACCACACTTCTGTCACGGTCATCGGCATTTATCCATTCAAAGCCGTCCCAGCTATCCTCGATTTCCCAGAAGGGCTTGTTCTCATTATAAAAGCGGTTAAGCTCTTTCATAAATTCATGGTACTCTCTATGCTTTTCCATATCAAGCAGATTCCATTCAAGCTGTTCATAGTAACGCCATTCTATAAACTGAGCTATCTCACCGCCCATAAACAGAAGCTTTTTACCCGGATGTGCCATCTTGTACATCATAAATGCACGCAGAGAATCAAACTTCTGCCCGTAAAGCCCCGACATTTTCTGAATAAGAGAGCCCTTTCCGTGCACAACCTCATCATGGGACAAGGGCAGTATATAGTTTTCGGAAAATGCATACATCATGGAAAAGGTCAGCAGGTTGTGATTATCCCGTCTGAAATAGGGATCCATGCTCATATAGCGGAGCATATCATTCATCCAGCCCATGTTCCACTTAAAATTAAATCCCAGTCCGCCGTCGCTCACAGGCTTGGTCACCTTCGGCCATGCCGTGGATTCCTCGGCAATCATAAGGATATTCGGGTAATGCTCAAAAGCAAGCACATTAAGCTTTTGCAAAAACTCAATTGCCTCTAAATTTTCCTTACCGCCGTATTTATTGGGCATATATTCCTGTCTGCCGTAATCAAGATAGAGCATACTTGAAACAGCATCTACCCTAAGTCCGTCTATATGGAACATATCAAGCCAGTAAAATGCACTTGAAAGGAGGAACGAAACTACTTCCTCTCTGCCATAGTCAAAGACCAGCGTCCCCCATTCCTTATGCTCGCCCTTAAGGGGATTGGGGTATTCGTATATAGGTGTACCGTCAAATTTTGCAAGGGCGTGAGCATCACGGGGAAAATGTGCCGGAACCCAGTCCATAATAACACTTATGCCGTTTTCATGGCATTTATTCACAAAATACATAAATTCCTTCGGAGTGCCGTAGCGTGAGGTAGCGGCAAAATAACCCGTCACCTGATAGCCCCAGCTTCCGTCAAAGGGAAATTCCGTAAGTGGCATAAGCTCCACATGAGTATAGCTCATTTCTTTAAGATAACTGCAAAGCTCGTCTGCCGCCTCGGTATAATTTTTCAGTGAGCCGTCACTCTTCGTACGCCAACTGCCCAGATGCATTTCATAAATCAGCATGGGCTTTGAGTAGGGGGAGCTTTCCGACCTTTTCTTCATCCAGCCTTCATCAGTCCATTTAAAACCGGAAATATCATATGTGACAGATGCCGTTTCGGGCGGTAGCTGTGCAAGACGGGCATAGGGGTCTGCTTTGTAAAGAGAAGTGCCGTCTTTTGCTTCTATATAAAATTTATAGCACTGCCCCTCTTTCACATTTTTAATAAAGCAGTGCCACACACCCGAACTTCCCTGCGGATTCATGGGATGCATGGTAGTATCCCAGCCGTTGAAATCGCCCACAACGCTTACGCTTTTGGCATTGGGTGCCCACACGGCAAAGCTATACCCACGCTCGCCGTAAATCTCTGACGGAATGGCTCCCATAAATTCGTAAGCTCTGAAATTCGTTCCGTTATTAAACTGAGCAAGCTGAAGGGTTGATATAAATGGATTTTCGTTCTTAACTGTCTTTTTTTTCTTAGTTGTCATTAATACGCCTCCGCTTGATATTTTTTCTCTTTTTATTATTTTACCAAATATATTTCCATTAGTCAAACGATTTTAGGGGAATTTAACCAAAAAAAGCGAGAATTTTTACGTCGATTTTAGGCAATTTTACACAATTTTTCATGTTTTTTGGGTGTTTTACGGTTATTTCCACAAAAAAATAACACGCACCGTCAAAAGTCGTGTTATTTTAAAGAATAAAACATCTTCGGCATAACCGTTTAAGGTCTTGCCTTTTTTAGTAATTTTTATTGACAAAAATCAATAATTGGATTATAATATAAACAGATATATAAATTGTATAATAAAAGTACACAGAAATTCTAATATAAAAGTGCACAGTTTGAAAAGATAAAGCGAATGTATATAATAGAAACAACCATAATGTTGGAGGGTTTTCTATGATATACATATCAAATGTTCCTGTGACTA
>JAZQAB010000007.1:0-7530 GCA_045545055.1 Clostridia bacterium | reverse complement strand
TATGAATCTCGTAAATACATTTAAGGGCGATAAATCTATAAATATCTTCTGTATTCATCCCGGTTGGATTCGTACTGACGGAAAGCCAGATAATCCTGCTCCGTTATCCTCCTATGAGGCAGCTGAAATATTGAGATTGCTGTTTGAAAAGAAACGTAACGATTTTGACGGACATAGATTTATTACAAATCTTGATGAAGATTATCCGTTTTGAGGAGGTGCAAATATGCTTGTATTAGGTTCTTGTGGTTTTAGTTCACCTGAAACAAGACAAAAATTAGAAAAGATAATAACAGATAAAACGGGAAAGATGCTTATAATTCCACTTGCAACAATGTTTGGAATTGAAACAGGAGAAAAGGAAAAATACTTTGCTTCATTGCTGGGCTTTAATAAAGCTGATATTATTGTATTTGATGAGGAAAATCCCGATGAAATAAAGAATCAACAATTCAGATATATTGTTGTTCTTGGTGGAAATACTTTTCAGCTGTTGTATAAAGTGAAAAAATTCAATCTTGATAAATTTATAAAAAATCAAATAGAAAATGGTGCTGATTATCTTGGATTTTCAGCAGGGGCGTATCTGGCTTGTCAAAATATTGAATATGTCAAAAACTTTGATGACAATAACCATATTGATAATGGCGATTTTTCTGCACTTGGACTAACAGATAAGTATGTACTTTGTCATTTTGATATGAGAGGATTAGCAGAAATTCAGATGTGCAGAAAGTTCATTGGTGATGAAGTCGAGTTGATAACGATAGACAATAACCAATTTGTTGTTTTATAAACAATAAAACAGTATTACAGATTTACTGATGAACTTATTTTGTTGCTGAAAATTGGATTAAATTAAACGGGCGTGTACTGCAATGCGGTACACGCTTTTTGTCAATACAAACCAAACTATGATGAGCAGGATTGGAATATTTAGCTGATAAAATAGAGAAATTCTCCATAACGCTAAATAGATGTGTGGGATTTATAAATTCTGAATATACCGAGGAAGAAATACGACAGCAGTTTAGCCCTCAAAAACAGCTTTATCAATTTTCATCTATATTTTTGTATGACTTTTTCTTAAAATTTTCTTAAAGTTCAACTTCTTTATCTTAACACTTTCTTAATGTCATTGACTATATAAAAATGAAGTGATATACTGAATGCAGGAGGTGATTTTATGCTGTTCAGGTCAATTAAAACGCAAATGAAAATAATATCAAAGCATAAAATTTTTATTTTATCAATTGCGGTGATATATGCTTTTATAGTAATCAATTTTGCAAAAAATCTACGTGATTTTTACGGCTACGATATTACCCGATTGATTCACCCTATGAAAATGACGATGCTTAATACCTATGGCAAATGGGGATTTTATTTTATGCAGTATTTCCCTATATTGCTCGCATTCCCTGCATCTCTTTCATTTTTAAAGGATAAAGATAACGGCACAGAAGTATATCTCCGTTCAAAATTCGGAAACAGGAATTATTACTACGGAAAAATCATAGCGGTGTTTATAATGACATTTATTGTCTTTGCACTTCCGCAGCTTTTTGAGTATATACTGAATATAATTACCTTTCCGATTGAAGCTATAGGCGACCAAAGTAACCTTTCTACTTTTGACCCGACGTATCACGAACAGGTAGAAAAATACTGGCTTTCATCCTTGTGGAAAGCGAATCCGTATTTTTATTACATCGTTTATATAGCTATGTTTTCTTCGGTTTCAGCTTCATTTGCAGCATTTACCGTCGGATTATCAATGACAAATATTATGAAATACAAAATTCTTGCTCTGCTTCCTGCTTATCTTATACTGACTCTTTTAAGTGCAGTTGGAAGCAAAATAAACTTTCCAATGAACTATGTTTTTTATCTTATGTCCTTTGATGCAAGCGAAAAGTTTGATTTTCTGTTCCCGATGATATCATTGGTATTATTTCTGATTTCAATAGCCATTGCCCGATATAAAGGAAAAGAGGCGATATAATGCAGCGTTGGAAATATATTATATTCGCAGTTGTGTTCGGTTTGTTTTATGGCATAATTTATACAGGAACTGCGAATGAAATGCTTTTGAGTGATATTGTATTAAAACTGAGCTTCAGCGAATTCGCACTTTGTGGGGGAAATGCATCATATATCGGAAAAATTATGCTCTGCTTTTTTCCGTCAGTTATATTTCAGGTGATTTCGGGTATTGAGTTGTACAGGCATTTTTGCACAGGTTCGGTTTATTATTTCTCACGCTGTATCAACAGAAAAAAGTGGTATTTAAAAGAGATTGCACATCTTTACATTGACAGCGCTGTGTATTTTATATTTCTATCTTTGAGTTTTATTACTGTAATGGAATTTTCGGCTGATATACATCATAATTTCATAGAATCCTTGTGTCTGTATTTGTATTACATCGTGATTTTTTCACTGTGGAATTATTTTTTCTCATTGTTATTAAATCTTACAGCCCTTTATTTCAGAAGCAACGGTGGATTTGCAATATCGCTGGGAATACAGATGTTTTTCATTTCCTGCTATGTATTTTTTCAGGAGAAGCTTTATAATATTTATGAAGGAAATACTGATAGTGTAAGGCTTATGAAACTTATTCCTTTTTCACATCTGATATTATTCTGGCATAGCAGCAAAAATAAAAAAATTGATAATCTGATAAATATATATGGCATTGATTTCGATCTGAATTTATCAGTAATATTGCTGATTATAGCTGATGTAATTATATCATTTGCAGGAATGATAATCATTGAGAAAACAGATTTTATTCTCACAAATAAGGAAACGGGAGGGTGAATGTATGAAACTCATCGCAAAAAATATAGTCAAAACCATAAAAAAGAGAATAATTCTCGATAATATTAATCTTGAGCTTGAAAGCGGCAATATATATGGATTTGTTGGCAGAAACGGCTGTGGAAAAACTATGCTTTTCAGAGCATTGTCAGGACTAATGCACATTGACAGCGGCAGAATTACGATTGACGGAAAAGTGCTACATAAGGATATAAACGTACCGCCGAGCATAGGTCTTATAATTGAAAATGCAGGGCTTTACAATGAATTTTCGGGAATTAAAAATTTGAAATTACTGGCAGATATAAATAAAAAAATCTCCGATACAGAAATTACAAAAGCTATATCAGATGTAGGATTAGATCCAAATGATAAACGTCCTGTGAGAAAATATTCTCTTGGTATGAAACAAAGGTTGATTATTGCACAGGCGATTATGGAAAGTCCCGATATAATAATGCTTGACGAGCCAACAAATGCCCTTGATGAAAGGGGAGTAAAGCTGATTCGGGATATTATTCTCCGAGAAAAAGAACGTGGAGCTTTGGTTCTTATTGCAAGTCATAACAAAGAGGATATTGAAATTCTTGCGGACAGAGTATACTATATGGACGGTGGAAAAATCGTGGGAGGTAAAGACTATGAATAAGCTATTTGTATCTGTTATATCCCTTATGACTGCACTTCCTATTGGAGCAGGTCTTATATGCCGTCAGTCTTTCACAGATATAAGTCAAGAGGATAAACCTTTCGACAATTTTGAAATTGGCTTATTAAGCGAGAATACTGCTTTAAATATAGAAGAATATGCGGAAAACAGCCTTGAAGACAATAGCAGGTATATTCTTAAAGTTACTCCTACTGACAAAGTGAGATTCTCCTTTTTATGCTATACTGAACCTGTGGAAATTCTGGAGATATATAAGGGTGACGATCTGCAAATCGGGGAAGAAATTGAAATCCTCAGAAATTCTTCAACTATTTTCTGGGATTTAAATGATACCGACGGAATTAATATGGGATTTGTTAATCTTATGAACGAGAGCGAAGAATATCTTGTGTTTCTTGATAAGAAAATTGAGGATAAACCTGTATACAAAACAGTTCCTTGTCTTATGTCTGCCATTTTCTCCTATTCTAATCGTGATAATGCCGTTTTGACGGATAATAAATTCAGAAATACAGGAAATAATGAGTTTTTTACTTCTGATGAAAATGCACTTGAAATTCTGGAGAGTGTAAAAAGTGTGTTGATTGAAAAGTACAGCTGATTAGAGGTGAATAATTATGAAATTCAGCCTTATTATTTTGAATATAAAAAAGCTTATAAAAGAGCAACGATTATTTATATTTATCCTCATAATATCACAAATTGCTGCGTGTCTTGCAATATTTCTTGCAATAGCTGCTATAGCTAACACACGGAATGAACAGAAAGAAATTGATATACGTACTATGTATTTTGAAGCATATTCTGTTGGTATTACTTTTGACAATGCGGGAAAAACTGATTACAGCAAATGTGATAAAATAGTTGATTTTCAGAAAAAGACTGAAAGGATTCTTTCATTAATTCCTCAGGAACAGATAGGTTATTGTCGAATTGGCGGGGTAGTTTCAGAAGATGTACCCATAAGGTATACAGCAGTAAAAAAAGCAAATGATGACTTTGTTTTTACAGAAAAGCAGCTTCTTAACGGCGAAGCAATTGCCGCTATTGGTGACGAAGGTTATTTCAGTAATAAAAATAAAGATGATATTATTACACTTGGCGATACTGAATATACAATTGTTGAAAAAGGAAATTATGTCGGTGATATAACAATTCCGTTGAAAAATACACCTCAGAATTTTATAGCTACAAGCTTCCGTGTTGAACTTACATCTGTTCCGACGAAAGAGCTTGTAAACGAAATAAACGAACTAATGAGTACACTTTTCCCTGAAGCCAATATACAAACACCTGAAATTCCCGACTTAATGACTGTACAGTTTAACCGAACAATGATAATATCATCTTTTTTTATTATACTTATAGTTGCAATTAACCTCAGTTACTGCTATTGTTATCTTTTCATAAAACGTAAAAAAATGATATCCTCATATATTATATGCGGTTGTTCTTATAAAAGGGCAGTAAGCCTTATGACAGCCGAATCTGTTATAATATCACTATTATGTCTGATAATTGCTGTTTTTGCAATGGAATTAATCAGCCCATATCTGATAGCTGTTTATCCTGCTGCTGAAAATCTTTATAATTACAAATTGTATCTTCTTCTTGGAGTAGCTTACATAGTTACAATTATTATTTTGCTGAGTGTTATGTTTTCTTCTCTGATGAAAAAATCCGCCAATGAAATGCGGAAAGGGGGATAAATATGAAATATTTCAGATTTGCTTTGATTTCATTTTGTGACAATATTAAAATCAATCTGCTTATGATTCTTGAAATGATTGTTGTATTTGTAGGTGTTAATCTGATAATCGGCAGTTACAATAACAGGAATATGCTTTATAAACCATATAGTGATATTCTCAGCAATACAGGGTGGTATATAGTATCTGATTATGATGAAAATACCGGAGAACCGCTTTCATCTCAAATGAAAGGCAAACTTGATTTTATAAAAATGTACAGTTATTCATCGTTAATTACATTAAATGGCAGGAATGTACCTGTTAATATTACAATATGTCCCGATGAAATACTGAATAATATGAAACTGCCTGTAAATTCAGGGAAATGGCAAATTGATTCCCCGAAAGATATTGTGTGTATCGCTGCACCAAATAATTTTGGTATATCATCGGGAGATGAAATAAAATTACCTCTTGCCAATAGTGTAAAAATCAGCGGAATACTTACAGACCCTTGTTATATTCCCTGTTTTCTTCAATGGAGTACATCACAGGGGATTGAGAATTTTTATAGAAAATACAGCCTGAAATACTATTCTCCCGAAGAAGAATGTCTTGAATTGTTTATGAGTTTCAGCGAATTTTCGGAAACAGGAATTGAAACTGATAATACTAATAAATCATTTATTGCATATGATGTAAACCCTACAGCTGAAAATACCACATATAATGAAGAATTGCTGAAAAACAATTATCAATGCGGAATACGTTTAAGCAAAATCAAGGAACGCACAGAAAACTCAATTAATGATATTCTAAAGAAATTTATCCCGATTGCAGTCTGCACATTCGTTGTTATAATGATTGGTTTTATGAGCAGTACGGCTATAAATACCTTGCAGCAAATGAAAAATTACGGAACAATGTTTTTGTGCGGAATGAACTGGAATGACTGTATAAAGATTCTTTTTGCCTATAATGCTTTAATAATGATAAGTTCAGTTTCAATTACATCGATTATTTTTGGAATTTTCAAATTAATGAATTTGTCGGCGTATTTAGGTCTTTCATTTGGTATGAATAATATTGTAATAACAGCAATTATCATATTTATCATAATTCTGCTGAATTTGATAATTCTTTCAGCAGTAGTGAGAAGAAAAACTCCTGTAGATATTATAAGGGGGAATTATTAATGGTTAAAATAAAAGGATTATATAAAACCTACAATTACAAGAAAAATGATGCGTTTGAGGCTCTGCATAATGTTACGATCGAAATTGAAAAAGGATCAATGACGGCAGTAATCGGAAAATCAGGTTCCGGAAAATCTACATTACTTCATATTATCGGATGTATTGATACGTTTGAAAAAGGTTCATATAAATTTATGGATAAAGAAATCAGCAGAATGAATAGCAGACAAAGTTCCTTTTTCAGAAATAAAAATGTGGGTATAGTATTACAGGATTTTGCCTTAATCGAGTCGTATTCAGTAGTTGAAAATGTTATGCTGCCTCTATATTTTTCTAAAGGGAAATTCAATAAGAAAAAACTGCGTGAAAAAGCGATAACAGCTCTGAAAGCTGTTGGTTTAGACAATTTATCAGAAAAATCCGTCAACAAGCTTTCAGGCGGACAAAAACAGCGAGTTGCAATTGCAAGGGCTATTGTGAATAATCCAAGTCTTATACTTGCCGATGAGCCTACAGGTGCATTGGATACACAAACATCTGCTGAAATTATGGATTTGTTCCATAAGCTAAATGAAAAAGGACATACAGTTATTATTGTTACTCATGACCTTGATATTGCTAATCAATGTGACAGCATTATTGAAATCTCTGATGGTAGAATAAAGGCGTATAATTAAGTGAATATACCGAAAAAACATTTATATTGTAAGACTTACAGTAATAATCTTGCAGAGTATTATCGCCGCATAAAATGATGTTTGTACAGGCAATGGAAGATATTGCAGAATTTATCGAAAAATTAAAGCTCCTACTATTTAAAAACAGATAAAGTGATTTATAGACCATAGAATTCTTTTGATTCTGTGGTCTTAATTTTATTGCATTTTTATATAAATTATGGTATAATAATAATTAGTTCTTAATTTTATTTTTATAATCATATTAATTAACGATATTATTCGCTATTGCATCGCATGTCCTATTAATATAATCATTTTTATCCTTTCTGTTTATGCGCAATTTTAGAGTAATTTTAAATGCGGTTTTCCACATGTTTTCTCTCTTTTTAACACGTGATTTATTATATTACATTACTTTGTTAAAAACCATTACAATTTAATTACGTTTCTATTACATTTTTATTAAT
>JAZQAB010000006.1:0-27580 GCA_045545055.1 Clostridia bacterium | reverse complement strand
CCCTTAATAAAACGATATGGTTATTATAACATATACCGATAAAATTTGCAACTATTTTTTAACTATAAATTTAATTGCTATTTTGCTTATATTATTAAATTGTATAATAGTGTAAAATATAGTTACTGAAAGGAGTATGTTTATTATGGATTTTATTATAAAAAAGCCTACAAGTTCAAATAGAACTATACGAATGCCAGATACATTAATTGATAAAATAGCAAAACTTGCAGCAGAGCAAGACATATCATTTAATCAAGTTGTAGTTCAATGTTGTGAATATGCCATTGACAATCTTCCTAAAAAGGATAAAAAGTAGCCTAACCAACTTCTTCTATATATAATTAAAAAATACTTAAAATCCCCTTATAAACAACTTATGTTTGTTTATAAGGTTTTTATTTAACAATAAAAAAAGAATCACTCTACATTAATTAGAATGATTCTTAATATAGTTATACACTGATTTTTATATGTTGGTTATAAAAACTTATTAATTTTATATAATTTTTTTCTAAAAATCTAACTTTGAACCCCGCCCTGTCAAGTAGACAGTGTAAATAACAAAAATTTGGTACAGTTTGGGGACGGGGCAAAAACTGGGTACAGTTTGGGGACGGGGCAAAAACTGTGCAAAAAACTTGAAAAACTGTACAGTTTGGGGACGGTGCAAAAACTGTGCAAAAAACTTGGATAAGCTTTGGCTTATCCAATTATTTTTGCATATTCAAAAGTGTTTCTTCGCCCTTGCCTCGTTTTACAAGCCCCTTTCGGGCAATTTCAAGCATTTTACCGCAAAGTTCGTCAAGAATGTATCGGGGTGCAATTTCTTCCTCCCTGCATTCATTCACAAGCTTTCGCATTTCGGAATTGGTTTTTGTAATATTGCAGTTTTTAAAGAAGCTGTCAAGGGCTTTTTCCGCCTCGCCCATGTTATTAAGGATTCCCAAATTAAACGCAGGGGGCATGAAAAATCTGCCCTCTTTTTGCGTACAGTCACTTCTTACTTCAAGTGTTCCCCGACTTGTCAGTTCTACATTTCTGAAAGAAAGATAACACTCTATATCTTCCTCCCTCGCATCATCGTGCAGGAAATATTCCTTTATGGGAACGGGAGCAAAAACCTCATACTTTCCGTCACGGATTCTGTTAAACATTCCCTTTTCAAGGAAAAAGTCAATTATATCGTCAATATTATCAAAGCTACGGTCAACACTACCCGTTATTTCGGGAGAGTTTCCAAAGCCGCTCTGCTCCCAAAGGTAGTCACGGAATATTCTCCAACCCTTCCCCTCAAAATCCGGGGAATTTCCGAATAAAAGCCCTCTGACGAAATCCATTTTACAAAAGAGGGTATATGCCCTTGGAATGTTGTCTTTTGGTATATCTAAATGCGTCTGCACCGAGGACATAAAGGCAGGGAAATCGTTGTAGCTGTGAGTTCCGGGGAATTTATGAAGATACTCATGCACCATATTGTAGGTGGAGAAAGGCGTATGGTTTACGCCGATATTTTTGTAGTTAGGATTTGTTCCTCTGCCTATAAGTGCGTGGTTTTTCCTTGCTAAATACTCCTGCACCATTTCATAATAGAAATCAAAGCGGTCTTTAATCTCCAAAAGATTGTCCCCATACATCATGGAAAACTCAAAATTGTTGTAGGAATTGTCAAAGCTGAGGCAATCGCCCTTCTCATTCTCCATAAAAAGCTTTTCTCCGTTTACTCCGAAAAGCACGCAGGAAAAGCCCTTTTCCCCGATAAAATCCATAATGGAGGCGACAAAAGGAATATCTATGTCGCCTCCATTATTGTTTATCAGCGGAAATTCCAGTTCTACGCCCACATTGGAGGTTTCTTTTCCTTCAAAGGGTTTTATAAATCTGTCGTATACAATTTCACGCGGATTTCTCATATGCTTTTACCACTCAAGAAGATTTGCCATGTAACTGTCGAGCTCATCTATCTTGATTCTCTTCTGCTCCATAGTATCACGGTCACGAACTGTTACGGACTCGTCCTCAAGTGTATCAAAGTCGATTGTGATACATACGGGAGTACCGATTTCGTCCTGACGACGGTAACGCTTACCGATAGAGCCTGCATCGTCATATTCGCAGTTATACTTCTTGATAAGCTTCTGGTATACTTCGTCAGCCTTTTCGCCAAGTTTCTTGGAAAGGGGAAGAATTGCCGCCTTAACAGGTGCAAGTGCAGGGTGAAGACGAAGTACTACTCTTGTATCTCCCTCGCCCACTTCTTCCTCGTCGTATGCTTCGCAAAGGAATGCAAGAGCCACACGGTCTGCACCCAAGGAAGGCTCAACAACATAGGGAACGTAACGCTCGTTTGTAATCTGGTCGATGTATTCCATGCTCTCGCCACTGTGGTTCTGATGCTGGGTAAGGTCGAAATCTGTTCTGTCGGCAATACCCCAAAGCTCGCCCCAACCAAAGGGGAACATGAACTCGATATCTGTTGTAGCATTGGAATAATGACTAAGCTCCTCGGGGCTATGGTCACGAAGACGAATGTTTTCTTCTTTCATGCCAAGTGTAAGGAGGAAATCTCTGCAATAATCCTTCCAATATTTGAACCATTCAAGGTCTGTGCCGGGCTTGCAGAAAAATTCAAGCTCCATCTGCTCAAACTCTCTTGTACGGAAAATGAAGTTACCGGGCGTAATTTCATTTCTGAAAGACTTACCCACCTGTGCAATACCGAAGGGAACCTTCTTACGGCTTGTACGAGCAACATTCTTGAAGTTTACGAAAATACCCTGAGCTGTTTCGGGACGAAGGTAGATTTCAGCCTTTGCGTCCTCGGTAACGCCCTGAAATGTCTTGAACATAAGATTGAACTTACGGATATCGGTAAAGTTGTGCTTTCCGCAGTCGGGGCAGTTGATGTTGTTATCATCAATATATTTAAGCATCTGCTCGTTGCTCCAGCCGTCAACTACGATATCCTCGCCTTTTTCGTGGCAGAAATCTTCAATAAGCTTGTCTGCACGGTGTCTTGCCTTACATTCCTTACAATCCATAAGAGGGTCGGAGAAGCCGCCAACATGGCCGCTGGCTACCCAAACCTGAGGATTCATAAGAATCGCACAGTCAAGACCTACGTTGTAGGGGCTTTCAGTAACGAACTTCTTCCACCAAGCTTTTTTTACGTTGTTTTTATATTCTACACCCAAAGGAGCGTAATCCCATGTGTTGGAAAGACCGCCGTAGATTTCACTGCCTGCATAAACGTATCCGCGTCCTTTGCAAAGTGCGACAATCTTGTCCATTGTTTTATCCTGATTTCTCATAAAAGGTTTCCTCCCAATAAGTAATACAATTTTTATCCATTGTACTATATTCTACCCTAATTTTTGGGATTTGTCAATGAAAATAAAGGCATCTTCCGCAAGGAATGATGCCTTTTTAATAAATGCTTTTTATTTAGTTGCCTTTTTTGCCTTTCTCATTGCTATGATTCTGTTCATTTCGTTATACACAATCATGAAGCCTTCGTCAACGCCCATACCGGGTTTTGCAAGAATCTGGACGGGCTGAGTTGCCATAGCACAATGTACGCAAACCTGTGCACTGCGGTCTGTTTCGTTACAGGTACCTCCCTGATATGCCCCGATTCCCTTTTCCTTACAGTAGAGAACCGCTTCGATTGTGTTGTTGATACCGCCGAGGTCGGGAGTCTTTATCTGTACCATATGACCTGCCTTGTTGTCAGCAAAAAGCTTGATGTCCTCAAGAGTGTTGCACCATTCGTCTGCAACAAGCTCCACATCACAGCCACGTCTGTCAAGCTCTGCCGTAAGACCTGCAAGAGCCTCAAGCTGTGTTTCACGGTCACAGTCACAATCCATAGGTCCTTCAATACGAAGGTGGAAAGGCTTTGCAATCTTGCCAAGTTCTTCAATATAGTCAGCCATTTCCTTATAGTTATTGTTACCGAATGCGGCACCGATTGTTCCATACACGTCCATGTGCATTACGGGATTGTAGTTTTCGTCTGTACGATTATTTAAAATTCTGTCACGAAGCCATGCGACGTATTCTGCAAGCTTCTCGCCTTTTCTTCCGAGCTTTGTGTCAATATTATTGATAAGAGCATGAGGAAGAACCTGTGCACCCTTGATAATCATTTTATCGGAGTTGTCGTAGCGGTCATCGCCCGACTGTGTGAAAATCGGAATAGGTGTTTCGGAAACTGTGCAACCATACTCATCTGCAACAACCTCGCACATCATTCTGCCTGTTGCCTTTGCAACGGCATCTAAGATTGCCTGTGATACACCGTAGCGGATAGCTGTATGAAGACGCTTGCCCTCAACCTGAATTGCTTCCATCATGGCACAAAGTCCCCTGAAATCGTCTGCTTCTTTTCCTACAAGCTCGGGTTTTATGTACTTATCAATCACGGGGATAAAATCCTTTGCAAGGAAAAGGGGGTCACGTCCGCCTGCACCTGAGTACTGAACAGCGGCACAGTCACCATAGGCTACCTGTCCGTCCTCTAAAACAAGCATTACGGAAATAGATTCACCTGCCTGACGAACTGCGGTAAAGCCGTCTGTTACAGGAGCACCTACATAAAATACTCCGTCATGACCTGCACCCTGCTTAATGGCACGCTGGTCGTCAAAGTAGAAACCGGTACGTCCGGCAGAGCATACAACATCTATAATTTTCATTTTAAAAACATCCTTTCATAAATCGGGAGGGCATGGAAACCCTCCCCTACAACATTGATTCCTTCTTTTCGCATTCCGTATTTATCAATACTTCGGTCTTCCTACAAGTCTACCCTTACCGATAGAATAAACGTCGTCAATAACCATCTGGAAAGAAGCTTCTCTCTTTTCAGCCTTTGCTCTTTCGTCAATCTTGGCGTTATGGAAGTCAAGAAGGTCTTTATCAAAGGGAAGATTACCTGCATTAAGAATACGAACTGCACCGTCATTGTCACGGCAGGGAAGCATCTTGCCTGCATTGATACGGCAGGGAGCAAAGGGAACGTCAAGCACACCTGCTTCAACTCCGCGGCATGTACCAACGGCAATATCACCCTTACCAAGCTCAAAGCACTTGTCAACAATGGCACGTGTTTCACGGCGAATGATTTCCTTTTCATCTTCAAGGCTGTTTGCACGAAGCTCCTGATCGGAAAGCATATTTACAACCTGCTTTGTACAGCGAAGTCCTTCGGCGTTCGCCTCCATTGTAGGAATACCCACCGCTTCGTGAGGAGTTTTAACAATAACCTTTGTCGCCTTTGCAAGTGCTGCGATAGTGCTTCCGTAAGAAATTACTCCGAAAGCCTTTGCTTCATCTGCAGGGAAGCCACCCATCCACTGATGAAGAACTGTTGTTACCTGTACATCGTTATATCCGTACTTCTGCAAATATTCATCGGTAAGCTCCTCAAGGGTGCGGATTGCCGCAACGTCCTGAACAAGATTTCCGCACTGACCATATCCTACAGTAATATTTTTAACGCCCTGCTCTGCCGCAAGGAGTGCCTCGATTATTGCTACCGCATGAGAAATACAGGGGGGAACCAAGGTTCCTGTAAGGGGTCCGTAAGGCTCACGGTTAATGGAAACACCCATTTCTTCATAAAGTCCCGTAAGACGGTCAACATACTGCCAGTCACGTATTGTACGCTCCATGGGAATGTTTTTGCAGTAAGGAAGATTGTAGGAAATTCCGCCGCCCTCATAGCTTGTGAAACCGCCTGCAAGTGTAATTTCCGTAAGAAGTCTGGCATCAGGCGTACCGTGACGAACCTGCATAGGAACGTTTACGCTTTCTATAACACGGCGGCAGTTCATTACACCATGGTTTACTGCAGGGAAGCCGTTAAGCATGGCTCTTTCCAGTCTGAGCGACTCGGCAATACCGTTCTCCGCTTCCTCATAGCGATTCTGACGGGTGTAACTGTCAATGGTTGAGGGAAGAAGGTCTGCCTCACCCTTTTCTTCAAGATACTGCATCAGCTTGATATGCTCTTCAATAACGGGTACACCTGCACGTGGCTGTACAAGTGTGCGTTTGTCTCTTTTTGCGTCTAAGAGCTTCTTTGAAAATTTTCTGCATTCGGGCATTTGTTTGTGATACTTAACCGCTTCCTCAAGGTCTACCTCCTTACCCGTGGGCCACTGAGTCAGAACTTCCTGTCTGAGTGCGTTAAATTCATCATCACTGATTCTTTTGTTCTGAAGATTCATAATACTTAAGCTCCTTTTTCATTATTCGTAATGCGACTTCGGGATAATACGATGAAAGTAATCCCATAGCCGCCAATATATATGTTCTGTCTACCCATACATCTGCCTTTTTAGGTCTTAACGAGGCAGGCTTTAACGGTGAGTAAAGGGAGAAAGCTGCAATCTCTGCCGTTTTCTTTGTGTGGATAAGGCTTCCACCCGTTACCACAATATTTTTTACCCCTGTCAGATTTTTTCCCTCCTGAACAAAGGTCTGCCCCATCATTGTATATGTTTCCGTAATAGTTCCTGCATGTCTTCCCACCGCTTCATCTACGGCACAGGCTGCCAGTGCAAAATCTAAGTGTTCAAGCTCATCTGCTCCGCAGGGGACTTTATCTGTATGGGATTTGAGGTCAGCCGCAAGCTCCAAAACCCTTTCCTTTGTAAGAGACGAAAGAGTGCAAATGCGGTCAATTCCTGCGGCGTCTATGATACCGGAGAGGCTGTACCTCATACCGATATCTCCCTCTACAGTTCTTTTTGCATAGGGTTCGGGGATTCCTTTATAGACGGTATTCATATGCTCAGGCATTCCGTCAGCAATTGAATATACGTCGGTAGTGGCTCCCCCTACATCTATTGCCACAAGATGCCCTATTCCGCTCTCTGCTCCGTATCCGTCTGCCAAAAGCTCCATTGCCTGAAGCACTGCCGAGGGAGTAGGCATCATAATATCGGAGAGAAGCTCTGTCACTCGGCTAAGCCCCTTAGCACAAACGATGCGGTTTAAAAATATTTCCCTTATCTGCTTCTGCACAGGCTCTATCTGAAGAACGCCGAATTTCGGCATTACATTGGGGCAAACATAAACCTCGCACCCCTCAAGAATTTTTTTACATTCCGATGCAGCACTACGGTTTCCCGCAATCACAATGGGAAATTTCGGATTAAGCTTTCTAAGCATTTTAGCATTATGTATGATACAATCCTTATTTCCGCCGTCCGTTCCGCCTACCAAAAGAAAAATATCGGGAGCAGCCTTCTCAATTTCTTCAAGGTCGCTATCTGTCAGCTCAAATGCGTATATCCCTGCAAGCTTTGCACCTGCACCTAAAGAAGCAAGCTTTGCCGCCTCTCCCGTAAGCTCCGGGACAAGACCGCTTGTCACCATCCTGAGGCCACCTGCCGCAGAAGAGCACGCATAGCACTTATCGTAGACTATCTCCCCTGTTTTTTCTTTTAAAAGGTTCAATGCTCTTTGAAGTCCGTCGTTAATATCCGTCTGCACGGTGGTATATGATGATGCAGTTGCGAGAATTTTTTCATTTTCAACATCTACCGCAGTAAGCTTAGTGTATGTGCTGCCGAAATCAATCAGCAATACGCTCTTCACTTATTCTCACCGTCCATATGTAAAAGCTCATAAAGAGCCTCAATGGTTGTTTCGGGAGTCGTTCCGGGAGGAAATGCTCTGTCAAAGCCCATTGCTTTAAAACGCTTTTCAACGTCCTCGAACCTCTGCTTACCTATGACAATGTTTCCGCCAACTAAAAGCGGAATACCTTTAAGACCTGCCTCGTCACACTTTTCACGCATACCGCGGCAGTCAAGCTCGCCCTGTCCGTACAGAGAAGAAATTACAATAGCGTCAGCATCAGATTCGATTGCTGCGGCAATATACTCCTCCTGCGAAACCATAACGCCAAGATTTACAACCTCAAAGCCTGCCTCCGTGAAAGCATGGTACAAAATCTTGTTTCCTACGGCATGAACATCGGCACCGATTACACCGATGACCAATACCTTCTTTTCCTTGTTACCCATAGCTGCACCTCATTATATCATATTCAAATTGTTCTATACCTATATAATATAATGTGATATACCTTTTGTCAAGAAACATTTTAAGAATTTTGCGGTTTTTTAGAAAAAAGGGTTATAACAAAATGAAATTCATTCTGTCACAACCCTTTTATTACAAAGTTTTAGTTTCCGTAGGCTATCCGAATCCGCCTTCAATGGCTAAGCCTTTTTATCTTCGCTTCAAGATATATAAGTGAGCCTTCGTCCATTTCATAATAACATTCTATAACCTCACCCTTGAACTTTTTCAAAACATCTACCATTTCTGCTCCGAAATATTTATTATAATGCTTGGGAACAAGAATCGCATCTTTACCCTTTAAATAGCTCGCTCCGCTTCCTCCGTCAGAAACTACAACAGGCTCTGAAACCTCCACATTCTCTGTGTATGTCATGCAGGCTTCATAAAGAAGCTCCCCGAATCTCGGACTGTAACTCATTATTCCTACCTTTGTGCCACTGCGAAGCTTTATTATATGCGACAAGCATCTGGGCGAAGGACGAAGTGCCATACGGGCAAGCTTCTTTTTTACGGGAAGCACATTTTCAAGGTAATCAGCATGTGAAGAAGTAGTCACTATAAGGTCAAAATCCTCACTTAGCTGATAGGGGTATTCCTTAATACTTTCCAGCATATAGGAATAAAGGTCAACGCCGGGAGTATGGCGAAGCTGGTCGGAAATCTGCGAAAGCGTTTCGGGGTTACATTCAACCACTGCAATTTTTACATTAGCTTCCTCCTCGGAACGCTCACGAAGCTTAAGATTTAAAAATATGTTTATTTCTGTATTACTAAATCCCATTTCCTCCAAAGAATTAAGCATTTTATCAATAGCCGCCATCGCCTGTTCCTTACGGCTTCCACTGTTTTCCGCTCTGTAGCTGACAAAGGTTCCTCTGCCCTGTACCTTTTCCAGAAGCCCCGCTCTTTCAAGCTCGTCATAGGCACGCTTTACGGTTCCCCGTGCTACTGAAAGCTTCCCTGTCATCT
Organism: Clostridia bacterium; assembly: GCA_045545055.1. Lineage (GTDB taxonomy): Bacteria > Bacillota > Clostridia > UMGS1883 > UMGS1883 > UMGS1883. The sequence continues at coordinate 18,511 of JAZQAB010000006.1, read as the reverse complement.
CCTGCACAGTGGGAAGCTGCTGTCCCGATTTAAGATTTCCTTTTTTAACAGCAGTGCGGATTGCATCAACCAACTGCTGATAAATAGGCACATCAAGCTCATGATTAACGGTAAAATTATATTCCACTCTGAATTACCTCTTTCAAAATTGTTCTATACCATTTTAAACAAATTTTGTTATTTTGTCAAGAGGGATTATACCAATTATTTATCAGAGACTTTCAAGATAAGCTTGTCTGCCGGTTTCATAAAGATTGTTTCCGTCACTGTCAATTACAACAATTACGGGAAAATCCTCTACCTCAAGCCGTCTTATAGCTTCTGCTCCGAGGTCGTCATATGCTATAACCTCTGCTTTCTTTATACATTTGGAAAGAAGTGCTCCGCATCCGCCGATTGCACCGAAATACACTGCTCCGTGTTTTTTCATGGCGGCAATAACGTCTTCTCCGCGTTTGCCTTTACCAATCATACCCGTCTGTCCGCAGGCAATGAGCGTGGGACTGTATGCATCCATTCTGTAGGCGGTGGTGGGCCCTGCACTGCCTATTGCCTGAGACGGCTTCGCAGGGGTGGGGCCTACAAAATATATAATTGCATCCTTCATATCAAGGGGAAGCTCTTTCCCCTCTTTTACAAGCTCGCAAAGTCTTTTATGTGCCGCATCACGGGCTGTATAAATAACTCCCGAAATAAGGCAACTGTCACCTGCCCTGAGCTTTCTCGCATTCTCTCTTGTAAGAGGCGTTTTTATATTAATGGACATTTATAGCACCTCCGTTTTGTGGCGTGTTACATGGCAATTTATATTAACAGCTACAGGCAAGCCTGCAATATGCGTGGGAAACTGCTCAATATTTACGGCGAGGGCTGTCGTTCTTCCTCCAAAGCCCTGAGGCCCGATTCCCAAAGCATTGATTTTTTCAAGAAGCTCTTCTTCAAGCTCTCTGTAAAAGTCCACACTGTTTCTCTTGTCAAGAGGTCTGAGCAATGCCTTTTTCGCAAGGTATGCCGCCTTGTCAAAGGTACCGCCGATTCCTACGCCAACAACAATGGGAGGGCAGGGATTAGGGCCTGCCGCTTCAACGGCATTTACTACAAATTCCTTTACACCCTCTACTCCGTCAGATGGACGGAGCATGGCGATTTTGCTCATATTTTCACTTCCGAAGCCCTTTGGAGCAACGGTAATTTCAATTTTATCTCCCGGTACAAGTTCTGTGTAGAGCATAGCAGGGGTGTTATCGCCCGTGTTCACTCTGTCAAGAGGGTCTCTGACAACGCTTTTACGAAGATAGCCCTCGTCATAGCCCTGCCTTACACCTTCATTAACCGCTTCGGTAAGGTCTCCGTCAATATGTACGTCCTGACCGATTTTGAGAAACACACATGCCACACCGGTATCCTGACAGACAGGCTGATTCTTGTCATCGGCTATTTCGTAATTCTCAATAATACGTTCAAGTATTTCTTTCGCTTGCTGCCAGGTTTCCTCGCTGTGAAACTTACATATACAATTTTTCACGTCATCATCAAGATGGCAGTTTGCATCTATACAAAGCTTTTTTACCATCTGGGTGATAAGCGAAGCCTTTATCTCTCTCATACCTTTTCTCCTTATTTTACATTGTAGATTCTGTCAAGGATTCCTCCGTCACGACATATAACCTCTGCCACGACTTTGTCCCCTTTCGGGATTTTACGGGGTGTTCCCGTTATTTTTTCCGTTTTTGCCTTTAGCTCTTCAATATCAATTATGGGAAGTTTGGCATCTATTAGTCTTTGGCGAAGCTCGGAATTTTTGGGATTTACTGCAATGCCGCCCTGAGTTACAAGCACATCAATGTCCTTTCCGGGGGTCGACACACACGTAACACGATCCGTTACAATGGGAAGCCTTGCTCGCATCATAGGTGCAATAATCATAGAAAGTTTCGCACCTGCCGCTGTATCGCTGTGTCCTCCGCTTCCGCCCATAATATAGCCGTTGGAATCGGTATGCACGTTTACATTGAAGTCCGTGTCTATTTCCGTCGCTCCCAAAATTACCACGTCAAGGCTGTTTACAGCCGCACTGCGTGATGCGGGAGATGCATACTGCATCGAAGAAATTTCCATATGTCGGGGGTCATTTTTAATAGATTCAACTGCATCAAGGTCAAAGCACTGAACATCTAAAAGATTTTTAAAGCACCCTGCCTTAAGCATATCTACCATATATCCCGTAATGCCACCCATTCCGAAAGAACCGCAAATGCCCTTTTCGAGCATAATATCCTTAAGAAACTTTGCCGCCGCAAGGGACGCACCCCCTGCACCGGTCTGGAATGAAAATCCGTCTTTAAGAAGTCCCGATGCTTCTATAACCTTTGCCGCATTGGCAGCCATTACAAGGCCTACAGGGTCACGTGTGATTTTCGTAGTACCCGACACGATGCCCTTAGGATCGCCAATTGCTTCTACAGTTACTACATAGTCAATATAATCCTCCGATATTGAGTAGTCCTGCAAAGGATATTCTACGAGATTATCGGTAATCACGACGGTCTTTTTTGCAAACATTGCATCGGCAAAGGCATAGCCCATGCTTCCGCAGGCTGATTTTCCGTATTTGCCGCTGCAATTTCCCATAGGGTCTGCGGCAGGTGCCGCAATAAACGCTACGTCAATCGGCGTTTTCCCTGTGGAAATATCGGCAGGTCTCCCTCCGTGAGTCCTGAACTGAACGGGTTTTTTCATAATTCCTTCTGAAAACTCTCTGCCTAAGAGTGCGGCAATATAGTCGGTCTGAACCGTAGTTACCACGCCGCTTCGTATATGCCCTGCAAGAGGCATATGAGCATCAAAGAGAGAGCTTGCATTTACAGTAAGGTCTCTTATTCCCATTTGGGCAATTTCGTCCATGACCATGTTCAGGACATAGTCTCCGTTGCGAAGGTGGTGATGAAAAGAAATTGTCATTCCGTCTTTGAGGTCAGACAGCAAAATTGCTTCCTTTATTGATTTTACAATCTTATTCATCAAATATCCCCCCTGTCTATTCCCAAAGCCTGCGCCATAGAAATTGTACGCTCTGCTCTTGCTACAATGGGTGCATCTATCATTTTACCGTGAAGTGCTATTGCACCCTTTCCCTGTTCCTTTGCACGGCGGATTGCATCCATAACCTCATATGCATAATCAATTTCTGAGGCTGTAGGGCTGAATACACTGTTAATTACCTCTACATGTCTGGGTGAAATAGATGCCTTTCCCGTAAATCCGAGATTTTTTGCAAGGCGTGCATCCTCCCATATTCCCTCATCATCATTTACATCGGTAAACGGTGTATCGTACACATCAATACCTGCAGCACGTGCGGCAACAACAAGGCGGCATCTTGCATACTCAATTTCTTTGCCCTCCTTAGTGCGTTTACACTGAAGGTCTGCCGTCAAGTCCTCCGCCCCCAAAAAGAGAGCTTTTACACGTGAACAGGCAGATGCAATGGCGTAAGCATTTTCCACGCCTGCCGCCGTTTCAATGAGAGGCATGATGCCTGTAACACCTTTTTCAAGACCTAATCTTTCTTCAACCTCGTTCATATAACTATCCGCAATAAGTGCGTCCTCTCCGGTAGCGGTTTTGGGAAGCAGCATAAGGGAGGGCTTATATGGAAGAAGCTCATCAATATCCTTTTTCCAATACGGCGTATCTACGGAATTAATACGCACAATTACCTCACATCCGCCCAAATCCATATAACGCATGGTATTACGCACAAGGATTCGTGCTGCATCCTTCTCGGCAGGGGAAACTGCATCTTCAAGGTCAAATATAACGGCATCTGCACCAAGGCAGGATGCATTAATCAGCATATTGGGGTTATTCCCCGGCAAAAACAACATACTGCGACGCATTATTCATTCCCCTTTCCTCTAAGGATTGCAGTTTCTACTCTGGCACGGATAACGCACTCAAGTGCACCACGGTCAACCACGCGGATATTGGCACTTTTTACTTCGTTTTCCTCCAGTACGGCTTTTATTGCCGCTTCAATTTCTTCTCCGAACTGCTCTTTTACAACGGACTCAAGCTGAATTTCAATCTTTCCGTCTCCGGGCATTATCTCAACATAAGCATCGCTGGATTCCATAGTTCCTGCAAATGCATTCTTTAAAATATCCATGAAAGCACTCCTCACGATATTGTTATAGTAACAATTTAAGGATATTGTATAACACAATTTACAAAAATGCAATTCTTTTTCAAATTTTTTTGAATTTTTTCTTTGCATATTATATTTCCTATTGTATAATAAAGGTAATAAAAGCATTAAGGATTTTTGATTATGAACATTGAGCTTACACAAAAACTTCAGGGTTCAAAACTTAATAAATGGAAGATTTTTCTGAGTAAAGCAAATCTTTCCCACGATTTACGTATGGATAGCACGGCTCTGGTGTGGGAAAACGATGAAATTATTGCCTGCGGTTCACGTTTTGGCAATCTTTTAAAGTGTATCGCCGTAGATGAAAACCATCGTGGAGAGGATTTAACAGCCTCAGTGCTTACACTGCTCAGGCAGGAGGCTTTCCAAAATGGTTACTCCCATTTGTTTTTATATACCAAGCCTGAAAATAAGCTACTGTTTTCCTCACTGCTTTTTTATCCCATAGCACAGACAGACAGCGTTCTTCTTATGGAAAACAAAAAAGGCGGTATAGATGATTTTTTGGCAGGACTTCCCGTAGAAAAAAGCGGCGGCAAGGTGGGCTGTCTTGTTATGAACTGCAATCCTTTCACACTGGGACATCGATACCTTGCCGAAACAGCCTCCGCAGAGTGTGACAGGGTGTATATTTTTGTACTTTCTGAGGAGCAAAGCCGTTTTAGTGCAAAGGACAGAATGGAAATGGTGAAGCGAGGAACAGCCGACCTTGACAATGTGACAGTTTTCCCCACAGGACCCTACATGATTTCTTCGGCAACCTTCCCCACCTATTTTCTTAAAGAAACCTCAGATCCTTCCGAGGTACAATGCAGGCTTGATATCGAGGTATTTACAAAATACTTTGTCCCTAAGCTTTCGATAACGCACAGGTATGTAGGCAGTGAACCGCTTTGCCCTGTTACTAACAGCTATAACAGGCTTCTTGCAAAAAATCTGCCAAAGCATAATGTGGCATTGATAGAAATTCCCCGAAAAAGAGAGGGGGACGCACCCATCAGTGCAAGCCTTGTGAGAAAGCTTATAGATAGTGGAAATATCGAAGATGCAAAAAAGCTTCTTCCGAAAACCACCTTTGACTATTTAAGAGAAAACAATCTGATAGGAGGCCAATTATGAAAGACAGACAGCAAAGCCATATTTTAAGCAGTTACTTTGCTCCCAGAGGACACAACCGTATGTATGCCCTGGGAATGCAGTTAGCACAGCTTTATCTTTCTCCCTTCGATAAGCTCATCGGAGTTATAGGCGAAGCAGGGAGCGGTAAGAGTGCACTTCTGCGTGGAATGTTCCCCGGGCTTGAGCTTACAAATGACGATGACGGCGTTTATGTTCGTCCGCTTCCGCTTCTGGAGCAGGACGGAGGATTTTTTACGCCCCATACCTACCACGTGGATATACGTTTTGAAAATGGATTTACGCAGATGAGCGTGCTTGCAGATGCCATTACAGAAGCCTTGCAGAACGGAAAAAGAGTTATCGTAGAGCATTTTGATTTGGTTTATCCCTTGCTTGGGTTTAACGCCAACCTCCTTATCGGTGTAGGCGAACAAATTTTAATATCACGCCCCACGCTTTTTGGCCCCGAACCAAATGAAATTCGCAGTAAGGTCTACGAATCGCTTTCTTACAGACTGATGGCACACAGTGCGGAGGACCTTTGCGAAATGTGCATGCCCCCTGCCGATATGGAGCGTTGCGGTCATGACGATGTAAGGCACGGTTTTGTAATTTCTTTCCCTGAAACCAAGCCCGAATTTAACATTGAAGAAATTGAAAATAAAGTAAATGAACTGATTGCATCAAATATTCCCATTACTTATGAGGACGCCACCCACATTAACGTCAACGGAAGGTCGCATTTTTGTACAGGTCCTCGTATTCATGTATCCCATACGGGGCTTATAGAAAACTTCCATCTGCTTCACCATTTCATTTATGACCGCTTCAGCAGAAGATACCTGCTTGTGGGCTGTGTTGGAAAAGACGCCGAGGCAAATCTTCAAAAGCTTGACGCACAGCAGAAAATGCAGTCTGACCTTATAATGTAATGCTTATGAGAGAGGTAACTTTAGAAGAAATACTTCGCACTCGTGAAGAACGTGTTATAAAGCAGAAAGAATTTCTTTCGTTATACAAATGTCCTCTGATTTGCTTCACGATGAACATTGCCGGACCGGTGAAATATACTCCCCTTATCGGGCGTGCTTTTTATGAGGGGCTACGCCGGCTTAAAGCTTTGCTTCCGCAGGAAAAAATCAAGGCAGACAAAATAGAGGTTTGCCACACCGGATGCGAAATGCTGATGGCAGTCGATGAAGACTCTGCTGTTTTGAAAGAGCTTTGCACGAAAATCGAGGAAGCCTCCCTTTTAGGAAGGCTCTTTGATATGGACGTTATTGATAAAAACGGAGAAAAGCTTACACGGAAAAAGGAACGGGGCTGTATTGTATGCGGAGCAGAGGGCAGAGGCTGCAGTGCAAGAAGGCTGCACAGTGCAAGTGAGCTTCGGGAGGTAACGCAAAAAATAATTTGCGATTATTTTAAAGAAGCAGACAGGGAAAAGCTTGCCGACTTAGCAACACAAAGTCTTATTAAAGAAGCAAGCACCACTCCAAAGCCCGGCCTTGTAGATATGGACAATAACGGCAGTCATAAGGATATGGATTTGGATATGTTCATTAAAAGTGCGAACACTCTTACTCCATACTTTAAAAAATGTGTAGAAATCGGGCAGAATTTCGCCGATAACCCTGATGAAATTTTTCAAAAGCTACGACAAGAGGGGCTTTTAGCCCAGCAAGCCATGTATGAAGCCACAAGCGGAATAAACACCCACAAGGGTGCAATCTATTCGATGGGAATAATTTGCGGAGCTTTGGGGTGTCTCTGGGCGGCAGAAAATAGTGTTTTTCATACCGACGAGATTTTTTCGATGTGCAGTCGTATCAGCAAAGAAGCCGTCAAAGACGATTTCCAAAACATAGACTATTCCACCGCTGGCGGCAGACTTTATCTTGAAAAAGGAATAAGAGGTATCCGAGGAGAGGTTTCCGATGGATTTCCTTCAGTGAAGAATATTTCCTTACCCACCTTTGAAAGTGCATTGTCCGAGGGATATTCCGAAAACGATGCAGGGGTTTTTGCACTCATTGCCCTATTTGCAAACGTTGACGATACAAATGTACTGAGCCGTGGCGGTGAGGAAGGCAGCGTTTTTGCGAAAAGTGCGGCAAGGGAGCTTCTCTCCAAATCCCCCTTCCCCGATTTAAAAGAAGTAAGGGATTTAGATAAATGCTTTATCGAAAAAAATCTTTCCCCCGGAGGCTGTGCCGATTTATTAGCGGTTACATATTTTATCCATAGAACAACAAATGGGCTTTGAGAAAATTCTCAAAGCCCATTTGTTATTCTTTCTTTTTTGCAATTTCAGCAATTTCGGAATACTTTGATATCACATAGGAATATCCGTTCTCCTTGTGAGGGATAAGACATTCGGAGCAATCCTTTATCCCCTCCTCTATGTACTTAAAATTTCCTCCGCACTTATCACCCAGAGCGTAAAGGGGGCAATAACAAAAAAGACAGTTGAAAAACTCACCGTCTGTCTTATGGCAGGGGAAGTATATGCAGTCCTTATTTTCAAAATACGAAAAATTGTTTTCCATAGAATCTATCCTCGCTTGCTTTGGCATCTGTTTTGTCACTACAAAATATTATATAATTAAACCACAAATAAATCAAGTCTGTTTTGTATAAAAAGAAGCGTGCCGCTTCACCCCCGTCGCACCCGAGCATTGCACGAACACAGCTTCATGCGAATTAAATATACGCAAATTCCTATACGGTAAAAAAGAAGCAGAGCTTTAGCCTGCTTCTTTGAGCATATTCTCGATAAATATTCCGTATCCTCTCGTTGGGTCGTTTACAAGCACATGGGTAACCGCACCAACGATTTTGCCGTTTTGCACGATTGGGCTGCCGCTCACAAGTGTTGTCAATAGGGGACAACAAATTTTATATACCTTTTAAATTAATTTTGAATAATTCTGCACCGCGTTGATTTTCGTTATTGTAATAGGCTTTTGTGGCAATGATATACAAATGTCCGTCATATTCACAAGCGGCAGGATAATGCATTGCTCCCCACATTTTTGTATCGATATCAAAAAGTACAATTTCCTTTGTAAAGTTTATGCTTTTATCTTCTGTAAAAAATGCCGAGAGCTTACTACGATTGGTCCTATCTGTATTTCCGACTACGTAACATCTTCCATCTGAAAGATTACCGCAATATACTTTTGAGTCAACATAGGGTATATCGTGGGAATAAGGCGCACTCCACGTCTCTCCATAGTCATTAGAGATATAAACCAACGGAACCTTTCTTTTATCATTTCTGCAAAACACATACAGTTCATTTTCGGCGCATATAACAGATATTTCCGGATGAACAAGTTCCACACCTCCGGGAAGGGTTCCGTTTTCTGCAATTTTAACCAATCTCCATTCTGTGTCAATTTTTCCACTATCGGAAATCAGGACTGCAGGTGTATTCGGGAATCCGTCCAATTCTCCTACCCTTCCCGGAAGCATAAGCTTTCCGTTTTGCAGCAAAACAACATTTGTATTCAATTTAAAAGGAATAGGTCTTGACCATAACAATTCAAATTTGTCGGTTTCGGCATTAAGAATATACAGATCAAGAGAATGTATATGATCAGGGGCAACCATTTGATTAACCAACATATATAATTTATCATCACATATTCCATAAACCGGTGGACAATACATAATCTTTTCACTTTTATCATCGCAAATGATTTCTAAATCCGTCCACGTATTTCCGCAATCAAAAGATCGTTTGCCGCATATGGGAGTATATCCTTGCAACTCCTTTTCCTTGCAGTGATACCATGATGCATATAACACTCCGTGATATTCTATTATAGCAGTTTCATGTAAAAATTTAAATCTATCATCAGGAACACAAACAGAAACAGTTTGGATATCCTGCTTGATTTTTTTAGTTTCTTCTCCCAAAAATTTAACATTTTCCATTTTTAATGACATAAGTATATCATCGAAACCGTAAAACGGATGAATAAACTTACCTTCGTTCTGATTCTTAAAAACTGTTGGCGTAACTCCAACGTGTTTTGTAAATGTTTCGGTAAAATAGCTTATATTGTTATAGCCACAAGACAGTGCAATATCAGAAATTTTAATTTTACTTTCAACAAGCATTCTCATAGCATTTTCAAGTCTCTTTTTCGTACGGTATGAATTGATTGAAATATTAAATTTATCTTTAAAAATATGACACATATAATAGTAGCTTATATGCAAATCTGCTGCTATTTGTTCAATGCTGATGTCTTGCATATACGTTCTGTCGATATGATCTATTATATTTATAAACAGTTCGTTCTCCTGATTTTCCGCTTTTTTCTGTTCGCCTTTTATAAATGTAATAATTTCTTCCAAAATCGAAATATCACATTCATCATTTTCATTAAATTCCTTAATAAGATTGTCTAAAACAGATGGATTGAACTGACACCTTGTAATGCAGTCAACATTAAAAAGTTTAAACACTTCAGAAATAATATTTTCTTTCTCAATATTTTCTGCCAGGAATTTTGTTAATGAACAATTATTTTTCATAACTAAAGCCCTCCGTTCTGATTTTATTATATCAGAACGGAGGGCTTTATACTATAACAATCTTGCTGATTTCATTTTATTTTCCCGCCTCCGAGAGCATATTTTCTATAAATATCCCATACCCTCTCGTTGGGTCGTTTACAAGCACATGGGTGACGGCACCGATTATTTTCCCGTTTTGCACGATTGGACTTCCGCTCATTCCCTGTACTATTCCGCCTGTTTTTTGAAGCAGCACAGGGTCGGTTATTTCTATTGCCAGTCCCTTTGTGGCACTTTGATAGGGCATTGTTCTGAGGATTCTGATTTCATATTCTTTTACGCTGTCATCGACCGTGGAGAGTATACTTGCCTTTCCCGTGTGTACCTGACTTATAACGCCGATAGGATATAAGGTCCCGTCTATATCAGAATGGGGGAAAATGTCCCCGAAAATACCTGCCTCACAATTTTTCCGAATTGTTCCGGAAATTTCCTGTTCGGAAGAAAAGCTTCCGCATATCTGCCCCGGAGTACCTTTTTTACCCTTTGTCAGCGAAAGAACACGGCTTTTTTCTATAGTACCGCTTCCCACGTCAAAAGGAATCCCTGTATCACTGTCGCTTATGGAATGTCCCAAGGCACCGTAGGTCATTGATTCTTCATTAATATATGTCATAGTTCCCACGCCTGCCGTACTGTCACGCACCCATACCCCGATTTTAAGTATTCCGTCATCAGCGTCGCGGACAGGGGTTATTTTAATCTCTTTTTCGCGTCCTCCGTGAAGCAGTTTGATTTGCGAATTTTCCTTAAGAAGCTTGGGGACTTCTTCACTGCTTTTAGGCACTTTTCCGTTAATTTCCGTTATAATGTCCCCCACCTTAATTCCTGCCTGCAGAGCCGGGCATATGGAGGCATTTTCGCCCTTAATGGGAGATAGATTCGTTACAATAAGTCCCTTGTTGAAAATCCGCAGTCCCACAAGTTCGCCCGATGCATATATGCTTTTCGGGGCGGTAACATTGAGCCTTACCCTGCGAAAAGGTACTCTGCCGCCTATTTTTAAAATTGCATTGTAATGCCCCTCTTTAAGCGGGGTTACTGTTTTGGCATTTGAAGAAACGCAAACATCCTCGGGAATATTCCCCAGACTCACCCATGCCCCAAGATTCTTTTGATGAAGCTCGTTAAGATGCATTGTTATTTCAGCAGGAAATGCAAATAATATATCCGTGTACAAAATTGTTACGGAAAACAAAATTGCAAAAATTGAACGAAGCGGTTTTTTAAAAGAGTTCATAACGCACTACCTCCATGAGTTATGTTACCTAAAACCGCTTCGTATTATGTAGGAAATTTATTCTTTAAAATTATATTGATTTAAGCTTTTAAAGGTATAGCCTTCTTTTCGTGCATAATCAATCACATTGCCGAGTGCTTCTGCATTTCCTTTTGAAACAGCGTGCAAAAGAAGCACACAGCCCGGATGAATGTCCGCTATAATTTTTGAAAATGCTGTGTCAGCATTCACATTGTTATTCCAGTCAACATATGCTTGCGACCAAAACACATTTGTATATCCGCTTTTATGAGTAAGCTCCAATGTCCTTTCACTGTACTCCCCCTTGGGAGGACGCAGGTATTTACAATTCTTTTTACAGATTCCATAGACAAGCCTGTCAAGCCCTGAAAGCTCTTCAAGAAGCTTTTTATCGTCTGTTACCGATGGCAATGAGGGGTGATTTACAGTATGATTCCCTATAATATGCCCCTCTTTTGCCATTCTTTTTATCAAGTCGGGGTTTCCTTTTACGTAGGGGGCGGTAACAAAAAACGCAGCCTTCACACCTTTATCACGGAGGACATCAAGTATTATGGAGGTGTAGCCGTTCTCATAGCCCTCGTCGAAGGTAAGATATATGTTTTTATCTTCAGTATTTTCTTTGTAGATACAGAAGTAGCGACTCATCTGTTCTTTTTGATACTTTGTAAATTCAGGACCATTGGGTGTTCTGCGAAAGCCCCAGCCCTGAAGCTTGTTTGAGATTGTTCTTCCCGAAATTCCGTTTACAAAAGATGCTTCCTTGGGCGGTGAGGAGTGCTTACTGCAACCGAACAAAAAAAGAATTGGGACTAATCCGAAAATTATATATTTCCGCATTTTTACCTCCAAAAAAATAGCACTGTATTAAACAGTGCTATTTTATTCGGAATTTCAATTCATTATGCCTTTTTCTTTGCTGTGTAGCTTGCATTTTTCTTGGAGGAAAGATTCTTCCACCATGCCCAGAAGGGACCTGCTATAAAGAGCGAGGAATAAGTTCCTGCTATGATACCCACAATGATGGGAAGTGCAAACTCACGGATTGAAGCAACACCCATTACATAAAGCACACCGATTGTGAAAAGCGTTGTAATAGAGGAGTTGATTGCTCTGAAATATGAACTCTTTATTGCGTCATCGGCAATTGCATCAAAGGTTGCCTTACGCATAAGTCTGTTATTCTCACGAACACGGTCAAATACAACGATAGTAGCGTTAATTGAATAACCTAAGATTGTGAGAATTGCCGCAATAAAGCTTGTATTAACGGTAAGACCGAAAAGTGCATAAAAGCCGAGCATAATGAGTACATCGTGTGTAAGAGCCAAGACAGCACTTGCACCTGACTGAAGGTCAAAACGTATTGTGATGTAGATAAGCATAAGAATTATTGCGATAAATATAGCCTTAAGAGAATCGGCAATAAGTCTGCCGCTTACAGCCGCAGAAACCTTTTCATTTGAAATGATGTTTTCATCACTCAATGAGAATTTCTTTTTAATTTCATCTACGACTGCATCGCTTTCTTCATTTGAAATTTCCGTTGTTTTGATGGAAATTCCTGAAGAACCTGTTTTTTGAATAATAACGTTGTCTGCCTTTGTCTTTGATTTAACGATATCTTCTACGGTTTCTTCCACTTCGGAGAAATTCTTGATTTCCTTTTTCATATCAATTTCAATACTGTTACCGCCTGTGAAATCGATGCCAAAGTTAAGACCTCTTACGAAAAGCAGAATAATGCTTAATGCAACGAGAACTGCAGAAATTGTGAAAAATATTTTTCTTTTAGCTGTGGGTGAAAACATTATTCGTCACTTCCTTTCTTCTTAGCTAAGCCATAGAGCCAGGGGTTTTTAACTCCCATTGCCACAAGTCTTTTAAGCAAGAACTTTGTAAGAGTAACCGCTGTGAACATACTGAGTACTATACCGATGAAAAGCGTTGTTGCAAAGCTCTTAACTGTACCTGTGCCAAAGAAGTAAAGAACAACTGCGGCAATAATTGTTGTGATATTAGAGTCAATAACTGCGGTAAGTGCACGCTTAAAGCCTGCGTTTACTGCCGCTCCCACACTCTTTCCGTTACGAAGCTCGTCCTTAATTCTTTCAAAAATAACTACGTTGGCGTCAACTGCCATACCGATTGAAAGAATTACACCTGCGATACCGGGAAGAGTAAGAGTTACAAAACGCCATTCGGGCTGATAGAAGCCTGCCATGATAAGCGTAGAAAGTGCAATATATGCAACAAGCGATACACAGCTAACCAAACCGGGAAGTCTGTATACAGCCAGCATAAATATCATTACCAAAAGAATACCGATAAGCGCTGCTGTAAGCGATGTAGAAAGAGCCTTGGAGCCCAATGTGGGTCCAACGTGTCTAAGCTCTGCATCCTTAAGTGCAAACGGGAGCGAACCGGAATTGATAAGATCTGCATAGCTCTTTGCTTTTTCAGCAGTGTAGTTACCGGTAATGATACAGCTGGTATCATCAATTACTGTTTCAACGGTAGGACTCATAAGCTCTGCCTCATCGAGATAGATAGAAATGAAGTTTTTGCCTGCACCTGCATTTACTGCTTTCTGTGTAGCCTCTTTAAACTTCTTTCTGCCTTCATCGGTAAGGTTAAGCTGAATGTAGTTCTGGCTTGCACTATACTCATCAATCTGACCGTACTTTGCACCGGCACTCTTTACATACTTCTTTGAGCCGTCCATTACGATTTGTCCGTCAGCATCTCTGAATTCAAGCTTTGCGGTAGCACCGATCAGCTTAACTGCTTCTTCGGGATCATTGATGTTGGGGATTTCAACGCGGATACCTGCTTCACCCTGTCTGTAAATTACAGATTCGGGATCTATTGTATCTACTCTCTGGCGAATGATAGTTTCCGCAGCTTCCAAATCTGCTGACGAAACCTTTGCAAGATCTTCTACGTCGGGTTCAAATACTATTATAGAACCGCCTACAAGGTCAAGCCCCTTCTTAATACCTCTTTCTTCGTCAAAGGTACTGGGGACTCTCAAGCTGCCGATTTTTACGTCAAATGCGGCAATACATGCACATGCGACGATAAGCACGACAACAAGTAAGAATGAAATGACATTTTTTACTTTCATTTTTGTTCCTCCTTTGTCATTATAACATACCTATTATAGCCAAAATTAATCCAATAGTCAATAGAAAAAGGGAATATTTACACTTTAAAAAATAATTATTTTAGATTTATTCCCGTAATTCCGCCTGCCGCACCTGCCACAGATGCAATAATTAAGTATGATGCCAGACCGTGAGGCAAAGCCCCTCTGCCACATAACAGACAACCAATACCGATAAGGATACAGGTATAGATTCCTCCTGAAATCATTCCTACAAGATAACCTCTGCTTGCTGTTTTACGCGAACAAAGAAGGGCGGCAATAAATGCGGAAAAAATTCCGCAATAATCGCAAATTACCGAAAGCACAGCTTCGGACGGCGGACAGAACATAAAGATAGCAGAAAGAACAGAAAGGATAACCACAGTAAATAAAAAAGCTATTATGTACGATACTATATATTTTTTCATTGGAACGGATTTAAAAAACGATGAAAACATAAAAACACCTCCGAAATAATAGAGAAATCCCCTACTACCATATTCGAAGGTGTTTTTGATTATTCTAATTTTCAGTTATCAAACTCTGCATTATTCAGCCTGAGCAGACTTAAGAACTTTACCCACAGCGGCTTTTTGCAGTTTAATCTGAACGGGATTCTGCTTGAATCCTGTTTCAACAATAATGTCGTCATCCTTGATTCTCACGATTGTTCCCACAATTCCGCCTACTGTTACGATTTCATCGCCTATTTTAAGGGAACTGAGCATGTCGGAAATCTGCTTTTGCTGCTTTTTCTGAGGTCTGATAAGAAGAAAATAAAAAATCAGAATAAAGGGTAAAAGCTGGATTACAAGTGCTAATATTGCATTCATAAAAAACATCCTTTCTAAATTTAGTTATATATAAGCCGCTTTGCAGCTTAATAACACTTTAAAGTTCAATTAACCTTCATCAATAATATATTGGACTATATTACGGGCGTTCTTCTTGTTGGTTGTAAGCTCGTCGCCTTGTTTCGGAGCGGCAACGGCAATATATATATCCTTGGAGCTGTTTAGTCCCATATAGTTGGCATAGTCATTATCTTCGATTGATATTGCATATATCCGACCTTTGGAATCTTTAAGCATGGGAGCTTTTTCGTCTTGAGTATTTAAATAATTCTCAGCATCCTCGAAACGGGTTTTATCCTTGAAATTTTCAAAGGTTTCTTTTGTTGAAATGTAAATATCATACTGATCGCCGTCAACAACGTCCACAAAATCTTCATCAATATCTCTCTGGCGGTCATATATGACCGTGTACATAACAGCCTTTTTCTCCCCGTCTTCATTAGAGTCGTGCAGAAGCTCTTTCCACATGGGGAAATTATCATTAAAGGTCTGGTCGTTGGCGTACTGCGTGCCGAAATATCCCACGATCAGATCCGGAGATTTATCATCAGTTACTTTTACAACAACGTAAGCCGTGCAGACAGCAACCATCAGGAAAAAAATCAGGTGCCATTTATAATATCTGATAAAATCACGCATTTGTATACCTCCGTAAATTCATCACTCACACTACGTCATTATACACCACACCACGCCGCATTACAAGAAAAATTTAGAAATTTTTCAATATGTTAACAAAATACCTATATAATTATTTTAGAATGGAGAGATAGTGATGGCAAATAAAAGGGAACAATACGGAATTATCAGTGCGATATGCATGGTGGTGGGGTCTGTTATCGGGAGCGGAATATTTTTTAAGGCTGAACAAATCGACCGCAGCTTAGACGGTAATACGGCTTTAGGTGCTATAGCATGGGGGCTTGGGGGCATAGTTATGCTTGTATGCCTCAGTGTGTTCGCATGCTTTTTCCGTGACAACAGCACACAAACCACGCTCACGGGTTGCGTAGAGAAAACCGTCGGCAAAACATATGCTTACTATATAGGCGTATTTATGGCGACGGTTTATTTCCCTGCAATGTGCAGCGTACTTTCTTATCTTTGCAGCAGGTATACCTTGATTTTTTTTGGCACACCTGACAGTTCAAGCATTAAATGTATGTTTGTTTCAATATTGTTCCTTTTGGCAAGCTTTGCTATAAGCTGCTCTTCGGCAAGTGTTTCGGGGAAGCTTCAAATTGCAACAACCTTTATAAAACTAATTCCGCTTTTTATTATGATGTTTTTCGGAATTTTCAGAAGCGGAGAAAGCGTACTTTCTTTTAATGGAAACAGCAATGCCGCCCCCTTGAAGACGTCCTTATACGGGGCGGTGGCATCATCAGCTTTTGCCTACGACGGCTGGATTTCGGTAGTAAGTATCGGCGAGAAAATAAAAAACCGAAAAAAAAATTTACCTCTGGCCCTTATTTTGGGCGGAGCTACCGTAGCGTTGGTATATATTCTGTATTACATCGGGCTTTCAGCCACGCTGAGAGAGCTTCCTGCCGGAAGTAATTCAAAGGAGGCGGTAAGGCTGGCATTTGATAAGGCTATAAATGGAGGCGGAGGTATTCTTACGGGTTTTGTGGCAATATCCTGCTTCGGGGCACTAAATGCCCTTATGTTGGGCTGTACATATGCTATGCATAGTCTGGCACAAAGCGGCAGATGTCCTTTTAAGGCTCTGTTTCTGAAAACAAATAAAAAGCAGACCATACCGGTTTTTTCGTGCATGACAGGTCTTTTCCTCAGCATACTGTGGCTTATAATTTATTTTCATACACAGCTTTCGGAAGGGGCTTTTTTCTCACTTCTTGCATTTGACAGCTCCGAGCTTCCTGTTGTGACAGCATACATTACTTATATTCCGATATTTTTTATGTATATGAAAGAATGCAGAAAAAAGAATCTTTACGGAAAGTGTATACTTTCCGGTGCAGGAATATGTGCATGTTTGTTTATGGCGTACTCGGCTATAATAGCTCACAAAGAAGAAATTTTCAGCTATGTATGCTTTCTTTTTTCGCTGTTGTTGGTATTTTCATTGTGTAAAAAGGAATAATATACCATTAGACATTGACAAAGCAGCTTATTAATCGTATAATTTATTATATAAAATCTGAAAGGGGCAAAACAATGAAAAACACAAAAAAAGCACTGTCACTTTTGATGGCTATTGTTATGACACTTGCATTTACAGGTTGCAGTAAGGACAAAAAAAGCGAAAACAAAAACGATACAAGCATAAACGAAGCAAAAATAGCAGCCAATGATTTTGCAAAGGCATTTACATCATATGACACCGCCAAAATGGAAGAATATCTTCACGGTGAAGATGCTGAGGAATTTTTGAGTGATTTGGAGAAGGATTTTTCAGAGCTTGGGGCAAGCTTCGTCTCCGAAACTAATGGCTCCATATCAAAAGAAAAGGCAGACGCTTATGCAGATAAAATTGTAAAAAAAATATTTTCCTGCGTAAAAATGGAAGTGGGAGAAGGCAAAGCTAACGGAAATAAGGTAGAGTTTTCCGTAAAGACGCTGATGCCCGATTTTGAATCAATAGATATGAGTGAGCTTCAAAATCCCGATGATGAAGTAATGATGAAAATTCTGGGGATAGATATGAATGATCCCTCAAGCCTTAAACAGATTGAATCACTCTCCTCACAGCAGCTTATGGACAGAGCAATAGACGGCATGATAAACTGGGTAATAGAAAAAATCGATGAGGTTGACACAGTAGAAGAAGACGGAGAGATTACCGTAGAGAAAATAAACGGCAATTGGAAGGTTACTGAAATAGACTAAATTAAAAAAATAATTCAGATTGATTTAAGAGGGCAATTTTTCTTTATTTCAAAGGGAAATTGCCCTTTGAAATAAATGTTTCTCTATGCTAAGAAGCACACATCAAAGAAAAAATGAAAAAATAATGATTTTTTTTATTTTTTCTCTTGACAAATCGAATTAAAACAAGTATAATAGGTCAAGTCAGCGGATAACAAACGTGCCAAGCACATCGAAATCTGACGTGACGATTTATCCGGCCCGGTAGTTCAGTTGGTTAGAACGCCAGCCTGTCACGCTGGAGGTCGAGGGTTCGAGCCCCTTCCGGGTCGCCAATTTTGCTGCCCTAGCTCAGTTGGCAGAGCACTTCCTTGGTAAGGAAGAGGTCGGCAGTTCGAATCTGCTGGGCAGCTCCATATTTGTGCCATTAGCTCAGTTGGTAGAGCACCTGACTCTTAATCAGGGTGTCCAGGGTTCGAGTCCCTGATGGCGCACCA
>JAZQAB010000005.1:0-15784 GCA_045545055.1 Clostridia bacterium | reverse complement strand
CCTGTTATGGAATCCTTTGTACTCCACTAAATTGAAAATTAAACGCACTATGGGGACGGGGCAATTTTTGTAATCCGAAGGTGCAACAAAAATTGCCCTGTCCCCAAACGGGGAGCGAAGGTGCAACAAAAATTGCCCTGTCCCCAAACGACGAAAGGAGAAAACATATGCAGAAACTAACAAAAATTTTAACCGCCTTGGGGCTGAGTGTCCTAATGGCACTCCCTGCAGGGGCAGCGTTTGAACAGACGGGTAATCAGTCCGTCCGTGTCAGCGGAACCGGAGAACCCGGCACTATGGTTACGCTTCAGGTTTTCAAGGAGGGCTATGACCCTTCGAGCCTTGAATCACTGCCTGCGGGAAAAACATATCTTGACATTCTCGTGTGCCACGACCAGACCAAGGTAGGTGCAAACGGAAAGTACACCTTTGATTTTAATATCGACGGTGAAACGGGAACATATACTGCATATCCCTCCTTTAAAGGAAGCACTGCACCCATTCCCGAAACCCTTTACTTCATCAACGAGGAGGAGGTAAAGGCGGTACTCGGGGAGCTTCACGATGCCGATGTTGCAACCTCTGCCGAGAAGCAGGACGGTGATACCTCCGTAGAGGATATTATAAAGGATTCGCATAAGGCAAGTGTTTTAGGCTTTACCGGTGCAGATGGTATTAACAAAGCCTCCCTTGCAAAAATTCTTTACAACTATATCAATAAAGAAAACAGTGATTTTACCCATGACGACAGAAATGATGCCATAGCGGTATATGAGCAGTGCCTTTATGTACAAAGACTCAATGAAAACAAAATCACAAATGTGTTTGATGAAGAGGACGCCCTTTCTCACATAGGCACAAGTGAAGTAAAGGATTGGGTAACAAAGCCTTTCGTGAGCGAAAACCTTAAAAAGGAAATGACTTCTAAGCTTTCTGGAAAGGGCTTTGAGAGCATAGATGCCTACGAAGGAAAAATTACCGAAGCATTCGTACTTGCAACCGTAAAATACCCCAACGGATATGAAAATCTTAAGAGTGTTCTTAAAGAATTTTATGCAAAGGTCGGCATTAATCAGTCCGACATAACAGACGATATTTGTAGCTCCCTCAGTGGTAATTCCTATGACAGCTACGCTACGCTGAAAACAGCTTTTGAGCTGCTTCTGCCCGATGATGAGGGCGACTCAGACGAAGGCACTGACGACGGATATACCGGCGGTGGCGGCGGTGGCGGTGGCACCGGCGGCAAAGACAAGAAACCTATAGATATCGGAATCACTGCTCCTGTAGCTCCCGTAACGCCCACACCCGTTCCCGAAGGTCCCTTTGACGATATCGGTACGGTTTCCTGGGCAGAGGAGGCAATAGTTTCTCTTGCAGATAAAGGCATCATTAACGGTAAGGGCGACGGAAAGTTCTGCCCCGATGACATGGTTACAAGAGAAGAATTTACCAAGATGATTGTTGAGGCTCTTAACGTAGAGGCAGAGGGCGAAATAAGCTTTGCCGATGTGGATAAGAACGCTTGGTATCACTCTTATATTTCCAAGGCATATGGTGCAAACATCATCAAAGGTATGGATTCCGACTCTTTCGGAATAGGCAGAAATATCACCCGTCAGGACATGGCAGTTATCTGCCTTAATGCTGCAAAAAATGCAGGAATCAATATTCCCGAAATGTCGGAGGAAGCATTTTCTGACGATAGTACTATTTCCGATTATGCAAAGAACGCTGTATATACCCTTAAACAGATGCAGATTATCGGAGGCATGGGAAATAACCGCTACGAGCCGCAGGGCTTTGCTACCCGTGCACAGGCAGCAGTAATCATCTACAGAATTTTGTCAATATAAGGAGGGATTTGTATGAAAAAATTAATATCGGTTGTTCTGGTAATCACCTCCCTGCTTAGTTTATTAAGCTTTGGTGTACCTGTAGTACAGGCAAAAAGCTATGCTGATTTTAGCGGAAAATATCAACTATTAAGGACAGTGGGAATTATCCCCGACATACCGCAGGACAGACTTGAAAAGGGCGTAAGCCGTGCAGATTTTGCAATATATGCGGCAAATATTTTAAATGTGCAGTCGGGTCGAAATGACGACAAGCGTTATTACACCGACATTCCTGCCGACCATTGGGCACTTGACAGCATAAACGCTCTTGTCGAAAGAGGAGCACTTACCGTGCCTGCGGATAAGCTCTTTAACCCTGACAGGGAAATAACCCTTTGGGAAGCGGTAAAAATTATGCTTGCCTTAACGGGCTTTGCACCTTTTGCAGAGGCGAGAGGGGGATTCCCCACGGGATATATGCAGATTGCCTATGACCGTGACCTTACAGACGGAATCAAAACTGCAGGCTTCTTTACAATGAAGGATGCAATAACCCTTATTTTTAATGCGGTGACAACGCCCATTCTTGACAGCTACGCATTTGAGGGCGAAACGGTGCATTATAATACCACCACAGATACACTTCTTTCAATGTATCATGACATTTACCGCCGTGAGGACTATGTTAACGGAGTTTACGGAATTTCCTTAAATGACATGAGTGCTCCCGAAAAAAATCGGGTAAGAATGGGAAATGACATCTACGCCATATCAGGCGGTGACACATATTCCTTTTTAGGTATGTACACAGAATTCTTTTTCCGCGATAATGATGATGCTTTTGACGAAATTATCTATATCAGACCCGTGGAGCAGAGAAACGAGTATACCGATATGGATTTAAGCGAGATAAACGGATTTAATGATACGGATTATACCATAAGCCATACCGACAGCAAAAACAATACATCACGCTATAAAATTTCCTACGGTGTAAAAGTTTTCAACAACGGAAAAAATGTATCGGATAATATTACGGGTGCTTTTACTGCATTGGATACCAAGCAGGGAACACTCCGTCTTATCGACAAGGACAGAAATAATGTCTACGATATTGCAATCATTTCCGAATACACAGATATGGTGGTAGGTCATATTGATACGGAAAATGAAATTGTATATGATAAGTATGACCCTTCTGTTTTCTTCTCCTTAAAGGAAGAAAGCGGCAAGACGGCAATGCTTTATACCCAGTCGGGGGCAAGTGCACAAATTACATCTCTCTCATTAGGAAGCATTGTAACGCTGTTCAAGTCGGACAATTATACACGTGCGTTTTTCAGTGATTCGGTTGTTAAGGGAAATATTTCGCAAGTCATAACCGACGATGACGGCACTGTAATTACAATTGTTGCCAGATTCGGCGATTCAAGCACCGACTACCGTCTTGATAAGAAATTTCTTGCAAGAAGCGGCGTGAAGCTTTCTGTCGGAGTGCAGGTTTCTGCAGCCCTTGATATTTACGGAAGAATAGCCTATATGGATTTGGAAGACAGCGAAATGATGTACGGCTATCTTATAAACCAGGGTAAAAAGGGCACAATCAGCTCCACTCTTCAGTTCAAGGTGCTGACAGATGACGGTGAGGTGCGTGTTTTAGATTGTGCCGAACGCGTGTTGGTTGATGGAACAAAGGAAAAAGGCAGTGATGATATTGATACTGCCATCAAAAAAGGTCAGACAGACCCAAAATTGGGTCAGGTAATAAGATTCTCCTTAGATGACGAGGGTAAGGTTAAGGAAATTGATACCATTCACAGCGGCAAGGGCGGCAATGACAAACTTTTTGTAACTCACGACTGGGCTACAAGAAGATATTCTTCACGCTCCGTCCGCTTTGATACCACGGCAATGGCGGGGGCGAACACCGTGATTTTCAGAATTCCCGAAATCAATGACACTGATAATCCCGATGTGCTTCCCGACGATATCACCCTTGCAGATGACGATGACTTTATGACACTTAAAACCTCTTTCTTCTCAAACAGCTCGTCATATAATATGCAGGCATACAAGCTGAAAAAGGAATCGGGCTTTGAGGATGTAATCGTATATCAGGGTACTGTAACAAAAACCATAAGCACAAGCACAGATATGTTTGTAATTTCCTCAATCCGCTACGAGCTTACCGATGACGGAGACTATGCCGAGTCGGTTTACGGCTGCACTGCCGGCACAATGCTGAGCTACCGCATGGCACCCGGCTTCTCCGTAAAGGATCTGGGCTATGAAAGCGGCGATATTATCCGCATTGTCACAAATAACGAAGGCGAGGCTATTGATGTAGCCTGCGTGTACAAATATATGAACGGAATCGACCCCAATACCAATGCGTGGATTACACTCTCCGAGGGTACTACCACATATTCTTCGAACTTCTGGGAGAACGGCAGATATAAGACAATCACCACCGCCAATCCGTGGAGTGCCTTCACCGTTGCTTATGCAAATGTGGTTTCCACCAATGATGGTGTGCTTAAGCTTAGCCGCACGGGCTATACCTTAGATGATGTTGACGAGGTATTAAAGATTTCAACAACTCCCGTAATTGTCATTTATGACAAGCAGGCAGGAAAAGATAAAATATCCATAGGAAACCTCAGTGACCTTGTTCCCGGTGTAAGTGCCGGAGAGGGTGCTGTAAAGGTTTTCGTCAGAACAGAAGAATCACACCTTCGTTGGATTGTACTATATAAATAAGGGGGAAAAAGCATGAAAAAAAGATTAATATCGGCGTGTCTGATACTTGTTTTGTGCATTGCCTCCGTAAATATTGCTCCTGTTGCTTCTGCTGCGGAAAAAAAGCTTGAAAAGGGAATAGAATTTGAGATAGACTTTAACGACTGCAGAACCTATGAACATATAAGCTGGGCTATGAACTCTATAAGCGGAAAATGGATTGTTCCGCAGACAGTTGACCGTGAGCACTCTGTCAGTATGGCAATGAATGCTCTTTCCAACACGTCTGCCATAAAAAACTTCAGCACTCCTATAGGAGGCGACATTTTCTGCCTTTCGTTTGATGTCAGGCAGACGAGCACAACAGCAAACGCGGCACAGGTGCGTTTCTACAAAGACGGCGTGAACCACAGAGCTTTTATCGCAAATCAGACGGGACAAATGGGAATTTCCAGATTTATTAAGGGATCGACACTGGACTACAAAATTTCCTACAAGGCAAACAAGTGGTACAACGTAAATATGTGGATAGACTTTTATGATAGAACCGTATATCTGTATATTGATAATGAATTTATCGGAAAAACTCATCTCGATCCCGAGATGGACAGAATTGACTCTCTGAGATTCTTCGTTTCTTCAACGGATGCCGCACAGTACACCTACTGGGATAATATTTCTTTCAGAAGGGCTGACGAGGAATATTTAAACGAACTCAGAAGCAAGAATATTCCCATCCCCGAAAAAATAGATTCTCCCTTGAAATGCACCTTTACAGTGGAACTTCCGGGAAATATCTTCTCCGAGGAGAAGGAAATTTCACAGAAGATTAATTTTGAGGGGCGTATCTTAAATGACAAGCCCTACCGTGTTCTTTACGAAGTAAAAAGAAGCGATGGCTCCCTTGCCTGGTCAATGGAGGAAGAAATAGCTCTTAATGACGACGAAAAGGCAGAAAAGGTGATTTATCCGGGCGTTTCGGAATTTGATATCTACACGCTTAACGTAATCGTTTCACACGATGATAAAAAGTATGTGTTCAGCAAGGAATTTTCCAAGGTTAATACCCCGTCACCCGAGTTTTCGTCGCACAAATTCGGTTCCTCCGGCGGTCATATGATGAATATGAACCGTTCTCACCCCGATAATGTGCTTCCCCTCTTTGATATGTCGGGAATGGGCATCATGCGTGAGGGTATCTCTTGGGGTGAATTTGAAAGGAAAAAAGGTATTTACGGGCTTAGCGACAAAATGAAGGAAAGGTTTGAAGAAATCCTTGCCTTTACCGAGGAAAAAGATATATATATGACTCTTAATGTCTCGGGTACAAATTCCCTTTATCCAAATCCTGCGGGTACCAGTAAGTTAGTAACAGTAACTCCCTCGGGACTGGACGCTCTGGAAAGATTCGCCTGCAAGCTTGCCTCTACCTATCCTGAAGTAGATGCATATCTGTTTCAGAATGAGCCTGACGCAAGGGCAATTTATCAGATGAGCTGCGAGGAATACGCAAATGCACTTAAACGCTTCTACCTCGGAATAAAAAAGGGCAATCCCAATGCCAAGGTATGGGGCTGTAACACGATGCGTGCCAACACCCCGTGGGTTGAGGGCGTAATCATGGCAGGCGGCGGAGATTATATGGACGGTGTTACCATTCACCCCTATCAGGGACAGGGAAGCCCCGAAACCACAAGGTGGGTTGAGTATGTAAGCCTTACAAGGCAGATGCTGGATTCCTACGGCTATGAGCACCTTACAATCTGTGCTTCCGAGGCGAATACCTCGTCCTCCTTTGAATACAACTCCGAAATTCAGCAGGGCTTCAATCTTGTCAGACAGTGGAGCCTGATGGACGCAAACCCCCGTATGCTCGATTCATATATCACATACACATTTGCAACCTTTGATGATGCAACGGATAACGAATCCAATTTCGGCATCACCAGAGGCTGGAATGTTGACAACGCCGCAGGAGCAAAGCCTGCGTATATGGCAGTATGTAATTTCTTAGCACAAATCGAGGGCAAAACCTTTGAAAAGCTCCTTCATGATGATGACATATATGTATATCACTATAAGGATGACAAGGGCGAGGATATGCTGATGATGTACTCCGATGTCACAACGCAGCAGATTTCCCTCAAAATAGATGCTCCAAAGGGCGAGCTTTATGACTGGTACGGAAATAAGACAGACATAAATGCAATCGATGGAACCTACACCTTTATAATTGATGACTGCCCGCGTTATTTCAAAGCTGATTTCACCGATGTGGAATTTACCCAAGGGAAAATAAACGTTGACAGCCCCTTAACGGAAATGACCGTGGGAAGCCGCAAAAGCGTAAACATCGATATGAAAAACCCCTACGGCTATGAATTTGAAATAGAAGGAAATGAAAGCATCACAGCTTCAATCTCAAAGACAGACAGCGGTGCTGTGGCAAATATCAGGGTGCTTCAGATTCCCGAAAAATTTGACTTTACCGCACAGAGAAACGACTATAGTACTTATGATTGGAGAGACTATGTTTTCGTTAATGTGAAAAAGAACGGAAAGCTTTATGCACGTCTGCCCCTCTCGGTAAAATATGTGGAAAATCCCATAGATGTATCTCTGCGGTACAGACCGTACCCCGGAAGTACCGAGGAGCATTTTGACGGCGTAATCACAATTAAAAACAATCACCTGCAAAGAAGTGCATCGGGTAAGGTTATAATAGATTCTCCCAATCTTCTTGCAGAAAGTGTGGGAGAACTGAGCTTTAAAAATATTTCCCCCGGAGAGCAGACCGAGATTGTATTCAATATTCCCGATTCTCTTATAGCAACACCCCTTAAGATTACAGGCAAGGCAGTCCTCACAAACGGTGAGGAGGTAAGCTTCATCTCGAAAGCAAATCCCCGCTCCTATTATAAAGAACCGGGTTCTATCAGAATAAGAACTCTGCACAAGAAAAACGGCGATGTAAAAATCGACGGTGTTATTGAAGAGGGTGAATGGAAGGAGTATAAGCTTACCGACTTTGATAAGAGCGAAGTAACCTTCGGTGCCGACCTCAGCATAGTAGATGCCGGCGTTGTTACAACACAGACCTTTACCGAGGACGCCGACTACGGAACGGGTAACGACTTTTCGGGAACACTCTACGCAACGTGGGACGATGAGTTCTTATACATGGCGGCAAAGGTAAGAGATGACGTGCATTTCAACAAAGAAGGTCCCGTTAAGCTCAGAACAGGTGACAGTGCATACTGGGCAATCGTTCCCACTCTTTCACAACGACATGATTCCACCTTCCTTTTCGGACTTTCCGAATTTTACGGTGAATTTGAGCCGTTGCTCTTTAATACATGGACAAATGTCCCCGACCAGAGATATTCCTATCTCTTTGGCGGCAGAGAGGGAGAGGACGAAAGTGAGTTTAATATTATCCGTGAGGGCGAATACACCACCTATGAAGCAAAGGTTCCATGGGAATATGCACTTCCCGAATTTACGGGACTTAACCAGAATTTCAATATGTCTTTCTCGGTTCGTGACTTTGACGGCGACCGTGACAAGTCCTACAGCTATTCAAGATGGTATATTTTAGCAGAATAAAGGTTTAAAAAAAGATTCGGAGGGGGAAACTCCTCCGAACTTATATTGAAGGCGGGAGAAAAATATGAAACAGACATATATTGAATTACTGGAAATGGCAGTAGATGCATACACTGTGGAGCATATCAGAAAATACACACAGTCAGTAATCAACGGCGGATTGACTGAACACGGATTTCCCAGGCTTACCGCAGGGATAGGGCTTTTGATTGCTTACGGAAAAAAAGAAAGCCTTAAGGATGATTTTATACGTATGATGGACCTGTGCTGCAAGGAAATTCCCGTGGCAAAAGGAAAGGCAGGCAATGATGTGGGCAACGATTTTTCAATTCAAGAAATAGTGCTTTGTCTGCTTGCCCTTGAAAAGGCAGAGGTTTTTGAAAAAAAACTTACGGACAGATGGCGCAATGAACTAACAAAGATAGTCCCATCCTCCACCTATACCTGCATAGCCCCGGTCCCCCCTATAAAAAAGCATAACTGGGCAGCTTACACAGCAGCCAGTGAGCAAATGAGGATATATGCGGGAATGAGTGATGAGGATGCTTTTGTAAATAATCAGGTAGAATCTCAGTTGTTTTCTTTCGACGAGAACGGTATGTATCGTGACCCAAACGAGCCAATGCTTTATGATGTGTCAACGAGACTGCAACTGGCGGAGGCTATTCATTTTGGATTTAAAGGGGAAGCCCGAGAAAGGCTGGAAGAATTTCTATTGAAGTCTGCCGACTTTACACTGAAAATGCAATCCGTCACAGGGGAACTTCCCTTTGGAGGCAGGAGCAATCAGTTTTTGCACAATGAAAGCGTATATGCGGCACTTTGCGAATTTTATGCACGTCTGTTTAAAACAAAGGGCGATATAAAAAAGGCGGGAATGTTTAAATTCGCCGCGAGAAAAGCCACTGAAAGTGCGGCGTTATGGCTGAAAGATGATGTAATCTATCATGTGAAAAACCGATATCCCTCGGACAGCATGTACGGCTGTGAATATTATGCTTATTTTGACAAATATATGATTACGGCAGGCTCGGGATTTCACATGGCTTATATGTTGGCAGACGATGAAATCCCCGAGGTGGAAATCCCGGCTTCTCCCTGCATTTGTGAAACCTCCCTGTGGTTTCATAAGATTTTTTGCAGATACGGGAAGTATTTTGTGGAGATTGATACCTGTGCCGATACACATTATGATGCATCGGGTGTCGGAAGAATTCACAGAGAGGGAGTTCCCTCGTCACTTTGCCTGTCTGTTCCTTTTGCAAAAGAACCTCTTTACAAAATTGATATAGAAAATCCGTCACCCTTTTCAATTTGCGGAGGAATAAAAACGGACACAGGCTTTGTTTACGGGTATGATGAATCCGTATCGTACAGACTTGCCGAAAAGGAAACTGCGGATTCATATATTAAAGTTGTGACAGATTGCTTCCGCGAAAACGAGTTCTTGTTTAAAGAAACGTGCGTTGTGTCTAAAGACGGTGTTTCTATTACTGTTTCCGGAAACGGCGAGTTAGAACTGTGCTTCCCCGCTTTTGAATTTGACGGAAAAGAGCATACTGAAATATCGCTTTCGGAAAAAAGTGTACAGGTAGCATATAAAGAGCACAGGTGCATTTATACCACACCAAATGAAATAAAGGGCAAATCCGCACTATATGCAAACCGTAACGGACATTACAAGGCGTATGCAGTGTGCGGAGAAAACAGCATTTCATTGAATATAAAATTGATTTAGAGCTTAGATTGGGGAGAAAAATATGGAATATACAATTTGGGCAGACCAAACCATGAAGCGTATTGTTAAGAAACTTGAAAAAACGGCTCCGAAGATTGGTGCACGTTTTCCTCATGTTACAACGGGCGGTGAGTTTGACGAGAAACCCCCACACTGGTGGACAAACGGCTTCTGGCCGGGAATATTGTGGATGGCATATCAGTGCACAAAAGACGAATTTTATGCAAAGACGGCGGAAGAAATTGAAGAAAAGCTGGACGTTGTCCTTGACGAATTTGACTTGGTGGACCACGATGCAGGATTTATCTGGATGTTGTCGGCAGGTGCCAACTATAAAATCAACAAAAATAATGATTCCCGAAAAAGACTTTTAAAGGCGGCAAGCTTTCTTAGCTCAAGGTTTAACCTTAAGGGAAATTTCATTCGTGCATGGAATAATAAAGACGGCTGGGCAATTATAGACTGCAGTATGAATCTTACACTGCTGTACTTAGCCTCCGGGATATTAAACGACAACCGATTTAATCATATTGCAAGGGCTCACGCAGAAACAGTGCTCAAGCATTTTGTGCGTCCAGATGGCTCGGTCAATCATATTGTGTCCTTTGATTTGGAAACAGGGGAATGTACAGGCTCGGTTGCAGGACAGGGTGCCGCCGCCGACAGTGCATGGTCAAGAGGTGCCTCCTGGGCAATCTACGGTTTGTCTTTGGCATACCGCCATTTGAAGGATGAACGTATGCTCTCGGGGGCAAAGAGGGCAGCAGATTTCT
This sequence comes from Clostridia bacterium, assembly GCA_045545055.1. GTDB lineage: Bacteria > Bacillota > Clostridia > UMGS1883 > UMGS1883 > UMGS1883. The sequence continues at coordinate 5,090 of JAZQAB010000005.1, read as the reverse complement.
TTTTGGCAAATCTTCCCGAAGATTATGTTTGCCACTGGGATTTTCGGGTTGAGAGAAATCCCGATACCCCCAGAGATACTTCCGCTGCAGCGTGTGCAGCTTGCGGAATTCTGGAACTGGCAGAGCATATCGGGGGAAGCGAGGGAGAAGGCTACAGAAAAAAGGCATATGGGATTCTTCGAAGTCTGACGGATAATTATTCAAATCTCGACAATGATGTCGACCAGGCTCTGCTCTTTGGGGGTACGGGAAATGCGCCTAAAAATGTGGATGTAAATGTCGGATTAATTTACGGGGATTATTTTTATATGGAGGGAATTTCCCGATTACAGGGCAATAAAGACATTTTCTGGTACAGTAAATGAGATAGGCTTTAAAATTATTTAGTATACTTTGGACGGGGCAGTTTTTGTTACAAAACTGCCCCGTCACTGCTTTTAAGCTTTATTTTCGAATAGAAAAATTCATAATTTAATCGCGAGCAACATGAGTGAAGCGGCACGCTTCTTTTTACTGTAAATAACTGCAGGCTGCGAGTGCCGCAACTGCACCGTCAGCGGCGGCTGTTGCCACCTGACGGATTTTCTTTTGTCTGCAATCTCCTGCAACAAAAATTCCCGGAACGTTTGTAAGACATTCCTCACCGCTTGCCACATAGCCTCTTTCATCAAGAGTAATAACATCAGAAAATTCTTCATTCTGAGGAACCAGACCAATAGCTACGAACAGTCCGTCAAGAGAAAGCTCTCTTTTTCCGTCTTTGCCCGAAAGGCAGACACCTTTAAACTCCTTTTCTCCTAAAAGTCCGTCTACTACAGTGCCTAAGATTACCTCAATGTTTTCTCTTTCCTCCACAATCTTCTGAAGCTTGTCCTCGCCTGTCAGGAAGTCGAGATTCTGAATAACATAGACCTTTTTGCTTGTTTCGGAAAGAAGAATTGCCTCCTGCAGAGCACTGTTTCCTCCGCCTACTACGCCGACGGTTTTACCCTCGTAAAAAGCTCCGTCGCATACTGCACAGAAAGAAATGCCCTCTCCGATGAAGTCCTCCTCCTTGTCAAGCCCCAAAAGGCGGTGCTTTGTCCCCGTAGCAATGATTACTGCTTTACCTTCAAACTCCCCATCATCGCATATAACACGGTTGGGAGCACCGGGGATAATCTTCTTTGCCTCCATACATTCGATTTCGGCATCAAGTGCCATTGCCTGTGCTATAAGCTGCTCGGCAAATTCATTCCCCGTCACACTCATAAATCCGGGAATGTTCTCGACCTTGGGGGAAGAGGTAATCTGTCCGCCAAAAGTTCCTTTTTCAATAACCAATACTTTCTTATTGGCACGTCCTGCATAGATTGCGGCGGTCAGCCCCGCAGGCCCGCCGCCGATAATGATTATATCGTAAACATTCATTTGTTTCACGCCTTTAAATATTTCTTTATATCTGATACTCCGGCATACTTCTGAACAGTTCCGTTTTCTACAACTGCCAATGTAGGAGCCTGCTTGATTTCAAGTGCAGTTGCCGCATCCTTGTTCTCATTTGCAAGGAGCTTTTCATATTGCACGCCTTCCTTGTCAAGAAGTGTGGAAGCAATCTTACAATTGGGGCAGGTTGCAGTTGTGAACAGATATACACCATCTTTCATTGCACACATGGATTCCACAGTTGTCTGAACGGCTGCATCCTTGATTTTTTCAGAAAGCTTTGATGTAGCAATGTTATACACCTTACGCTCCTTGTATTCCTGGCTCTTACCGTCGTTCCAGTTCTGAACAGGACGGTAGTAACCTGTAATACGGCTGTATACCTCAGTGCTTTCTCCGCAATCAGGGCAAGTAAATACTTCACCTGCAATATAACCGTGGTTCTTACATACAGAGTATGTGGGGGAAAGTGTGTAATAGGGAAGTGAGTAATTCTCCGCAATCTTGCGAACAAGATTTGCCGCACTCTTCCAGTCGGGAAGCTTCTCGCCAAGGAACGCATGGAATACTGTTCCCGAAGTATAAAGAGTATGAAGCTCGTCCTGAAGGTCAAGTGCTGTGAAAATATCTTCGGTATAACCAACGGGAAGATGCGAGCTGTTTGTGTAATAAGGTGTACCACCCTTTTCACCTGCTGTGATGATGTCGGGGTAGTGCTTAAGGTCATGCTTTGCAAGACGGAATGCAGTAGACTCGGCAGGAGTAGCTTCGAGATTGTAAAGGTCACCGTATACCTCCTGATAGTCGGAAAGGCGTTCACGCATATGGTTAAGAACATCCTTTGTGAACTTGGAAGCAGCTTCATTTGTAAGGTCCATGCCAACCCACTTAGCATTAAGACAAGCCTCGTTCATACCAACAAGACCGATTGTGGAGAAGTGGTTGTCAAAGTTTCCGAGATAACGCTTTGTATAGGGATAAAGCCCCTCGTCCATAAGCTTGCTGATAACGGTTCTCTTAACCTTGAGGGAACGTGCCGCAATGTCCATCATCTTGTCAAGTCTTGTATAGAAATCCGCTTCGTTTTCTGCCAGATATGCAATTCTGGGCATGTTGATTGTAACAACGCCTACAGAACCTGTAGATTCGCCGCTTCCGAAGAAACCGCCGGACTTCTTACGAAGCTCACGAAGGTCAAGACGCAGTCTGCAACACATACTTCTTACATCGCTGGGCTCCATATCGCTGTTGATGTAGTTGGAGAAGTAGGGAGTACCATACTTGGAGGTCATCTCAAAAAGAAGACGGTTGTTTTCTGTGTCAGACCAGTCAAAATTGTTTGTAATAGAATATGTAGGAATCGGGTACTGGAAGCCTCTGCCGTTAGCATCGCCCTCAATCATGATTTCGATAAAGGCTTTGTTAACCATATCCATTTCTTTCTGACAGTCTTTGTACTTAAAATCAAGCTCCTTACCGCCTACGATACAGTTAAGCTCTGCGAGGTCGGCAGGAACAACCCAGTCAAGTGTGATATTTGAGAAGGGTGCCTGTGTGCCCCAGCGTGAGGGTGTGTTTACACCGTAAATAAAGGACTCAATGCATTTTTTAACCTGATCGTAGCTAAGGTTGTCCACCTTAACAAAGGGGGCTAAATATGTATCAAATGACGAAAATGCCTGTGCACCTGCCCATTCATTCTGCATGATTCCGAGGAAGTTAACCATCTGGTTGCAAAGCGTTGCAAGGTGGCTTGCAGGAGCAGATGTAATCTTTCCGGGAACACCGCCCAAGCCCTCCTGAATAAGCTGCTTGAGTGACCAGCCTGCACAGTAGCCTGTAAGCATGGAAAGGTCATGAATGTGAATGTCGGCATTGCGGTGTGCATTACCGATTTCGTCATCATAAATTTCGGAAAGCCAGTAGTTAGCTGTGATAGCACCGGAGTTAGAGAGAATAAGACCGCCTACAGAATATGTAACGGTGGAATTTTCCTTAACACGCCAGTCATTAATATTAAGGTAGTTATCCACAATATCCTTGTAGTCTACCATGGTAGCACTGATGTTACGGATTTTCTCTCTCTGACGGCGGTAAATGATGTACGCCTTAGCTACATCGTCATAGCCTGCCTTGATAAGAACTGATTCAACGGAGTCCTGAATTTTTTCAACTCCGATTTTTGAATCTTTAACTTCGGGCTCAAATTCTGCCGTAACTTTTAGTGCAAGGAAATCTATTATGTCATCGTTATACTGTCTTTTACAAGCGTCAAACGCCTGTGAGATTGCGGTGCTGATCTTCTTAATATCGAAAAGTGCCAGCTTACCGTCTCTTTTTACTACGCTATACATAGTATTCTCCCTCTCTTTTACTAATATTTTCTAATTGTGAGCGAATTTATTGTAGCACATATATTGTACATTGTCAATAGGAAAACACAATATAATGTGTTTTTTTGTCGAAAAATATAAATGGCAAAAATAAAGAAATCTATTGAAAAAACGCCTTAAAACAGCTATAAAGAGCTATTTCAAGGCGTTTTGATGCTTTTTTCAATATCTTGTGTGTGGTTTGAAATCAGAAATTACACACCACGACATATAGTGTTTGACACATATTTTTTTGCAATTTGCAACATTTTTTCAAGTTCATTCTCTGTAAGAGGGTGCATATTCTCGCAAAGCACATCTCCCGAATCAACAAAGTTTTGCAAAAAATACCTTTTCGCACCTTTTATCATTTTGCCGATGCTTTCCATGTCTGCATCGGTGTGTAGCTCCTTGACGAGCGTTGTGCGAAATTCATATTCGACCTCGCCCGACAAAAGAAAACCAATACTTTCCTTTATATTATTAAGGTCTGTTTTTATGCCGGTGGTTTTGTCATAGTTATCAAAAGAATTTTTTATATCCATTGCTACATAGTCCACAAGCCCCTCACGAACAAGTGCTTTAAGCCTTTCGGGAAAGCTTCCGTTGGTATCCAATTTCACGCTATAGCCTAAGGACTTCACTTTTTTAATAAACTCTCCCAATCCGTCATATAAAAGCGGCTCTCCGCCTGATATACATACTCCCTCCAGTATGCCCTGCCGCTTCTGCAAGAAAGCAAGAACCTCCGCCTCGGTTATTTGCGGCTTTTCTTCCGCCCGCACCAATGATGCGTTGTGGCAAAACGGACAGCGGAAATTGCAACCCATGGTAAAAAGTATGCACGCTACTTTTTCGGGGTAGTCAAGAAGCGTTAATTTTTGAAATCCTGCAAAAAACATGTTAATTACTCCTTGTAATCATTTCAAGGTAATTATAACATTTAAAAAAAAGCTTGTCTATATATTTTATAAAGATTTGTTTTACTGTCCATAGTTCGGCTGCTGATAATTGGCTTGACAAACTTTTGACAAACTTTTGACAAACTTTTACGGCTGTTTTCCGTGTTTATCGGCGATTACGGCAATGTTTGTTTTTAAAAGAAAAAACCGTGTATCGCCCGAAATATAGGCGTTTACACGGTTTTCTTTATGGTGCGCCATCAGGGACTCGAACCCTGGACACCCTGATTAAGAGTCAGGTGCTCTACCAACTGAGCTAATGGCACAAATATGGAGCTGCCCAGCAGATTCGAACTGCCGACCTCTTCCTTACCAAGGAAGTGCTCTGCCA
>JAZQAB010000004.1:0-5528 GCA_045545055.1 Clostridia bacterium | reverse complement strand
ATGGAAAATTTCTTTGGCAGATTAAAGGTTGAAATGTTTTATGGTGAGAAATTTGAAAGCGTTAACGCTTTTATTGATGAGTTAAAACAATATATTAATTACTACAACAACGAAAGAATTTCTATCAAACTAAAAGGAATGGGTCCGGTGCAATACCGAACTCATTCACAAGCAAGTTAATATTGAATTTTTGTCTAAACTTTTGGGTTCACTTCAAATGTTACTTTTGAGAAACCTCTTATTCTTATTCTTTCGATAACTGTTTTGCTTTATTTGTTTTAGCGGACTTTATAACTTCCTCTTTGATTCTCTTACAAAAATCAATTGAGCCTTTAAGAAGCATTACAAGTATCAGCACTGCCGCAAGCGGTACGAACATTACGCCCATAGTGGGAGCCTTTGTAATGAACCAGCCTATGAATGAAACAATCAACACAATAGCGACAATGCTGTAAAAATCAATCATACGCATGAAGGTTGTAAACATGAAAATATTGTGGGTATCAACACTGCACATTTTGAAGGCTCTGAGGGTTTTATCGCTATAACCCACAAAGCGTGCCGCAATGCGTTTTTTCACATTTTTTTCAAGAAGCATGAGAACCTCCGCACGGATTCTTGCTTCATTTTCACGGAAATAATCATTGAAAAGCACACGGTACTTTTTTGGATTTTCTTTTGAAAGGAGAATGGATATTTCATCACCTTTTATCCAGTATTTAGCCTCAGAGGCTTTCATTTTTACTTTGAATTTTCTACCGTCTTGTGACACTGCACGAAGCCACACGGCTTTTTCCGCAGTCTTGTTGCGGTTTGTTATAACAGCGGTAATTTTCTCCCCGTTAGCATCAGGATCCCTGCCCGTTTTAGGGACACGGTTTGCACGTGCCGTAAGAATAAAAAATACAACAATCATAACTATAGCTGTTACAAAAGGCATATAACCACTCCTTACATCATTGGTAAAACTACTTGTATGATTATACTATACTTTGCTTTATTAATCAAGTACATTTACATTAAATTTACATACCGTGAGGCAACATAGCCTACAAGTCCTCTGTAATTCACCACATACCAGTCCTGCCACTGCCCCACAACCGTCAGCACCGCTCCGTTGGGAATGGAGGTAATAACTCTGGATGTCCGTGACGGGCGTGAACGGAGGTTAAGAGTACCGCTTGTAAGAGAAACTGTTCCCATTCGGGGCGTCATAGGCTCTACAAAGGGGATTCCGAAATACTCTGTAAGCGAAAGCACAAGGTTTCGGGCAATTCTTTCAATATTATCTGCAACCCAGTTTGCATCTCCTACATTGTCATGGTACCCAAGCTCTAAAAATACTGCGGGGGCTCTTGTCTGCGTTACCTCACCTATGGTTGTGGTTGTAATCGCCCTTACCTTGGAGGGATTGGGATAAATGCTTTTCAGGTTACGGACAAAAATATCCGCCGCACGTCTTCCCCGTATGCTTATGGGAGAATAATAAACGTCTACACCTGTAAATGTCCCGTACTGACCTTCGGGGGCGGCGTTTGAATGAAGTGCCAGATGCAAATCATAATTTCCGCTGTTTGACTGCCTGATTGCCTGCGATGCAGTCATACCGGGACTGTTTCTGGTATATTGGATTCCGCTTGACAAAAGATAAGGTATCATGGCATCGGCAACAAGGTTCATGTAATATTCCTCACTTCCGCCGATGACGTACATATTGCCCTCCTGGGTGGAGGGGCTTAAATATATTCTTGGCATATAAACACTCCTTAAGTTTGCTTTATTTAGTCCATTACATCATATGCATAGCCTTCCTAATTTGACAAAACTGCCGTTTTAGGGTATAATTAAAGATATGTTTATTTTAAAGAGGTGATTCAAATGAAGAAAATACGTGCAATTATAATTGCTTTTCTTATTCTTGTAACAAGTCAGGTAAGTGTGCTTGCCGCACCGAGAATCCCCGTTTATAAAGTGGGGAACGTTCTCTACTTTCTCGATAAGGCATCGGGAACGATAACGGGCTTTGCAGGTGAGCCTAAAGACCTTGTTATTCCCACATCACTGGGAGGGTATAATGTAGTTTCAATAGGTCCCAATGCATTCGCAGGCTCTCCTACTCTTGAAACACTTAGTATTCCCGATGGAATCAGCACAATTTCGTCAAAAGCCTTTGCGTCATGCCCGAAGCTTACAAGCGTTCACATAGGTGCTTCTGTTTCATATATAGGAAGCGGTGCGTTTGCAGGCTGCAGTGCACTTGCACAGGTTTATTTTGATGGCTTTCTTGACAATATTGAACCTGACGCTTTTAACAATACGCATTGGATAACAAGCTCCGACAGTGAATTTGTGATGCTTGGCGGAACAACTCTTATTAAATACAACGGAACTTCCGAAAGCGTTACCGTCCCCGAGGGAATTAAAAGCGTTGCCGCAAATGCATTTGCATACAACACAACCATAAAAGAAGTAATCCTTCCCTCTACACTTCAGAAAATTGAAGAAAATGCGTTTGTTCATTGTTACAGCCTTGAAAAAATCACTATCCCCCCCTCTGTTTCCCATATAGGGGCAGGTGCTTTTGATGATACAATATGGATGCATAATCAGCAAAGTGATTTTGTTTGTGTAAACGGAATCCTGATTGCCTATAAGGGAAGCAGTATACACCCCGAACTTCCGGAAGGAATTACTGCTATAGGAAGCGGGGCGTTTATGGCAAATGATAAGCTTAAAAGCGTCAAGCTTCCCGAAAGTATAATCTACATTGATTCCATGGCATTCGGCGGTTGCAGCGAGCTGAGAGTTGTAAATATTCCTTTCAGCGTGGAATGGATTGACGAATACGCCTTTGCAGGGTGCGTTAATCTGACGCTTCACGGTGTTAAGGATTCCTACTCGCAAAAATACGCAGAATATATGGAAATGCCTTTCAGCACCGTTGTTTACGTGAGCTACAACGGCGAAAAGGTATATTTTGATAACGCTGTACCCATTATTCATTATGAAAGAACTTATCTCCCCCTGCGTACATTAATGGAGCTTATGGGGTATACTGTAGAGTGGGACGGCTCGACGGGGATTGTCACCTGCACGAAGGACGGACGCATAGTTACCGTAAGTCCAACAGGTGAAATCACTGTAAACGGAACTCTTTCCCCCACCGTTGCTCCGCCGATTAATATAAACGGAAGCAATCTTGTATCGGCAAGGGTTATTGCCGAGGCGGTTCAGGCAAAGGTTTCCTGGAATGACCTTTCAAGGACAGTGGAAATTTCCGATTAATGCTTGATTAATAATTTTGGAGGCGTATTACCATGCGTAAGCTACTGAAAGCAATGTTCAGTCAGGTTACAATTGTTTCTTTACTTCTTATACTTCAATTTGCTCTGATGTTTATGAGCTTAATGCGTATAAGCGATTACTTTATCTATGTTGACAGGACACTTAAAATAATCAGCCTCATTACGGTTATCATCATAATAAATCGTCATTCTGACCCTTCGTATAAATTGGCGTGGGTTGTACCCATACTGATATTTCCGCTGTTTGGCGGATTATTCTACCTGTTTATAACGGGACAGATGCATACAAAAAAGTTTTTTGCCAAACTAAGTAAATCAGAAAAGGAAATTAACCGAAACTATCCGCAGGACGGACAAATATTGAAAGAAATTTCAGATAATTTCCCCGAAAGAGAAAACGCAGTAAGATATATTAATAATGTTTCGGGGCTTTCTGCTTATCCGAGCTATGAAGCAAAGTATTTTCCTGTGGGAGAGGATATGTTTGCCAGTATTCTTACAGAGCTTGAGAAGGCAGAAAAATACATTTTTCTGGAATTCTTTATTGTGAAAGAGGGGAAAATGTGGGGCAGTATTCTGGAGGTGCTTAAAAGGAAAGCCGCCGAGGGAATTGATGTCCGCTTAATGTATGACGGTATGGGAAGCATGACACTTCTTCCCAAAAAATATCCGCATACACTAAAAAAATATGGCATCAAATGCTGCGTTTTCAGCCCCTTTACTCCATTTATTTCCTCACTGCAAAATAATCGTGACCACAGAAAAATCCTTGTTATAGACGGAAAGGTTGCATATACGGGCGGAGTAAATCTTTCTGACGAATATATAAACCTTGGCTACCCCCACGGACATTGGAAGGACATGGCGGTAATGCTGAAAGGACCTGCCGCCTTTTCTTTTACAAAAATGTTTCTCCATTTGTGGTGGCACACCACAAAAACAAACGAGGATATAGCTTTCTTTGAGCCGGTCTTTACAAAAGAGGAGCTTCAAAAAAAGAGTTCGGGATATGTAATGCCCTATGCCGACATGCCTCAGGATAAGCATCCTACAGGCGAATTTATGTATATGGATATTATTTCACGAGCAAAAAAATATGTTTATATCACCACACCATATCTCATTTTAGACCATCAGATGATGAACGCACTGTCAAATGCGGCAAAAAGCGGTGTAGACGTAAAAATAATATGTCCCCGTGTAGCTGACCATTGGTATGCAAGGGAGGTTGCGTACAGCTATTACAAGGAGCTTATCGAATGCGGAGTAAAGCTGTATGAGTATATGCCGGGATTTATTCACGGAAAGACCTTCTGCTGTGACGGCGAGGTTGCCGTTGTGGGAAGCATCAATCTTGATTACCGCAGCTTGTATCTTCATTTTGAATGTGCCGCTTTCTTTGTGGGTGCACCCGTCGTCTATTCTGTGGTGGAGGATTTTAATGACACCCTTAAAAAATGCCGCACAATAACAATTGATTACTGCACGAAGATGAATATTTTCAGAAAAATGTTTAATGCAATTCTTCGCTTCTTTGCACCTCTTATGTAAAGAGGTGCTTTCTGTTATTGAAAAAATTAAATTTAACATTTAGAATATTAGGCAAATTTCTGCGGAGTCGCAGGGACTTATGTTCTTTTGTAACCAAAAGAACCAAAAGTTTTGGGGTTCCGATTCCCCAAACCCTAAAACGGCCTCGCAGGGGCGGCGTTGTTTAGCCGTAAACTTGTTTACCTTACTTGGTTATATAATTCCGTTTTGAAGCTTCTTTGGTGCGAACAAACAAATATGTACTGCAGTTGGGTTTTTGCGGATTTTGAGCCGACTACCGAGAAATCGCTTGCATCATTTTCCTTTGCTGGCAAGCGATTTCAGGCGGAACAGGGAATAAGTTTCCCTTTGAAGCCGTCGGCACAAAGGCTTGAAATCCACAAAAATAAAACTTACTATCTAAAAGATTAGGTAAGGATATTTCTTAGTCCTGCAGGGGCGTTGAGGGGTATGGGGAGAATCGCAACTCCCCATGTTTTTGGTACTTTTGGCGCCCAAAAGTACATAATGCCCTCATCGGCACCGATGAAATGTTGTGATACAATTGATGGGTGACAAATAAAAAGGAAAATGAACTCTAAATATGATATAATGTTTAACGACCAAGAAAAACGTATATCAAAGGAGTCATTTTCCCATGAACATTTTAACATCAAGTGCTCACTTTCGTCA
>JAZQAB010000003.1:0-4596 GCA_045545055.1 Clostridia bacterium | reverse complement strand
ACATCTGAATTATCATATATATGACATACATCACATACCTCAAGCAATTCAGGAATTAAATTTAATGCCTTGTAGTATCTACTGAGAATTTTGTCTTTAGGAACATCGTGTCCTCCGGATTGAGTTCTTACAAACACTCTTGACATGAGGATTAGCTGTTAATACATATATACAACGTGTAAAATAGCCTTGTTCTTTTGCCATTTGCAAAAGTTTTAAATTACGGTCTGTAGAAAGCACAGTTTCAAATGTAAAGCTAACTCCCTTGTCAATTAGTTCTTTACGCATTTTATCAGCTAAAACAGCAGCTTCAAGGTCGCTGCAATGACTTACCTTTTTAATATCATCTGCATTTACATACGGCTCAATAATATTAGCCATTTTTGTAATTGTACTCTTTCCGCTACCATTAGGTCCTGCAAAAACTATAATCTCAGGCTTCTTCTGCATATACTCTTCTCCCATCCGGATACTCTACATACGGAGCATTTTTCTCGAAATCGTATTTTGCAATAGGAAGTCCCTTAACTTTCTTTATTTCATTCTCAATTCTTACAGCTTCTTTAAAACGGTGTGATAACTCTTCGTCAGAAACTCCACAAGTGTGGTCCAACTCATTAAAGTTTGTATCACTCATAATATCAGCTCCTCTCGTTTCTCTACTTATATTATATCCTCACATTAAAGAAATTGCAATATTAAAATTCAATAATTAAACGACCACAATTTTTATCATCGTGCAGACTACACTTATTTCATCTAACATTTTTCTAACACTTTTTCAAAAAACTTTCTTTCAGGCATATTCGGGAATTCTTTACAATGTACCCGAGAACGCCCTAAGCGATGGGGATTAGAAGGTTTTAAAAGGAAAAGTATAAACTCATATAAACTCCCTTCTTCTCCTCTTAAAATCCCGTGTCCCTAAAAGACGTACCGGTTCGATCCCGGTCTCGAGCACCAGAGAGAATGGCTTAACCAATAGGGTTTAAGCCATTCTCTGTTTTTTTGCCCGTTTTTATTTATGGTGCTTTACAATACCTTTTCTTTTTTGTTTCATCATCTGGAACGCCGCAAGATATAACATTCCCGGGCTTACAGCACATCAATCTGCTCTTAAAGGCGGACAGGTGATGAATGTAATTGACCTTGGCAATCCTCCTGATGATTGGGAAGTTCTCGATGTAGATCAATTAATCTGATTTTGTTTTGGCTACAACATCAGAAACCGCAGATGAAAAAGCTCATCTGCGGTTTCTCTTTATCACTGATTATAATACTACTGTAGAATTTTAATTGTTCATAAACTATTATTATTCCATTATACCTTCTGCATAACCAACATACTCATCAAGGAAATCCTCCGCCGTTTTAAGCATTCTGATTCCCACCTTATCGTCGGCAAATCCAAAATGCATATCCAGCACTCCGAAATATGTATCTATTATCTGAACTTTGATTCCAAGATGATTTTCATTTGCCCATGATGCAGATACTGCACAGTCAAAGCGTCTGTTTCCGGGAACGGTGCCAATCTCGTCAGCATAACCGTCCTGAGGGAATTTGGTGAACTCGTTTTCATTCATTTTAAAGGCAAGCTCCTTATCCCCCTGCTTATTTGTGTAATAAAGCACTCCGCCGTCTGCATTAAAAGAAAACTTAATTTTTGAAATTCCCATGTCGTTTTCGTTGAGCACATAGGTCTTATTATTGATTTTTTCAATAATCGCAGAGCTTTTTTCTCCGAATGTAGTAAGAAGCTTAAGGTTTGAAGTGTATTCTTCAAGCTCTTTCACGGCATTTTCATCAACTTCTACTTCCTCATTTTCTGCAGGACGTGCTATAAATTTGAAGAAGTTTTCAAATATAGTCTTTTTTGCATAGGTCTTTCCCTGATTATCTGCATTATATACACAAATAATGTCTTTATCGGGAACGCATATTGCAAACTGGCAACCCATACCGTTAAAGAAAAACGAATTGTCAAAGGTTCTCCAGATAAGGTATCCGTAGCCCTGAGAATCGAATTCATCATCGTTGAGGTGATTATTTATTATTTGACAAGAGGTTGCTTCCTTTACAAATTCCTCGTTGAGAATCTGCTCTCCATTCCACTTACCACCGTTCATCATAAACTGTGCAACAAGCATAAGGTCACGAGGTTTGCATATAAGGGCTGAATCGCTCCAAGAATAGCCCCCCGGGCATTTAAGGCAATATGCTTCCTTGGAGACACCGATTTTATCGAAAAGTCTGCTTCTCAGATAATCCACAAGCGACATTCCGCTGAGTCTTTCTACAAGTGCACCGAGAACAAAAGAGCCTGTGCTGTCATACTGATAAATTGTTCCCGATGGACGGGATTCTTTTTTGTCGTTTTCAAAATAAAACCTGACACGGTCGTCGGGCTTTGCCTCAAACCAGTACCGCTCTATCTTTGACGTGCTCATCATAAGCATATGACGAATTGTCTGATTATGCATATTCATATCGGGCTGATTTTTAAGCTCGTCAGCAAAATACTTTGACATTTTGTCGTCAAGAGAAAGCTTTCCCTCCTGCTCCAAAAAACCGATTGCTATAGCAACAAAGCTCTTTGTCACAGAATACATTCTGTGGTTAAAGTCTTTGTAAAAAGGCTTCCAATATGCTTCATATACAAGCTTTCCGCCTTTCATAATAAGTACATCATGTGTGGCAAGACGGCTGTCCTCAAGTGCTTTTATAAAATTAAGAATATTTTCAGATTTTATACCCATTTTTTCCGGTAAACAAAATTCCATATTTACATACCTCACTTAAAAAAACTACGACTTAATATTACATCAAACCGCAGCTAAAAGCAAGAAAAATTTTCTATTTTTTACTACTGAAAACCAAATAACAAAGACGGTTGAGCAATTTGCACAACCGTCTTTGTTATTTGGTTAATCTTAATTAAAATAACGCTTTAAAAGTCCTTCTAAGCCTTTGCCATGTCGAGCTTCGTCGCGAGCCATTTCATGCACCGTATCATGGATCGCATCGAGACCGTTTTTCTTTGCACAGGACGCAAGGTCAAACTTCCCCTGTGTTGCACCATATTCGCAGTCTACTCTCCACTTAAGATTATCCTTTGTGGTTGCCTTCATGTTGGGCTCAAGGTCTTCACCAAGAAGCTCTGCAAATTTTGCAGCGTGTTCTGCTTCTTCGTATGCAGCCTTTTCCCAGTACAAGCCAACTTCAGGATAACCCTCACGATGTGCAATTCTTGCCATGCAAAGGTACATACCTACCTCTGCACACTCACCGTTAAAGTTTGCCATAAGCTGTTCAAAAATATACTTTTTATCTTCTTCGGAAATATCGGGGTTATTCTTGACAGTTTTCGCATAAACACCATATTCATGCTCTGCCGCAAGAGCTGCACCCTCCTGCATTTCCTTAAACTTTTCGGCAGGAACCTTACAAACGGGGCAAGCTGCGGGAGGATTATCTCCCTCATGAACGTAACCACATACTGAACATACAAATTTTTTCATAATAATTTACCTCTCTTTATATAAAATTTAAAATTAATTTGAATAAAAATAAAATATATTTAAATTACATTTGATAAAAAAATAAAATCAAGATGAATAATAATTATTACTCATTAAAAACAAAAATATCCTCATGAACATATTGGTGATTGGTGCCGGAGCGGTTGGAATAGGCCTTGCAGCATCCCTTGCTTCACAAGGTGTATGCGTTTCAATTTATGCACGTGGCAAAACCGCTAAGGCAATAAGGGAAAATGGAATAATAAGAACAGGACTTTTTGAACACATAGAAATAGAAAACATTCCAGTCTATGAGGACTACAATGAAATACCTGAAAACAATTTCGACTACATCTTCATAACCTCAAAGACAACCGCAAACGAGGACATATCAGACAACCTTAGCAATCACAAGGACATATTAAAAGAAACCGGAAAGATTCTCATCGTACAAAATGGATTTGGAAACGACGAGCCCTACCTAAAATACTTCTCCAAAAAGCGGGTATATTGTGCAAGGATAATCACCGGCTTTAGAAGACCTGAAAGGCACGTAAGCGAAGTGACCGTATACACGGAACCTGTGCAATTGGGATCTCTTCAAAAGCAAAACACAGAATGCCTGCAGGAAATTGCGGATTTAATCACAGCATCAGGAATCAAATGTGAAGTAACAGATGAGGTAGACAAGTACCTGTGGGCAAAGATGCTTTACAACTGCACATTAAATCCCCTTGGAGCAATTCTAGATAAGACATACGGCGAACTTACTGAAAACCCCTACACTCTAGACATCATGAACAGTATCATTGATGAGATATTCGAGGTAATAAAAGCCTCCCCATATGAGACCCTTTGGGCGAATGCAGAGGAATACAAGGATGTTTTCTACTCAAAGCTTGTTCCCGACACTTATAATCATTACTCATCAACCCATCATGACCTTCAAAACAGGATAAGAACAGAGATTGATTCACTCAACGGTAAAGTCATTCAACTAGGTGAGGCCAATAATGTTAACGTAAAAACTAATAAATTTATATATAACCTAATTAAAGCTATTGAAATCTCATTC
>JAZQAB010000002.1:0-17639 GCA_045545055.1 Clostridia bacterium | reverse complement strand
CCTGTACAATGCCTGCCACTCGTATGCCCTTCTGACCTACGCATGCACCAACGGCATCAACATTGGGATCCTCTGAATAAACTGCAAGCTTGCTGCGGCTTCCTGCTTCTCTTGCGATGCTTTTAATCTGAACCGTTCCGTCAGCGATTTCGGGAACCTCCTGTTCAAAAAGCTTCTTAACAAGACCGGGGTGCGTTCTTGAAACCATAAGATTAACGCTCTTTGTGGTTTTCTTAACCTCGAACACATAAACCTTCATTCTGCGTCCGGGAGTATAATCTTCGCCGGCAATCTGCTCTGAGGGAGCGAGAAGTGCCTCGGCACTGCCAAGGTCAATCATGATTCCTCTGCGGTCGAGCTTCTCAACCTTACCGGTCATAATATCGTTTTCTTTATCGCTGTACTCATCATACATGTTTCCACGCTCTGCCTCGCGAATTTTCTGTACAACCATCTGCTTTGCGGTCTGTGCGGCAATTCTGCCAAACTTTGCAGGGTCTGCAATGAAATCAACGCTGTCACCAATCTGATAACGCTTGTTAACCGCATGTGCTTCCTCAAGTGTAATCTCTGTAAAGGGGTCTAAAACTTCCTCTACAACCGTCTTTGTGCAGTAAACACGCATATCACCGTTTTCACGGTTAACCTCTGCAAAGCAGTTGTAACCGCTTCCGAAGTTTTTCTTGTACGCAGTCACAAGTGCGGCTTCAAGAGCTTCAAACATAACTTCCTTTTTAATGCGTTTTTCACTTTCAAGTGCGTCAAGTGCCAAAATAAGTTCCTTGTTCATTTTTTCTTAAACACTCCTATCAAAATTTGAATGCAAGCCGAACAGAAGCCGCCTTGCTTTTTTCAATTGTAATCTCTTTACCAAAAGCCTCCACGGTAATTACACCGTCTGCGTAATTTTTAAGAATACCGCTAAGCTCCTTTTTTCCGTCAATGGGGGCAAAAAGCTTTATATCAATTTCTTCGCCCATCACTTTTTCAAAGTGCCAGTCACGAGTAAGGGCACGGTCAATACCGGGGGAGGAAACCTCAAAAATATATGCCTCCTTAATAAACGTAAGCTCGTCAAGAAGCGGACTTATTTCACGGCTGACGTTTTCGCAGTCCTCGATGGTTACACCGCCGTCCTTATCAATAAAAAGACGCAGAAAATATTCACTGCCCTCTTTCTTGTACTCGGTGTTGTAAATATACACGCCGTGCCTTTCGCAAACGCCCAGAGCAATTTTTTCAAGTGCCTCATCAATCTTAGCCAAAGTACCACTCCTTTTTAAATAATGCGAAAGAGTGGGTTTGTCAACCCACTCTCTCGATTTCTGTCAAAATGATTATATCATCTAACTTAATATAATGCAAGCTTTTTTTGAAAATATTAGAAATTTTGTTTTGCAGCGGGGAAAATAGAATCGTTTTTACTCAATGATTGAGTAAAAACACACATTGTTACTGATGTTATGTTACAATATCTTTGTTATAGTAAAGGAGGATATTTTTATGGCTATTAAGGAAAGCTTGTTTGAAATAACTGAGAATGTTTCCGAGTTAAATTTTATTCTTGGCAGAATAGAAGTCTTGTCGGACGATGTTGTGGAGCAAGTATGCGGACGTATTAACTTAAAGACGGAAAGAGGGTTAACTTGTGCAAGGCACGAACTTGAAGTTGCAAAAATAAAGGCTGACATGCTTCAAAGCTGTGTATGTGAAGCCGTTTCGGAAATTAAGAAATTGGCTGAACTGTCAGAAAATACATATGAAATCGTAAGGTCAGATACGCAACGCGAAACCGTTGAAAACGATATGTAAACAAACAACCACGGTGGCTCGCCACCGTGGTTGTTTGTTACTCTGCCTTATTATTTAATAAACGGTTTTTCAAGTACCCTCTTAAGTGCGATGAAAAATCCCTCGCCGCCCTTATGCAAAGGTTTAGTCAGAATGGCAAAGCAGCCGGCTCTCTTTGCACCCCATACATCGGTAAACACCTGGTCGCCGATTGCGGCAATGCTTTTTTTATCAAGTGCCATTTGCTTTGCAGCGGCATCATAGCCCCTTGCCTTGGGCTTTAATGCTTCGTGTACAAAGAAATCAACACCGATTTTCGCCGAGAAATTTTTAACTCTGTCATACTTATTATTGGAAACAACGCACAGCTTAAGTCCGTTTTCCTCAAAAAGCCTTAAATGCCTGAGAACCTTTTCATCGGGCATAGGTACGTTGTGCCCGATAAGAGTGTTGTCAATGTCGAGAATAATTCCCCCTATACCTTTTTCTTTAAGATATTCAGGCGTAACCTTTGTAATATCGTCAAAATATGCGTCTGCATGAAAATTTTTAAACATTATTATATTTCCTCCAGTAAAATAAGTACTGCTGTGCAAAACCACTGTAATCTCCGAATTGAGTTTCCCCTGCGGCTTTTGCATCGGTACTATCAAATTCCTCCGCCATGACTCTTTTTATCCACACATCGGCAGGGAAGAGGTCATATTTTCCCAAGGAGAATAAAAGCACACAGTCGCAGACCTTGTCGCCTACGCCGTAAAGGGAAAGAAGCTTTTCACGTGCCGATGCCGTGTCCATTTTTTCCAAATCTTCTGCATTGATTTCACCGTTTGCCACAGCCTGTGCCGCTTTCAGAATATATGGTGCACGGTAGCCTACCCCAAGGGCACGGATTTCTTCCTCGGAAAGGGATGCAATTTTTTCCGCAGTGGGGAATGTATGAAAAACCTTTCCTCTGAAATGTATTTCATTGCCATAAAGCGTGCAGAGCCTTTCTACACAGCTTTTGATTTTGGGTATACTGCTTCGTTGTGATATTATAAAGGAAATAAGCACTTCAAAAAAATCCTGCCTTAAAATCCTTATCCCTTTTCCAAAACTTACTGATTTAATCATTGTGTCGTTAATGCTGACAGCTTTTTTGATTTTTGAGTAATCTCTGTCTGCGTCAAGATACCTTTTCCAGAAACTTTCATAATCGCTTTCGGTTATGCCTTCAATTTCCACCGTTTCTCCAAGCATACTTATTCTGACGGCTTGCCCGTTTGCAACGCCAATATAACTGTCGTCCTCCTGCCTTTCCCAGCGGAAGCATTGACCGCAGTCAAAGGTATGCAGAGGGAGGAAATCATCTATTTGTACCTTAAATATATTGCTTTTCATAATTATCTCTCTCTTTTTCTCATCGGTTCGTTTATAGCAAGTATTGTTTTTTCGGCAAGCTCCTCTTTTGTTTTGCAAGCAAACTTGGAAAATACGGAGGAAATACTCTGCCTGAGCCAGAATGCCGCATTTTTCATTTTAAACTCGTCTTCAATAAGTGCCGCAAACGCTAAAACAGTCAGTCTCATGCTAAGACAATTTTCAAAGGAAAACGGGGTATAAAGATTTGTGAAAATTTTTCCGCACTCGGTATAAAAAAGAGTATAACCACCGGGCACACTCTGCGGTGCAAGAGTATGCATTAAAACGATGTCTGCAATGCTTTTATCTGCAAAGATAACACACGGCTGCGAAATATATTTTGCACTGTGCCATATAATTTCGCTTTTGGACATATGCCTTGTGTCAAGGTACCTGTGCTTTGATGAAACACGCTGAAATTCTTCAAACATAATTTCATCTGCCTTGCTTTCGTCCGTGCAGACAAAAGCCGTTTTCTTCTTTGACAAGGCGTAATCGGTACAAAGCTTTGCACACCTTTTTATGTGGTCTGTTTTACTTAAAACGGTTTGTTTTACAAAATTCTCCTCCACACAGCACTCTTTTCTTTCAAAAGGAAAGAAAACGCTTATTCCCATGCTTTGGTACATTGTGGAATAAAGCCCGGTGCTATCACAGAGAAAATCACTCTCTTTCTCCGAAAGCTCCCTGCCTGTGCAAAGAAGAACGGCGTCATTTTGTAAAATTTTTTCGCAAAGCTGTTTACTCATTTGCTTTCGGCAGGTAGGTGAGGTGTCAAGAAGTAAACAATCAAATGACACAGTTGTCCTGAATTTGCGGAAAAGAGCCTTGAATATATCCACGCAGCACATAATTTCCGCTTTCTGCTCCAAGGTGAAACAGAGCAAAAGAATACGTTTATTCACAAATTATCTCTCCGTTTTTCATGGTTATGGAAAGATGCTCTTTATAAGAACCTCTTATAATTATATCGGAAAGCTTATCTTCGATTTTCCGTCCGATAAGACGTCTCAGCGGTCTTGCTCCAAGGCGTTCCTTCAAAGCTTCCTCCACAAGGAAGCTCTTTACATTTTCGTCGACTGAAAGCTTTATGCCCTTGCTTTCAAGCATTTCGGAAAGCTCGGAAAGCATGATTTCCAGAACTTTAGTAAGCTCGTCTTTGTTAAGCTCATCAAAAACTACGATTTCATCAATTCTGTTTAAAAATTCCGGACGGAAAATCGCTTTTAATGCACGATATACCTTATCCTTATTTTGCTTTGAAGTACTCTCAGCAAAGCCGATACCGCTTCCTTTCCAGTCGCTTCCGGCGTTGCTTGTCATTACAATAACCGTGTTTTCAAAGCTTACTACCTTGCCGTGACTGTCGGTGATTCTGCCATCGTCAAGAATCTGAAGCATTATATTCAGCACATCGGGGTGTGCCTTTTCGATTTCATCAAAAAGAACTACGCAGTAGGGCTTTCTTCTTACCTTTTCTGTAAGCTGCCCGGCATCGTCATAGCCCACATATCCCGGAGGAGAGCCGATGAGCTTGGAAACGGAATGCTTCTCCATAAATTCTGTCATATCTACTCTGATAAGGGCATCTTCACTGTCAAAAAGCTCTATTGCAAGCTGCTTTACAAGCTCCGTTTTTCCTACGCCCGTTGGCCCTACGAAAATAAAGCTTGCAGGTCTTAATTTTTTGGAAAGTGCCGCACGGCTTCGGCGGATTGCACGGCTGACTGCACTTACGGCTTCCTCTTGTCCGATGATTCTTTTATGAAGCCTTTCCTCCAATGAAAGAAGCTTCTCGGTTTCAGCCTGTGTGATTTTTTGAACGGGGATTTTTGTCCATGCCTCAACCACATATGCAATGTCCTCTGATGTTAAATAAACATCGCTCATTTGTGACTTGAGATTCTCTATTTCCTCCAAAAGCGTGCATTGCTGTGATTTTAATTCAGCCAGCTTTTCAAATTTTGAATTATTGCCATCTTCATCGGACTGAGCGTTAAGCTCCTCCATCTGCGTTTCTGTAGCCTCCAAAATTTTCTGTGATGCCGCAATTCTTACAAGGAGAGTGTTTTTCAAGTTTGCACGGCTTCCTGCCTCGTCTATAAGGTCGATTGCCTTATCGGGGAGAAAGCGGTCGGTAATGTATCTTCTTGAAAGAGATACAGCCGTATTTATTACTTCATCGGGGATTTTTACCTTGTGATAGTTTTCGTAATACCCCTTAATTCCGCGAAGTACCTCCACTGTTTCCTCGGGGGAGGGTTCTTCAACAATTACGCTCTGAAAACGCCTTTCCAAGGCAGAATCCTTTTCAATGAATTTCCTGTACTCGGTAAGCGTTGTCGCACCGATAACCTGAATTTCCCCTCTTGCCAATGCAGGCTTTAATATGTTTGCGGCACTCATAGCACCCTCGGCATCGCCTGCTCCGACAATATTGTGAAGCTCATCAATAACAAGAATAATATTACCTAATTTTTTTGTTTCCTCGATAATGCCTTTAAGTCTTGCCTCAAACTGTCCTCGGTACTGCGTTCCTGCCACAATTGCGGTGAAATCCAAAAGATATACCTCTTTGTCAAGAAGCTTTTCGGGTACATTTCCGCTTGCAATTCTTTCTGCAAAGCCCTCTGCAATAGCAGTTTTTCCCACACCGGGTTCACCAAGCAGTGCAGGGTTGTTCTTTGTACGGCGGTTAAGAATTTGCACAAGCCTTTCAATCTCTCTTTCCCTGCCTACAACCATGTCAACCTCACCATTTTTAGCCTTGGCAGTAAGGTTTGTGCCATAGGCATCGAGAAGCTTTTTCTTCTTTTCGGCTTTATGTTTATCCCTTTTCTTTGTATCTTTGTTCTTATCGTCGGGCTGCATACCCTCTTGTTCCTTGTGTGGAAAGCCTCCAAAGAAATTTGACAAAAATCCTGCAAAGGGACCCATATCCGAACCATCCTCCGAAAGCTCTGCGTCCTCTCCACCTATCATTTCCATCATTTGCGATTCAAGATTTTCCATATCTCCGAAATCAAGTCCCCCTGCCATTTGTTGCATGGTGTTGATTCCAAGCTCTCTCGCACAGGGCATGCAAAGCCCCTCATTGACGGTTTTTCCGCCCTCCATACGTGTTACAAATATTACAGCAACATTCTTGTTGCAACGTGTGCATAACATAAAAATTCCAATCCTTTCATAGGGGTTACGCTTCATTATATCATATATCAATGTGTATTTCAAACAGTTTATAAAAAATTAATTAAATACAAAATGTAGTGCATTCTACATAAAAAAATGTATGAATTTACACATTTTTTTGTATTTTTGTATTGCACTTTAAAATTAATTATGTTATTATAAATGTAAGTATAGGAAGGAGGACGATGGAAATGAAAAATAAATTTCTGTCCGTTATAATTGCACTTAGTTTAATATGTTCATGCATGGCAGTGTCAGCATTTGCCGCAACTGCTTTTCCGGATGTGCTTTCGCCTGACCATGACTGGGCGGCAGAGCAGATTGCAGAAATGACTGATTTAGGTATTATTAAAGGATATACTGACGGCACATTTAAGCCCGACAGAGCGATCAGCAAGATTGAGGCTCTTATCCTTTTCTCCCGTGTAGCAGGTTATTCTGATAAGTCATATGCACAAATTGCAGATTTTGCATATGAAAAGTATCAGTATCTTCTCGAAGAAGCAGACCTTGATAATTACGATTCTTTTAAGAAAGAAATTTCTTTCCTTCTTTATAAAGGCGTAATCTCCGAGGACGATATCATTGAATATCTTGAGGACGAGCAGTATCTTGAAGACTTCCCCCGTAAGGATGCGGCAAAGTTCCTTGCAAATCTTATGGACGGCGAAATTGTAAAAACAAATGCCGACGAGCTTGAGTTTTCCGATAACAACAAGATTGACGATGACGATGCAGGCTATATAGCATACGTTGTTGAAAACGGATTTATGAACGGTGTCGAGAAGGATGACGGAACGATTGTATTTGATGCAGAGGGCGGTATGAGCCGTGCTCAGGTTTGTGTTCTTCTTTACAGAATTATGGACAAGCTCCAGATGAGCTTTGAAGCAGGTAAGGTATTTAAGGTAGATACCGAGGGCGGCACAATCGAGTTCGAGAATGAAGACGGCGATGATAAGAGCTACATCATTCCCGACGATGCGAAAATAATTATCGACGGTGCAATCGGTAAGCTTGAAGAAATCCTTGAAAACAGCGAAATTCTTGTTACAAGACACGGTAAGTCTATTTACAGCATAGAAGTTCTTAATCCCGAATCCAATAAGACTGTTAAAGGTACAGTTGAGGGAGTGGTTGCAAGAGATAACTATGCAAGAGTTACTGTTTTGGTAGAAGAAACAGGCGAGAAGGTTTCATACTACGGAACTGAGGACTTCAAGGTTACAACAGACGGTGTTGCAGATGATATGAAGAGCCTCAAGGTAGATGACTACGTTGTTATAAAGCTTCTGGGAACCAAGATTGTTTCTATTGACCGTCTTACGGCAGAGGCAACACTTCAGGGTACGCTTAAAGCAATTAACCTTAACTCTCCCATGACGCTTTCCGTTTCTACCGTTGAAGAAGTTTCAGAGGAAGAAAACATTTCAGAATATGAGATTTCCGAAGAAGCAACTGTTCGCCGTAACGGTGAAAGAGCATCACTTCGTGATGTGCTTCCCGGAGATAAGGTTGTTCTCACAGTTAAGCTTGGCAAAATCACAAAGATTGTTGCCACAAGCACAAAAGGCAGTGTAACAGGCACAGTTAAGTCAATCACAATCGCTTCTCAGTCCTACGTTACACTTTCTACAGACGGTGTAGAGTCACAGTATGCAATAGCTATGGAGGCTGAATATATTGTAGCAGGAAGCAAGGCTACAATTTATGACCTTCGTCTGGGTAACATGGTTACACTTACTCTTTCCGGTTCTACCGCAACAAAGATTGAGCAGACAGCAGCGTCCTCCACAACCACAAAGAGCGGAACTGTAGACAGCATCAGCACATCATACGGATATATTAATATCATATCAAACGGTGCTGTAAGTGAGCAGGTATTTGCAAGCAAGGTTGGAAGCAGTATCGGTGCAAAGATTATTGACGGTGAAACAGGTAAGGAAATCGCATTCAAGAATATTAAGAAGGGTGACTATATTATAGCAACAGGTGCGTATACAAACGGTGCATTCGTTGCCAAGACAATCGTAGTAACACCCGTAGCAGAATAATTTAAAAGATTACTCCTCAATAAATTAAAATCCGCTTGCCAAGCAAGCGGATTTTAATTTATTACATGTTCTATTTCCCGTCGGCTACGCACATTTAGAAAAAAAGCGTGCCGAAAACTTCAGCACGCTTTTTTTGGTGGGCCTTCAGGGACTCGAACCCCGGACCGACCGGTTATGAGCCGGTTGCTCTAACCAACTGAGCTAAAAGCCCTTATTATGGTGACCCGTACGAGATTTGAACTCGTGTTACCGCCGTGAAAGGGCGGTGTCTTAACCGCTTGACCAACGGGCCGTACCCTTCATTAAGGAACTGCCCTTAACGAACACTTTGATATTATACAATAATACTTAGCTCTTGTCAAGAAGTTTTTTCTAAAAACATTAGGTTGAAGTTTTCTAAAAATATTATTGCAGAATTACAAGGTGAAAATTTCTGAAATTAACTGTCATTTTTTTATTGACATATGCATATAATTAATGTATAATTGTATACAATAATACAAAAACACAGCAAGGTGGTATGTGAAATGCTTGAAATATCAAACAAAACAAATCTACTTGAACAAAAAAGCTACAAATATCAGCTTCAGGATATTGAAAACCCCAATTTGTACCGAGAAATTTTCCCTTACGATGAGGTGCCGAAGATATCCTTTAACCATCGCAGAGTGCCTATTGGTATGCCTGAGGAAATATGGATTACGGATACCTCATTCAGAGACGGTCAGCAGTCGGTGGAGCCGTACAGTGTACAGCAGATAGTTGACCTTTATAAGCTTATGTCAAAGCTTGGCGGTCCATACGGAATTATAAGGCAGACGGAGTTTTTCGTGTATTCCAAAAAAGACAGAGAGGCACTTGAGCGTTGTCAGGATTTAGGACTGAAATTCCCCGAAATAACCACATGGATTCGTGCGAGCAAGGAGGACTTTAAGCTTGTAAAAAATCTCGGTATCCGTGAGACTGGTATTCTGGTAAGCTGTAGTGACTATCACATTTTCAAAAAGCTTAAAATGTCCAGAAAAGAATGTATGGATATGTACCTGGCGACCGTTGCGGAGGCATTTGAAGCAGGAGTATCTCCAAGATGCCATCTTGAAGATATTACAAGGGCAGATTTTTACGGATTTGTAGTTCCTTTCGTAAACGAGCTTCAAAAAATGTCACGTGATGCAGGAATCCCTGTTAAAATCCGTGCCTGTGACACAATGGGCTGCGGTGTTCCTTACAGTGAGGTTGCACTTCCCAGAAGTGTTCCGGGAATTATATACGGACTTCAGCATTATTCCGATGTGCCTTCCGAAATGCTTGAATGGCACGGTCATAACGATTTTTATAAAGCCGTTACCAATGCGTCTACAGCGTGGCTGTTCGGTGCTTGTGCAGTAAACTGCTCACTTTTGGGTATAGGAGAAAGAACGGGTAACGTTCCTCTGGAAGCAATGGTTATGGAATACGCATCCCTTCGTGGCTCTTTTGACGGAATGGATCCCACTGTGATTACTGAGATTGCAGAATACTTTAAGAATAACATGGGATATAAAATCCCTCCGATGACGCCATTTGTAGGAAGAAACTTTAATTGCACCAGAGCAGGAATACACGCTGATGGGCTTTTAAAGGACGAGGAGATTTATAATATATTCAATACAAAAAAGCTTCTTAACAGAAAGCCCTCTGTGGCAATAAGCAAGACATCGGGACTTGCAGGAATAGCTTATTGGATAAATGATAACTATTCTCTTGAGGGTGATGCGTGCGTAGATAAGAAATCGCCCCTTGTTACAGAGCTTAAAGCATGGATAGACATGGAGTATGAGCAGGGCAGACAGTCTATGCTGTCAACAATGGAAATTGAAAGGAAAATTGAAGAAATTTCCAAAGGGGAATTTAAAAGACTTTAATTTTCGGAGTGGAGGAAAATATGGAACATAAAACAGTGTCGCTTGCAGACCAGATATTTATAGAGCTTGAAAATAATATTCTTACGGGAGTATATACAAGAGGTGAGGTTTTCACAGAAATGAACCTTTCGGAAATGCTGGGTGTCAGCAGAACTCCCGTGCGTGAAGCAATACGCCGCCTTGAACAGGAAAGACTTGTGGAGATTACCACAAAGGGCGTTGTAATTATTGGTATTTCCCCGAAGGACATTTCCGATATGTATGAAATTCGTCTGCGTACGGAGGGGCTTGCCTCTCGCTGGGCGGCAAATGTAATGAGCGAAGAGGCGAAAAAAGAGCTTTGCGAAATAGTGGAGCTTCAGGAGTTTTATACGGCAAAAAAAGATGCCGACAACATTAAAAACATGGATTCAAAGTTTCATGAAATTGTTTATAACAACTGCGGCAGTTTAGTTCTTTCGGATATGCTTCATCAGCTTCACAGAAAGGTGATGAAGTACAGAAAGGCTTCCGTTTCAAACAGTGAGAGAGCGTTCCAATCAACAAAGGAGCACAGAGAAATACTCGATGCTATCTTAGCAGGGGACGGAGATAAAGCTGAAAAGCTCACAGTTGAGCATATTAAAAACGCAAAAGAAAATATTGAAAAAACAGTAAAAGAATAAGAGGAGTACTTAAAATGGGACTTACAATTGCACAGAAAATTATTAAGGCACACCTTGTCAGCGGTGAAATGACAGTGGGCGAGGAGGTTGCTCTCAGAATAGACCAGACGCTTACTCAGGATGCTACGGGTACAATGGCATATCTTGAATTTGAGGCTATGGGGATTCCCCGTGTACGCACAGAAAAAAGTGTGGCATATATCGATCATAACACCCTTCAGTGTGGCTTTGAAAATGCCGACGACCATCAGTTTATAGGAAGCATAGCAAAGAAGCACGGAATTTACTTCTCCCGCCCCGGTAACGGAATCTGCCACCAGGTACATCTGGAGAGATTCGGAAAACCCGGCAAGACTCTTATCGGTTCGGACAGCCATACCCCCACAGGCGGCGGAATAGGCATGCTGGCATTTGGTGCAGGCGGTCTTGACGTTGCGGTTGCAATGGGCGGCGGCGAGTATTATATTACCATGCCGAAAATGTTTAAGGTTGAGCTTAAAGGAAAGCTTCGTCCTTTTGTTACGGCAAAGGATGTCAGCCTTGAAATCCTTCGTATATTATCCGTTAAGGGCGGTGTGGGAGCTATTATTGAGTGGGGCGGTGAAGGCATTAAAACACTTTCCGTTCCCGAAAGAGCTACTATCACAAATATGGGTACGGAGCTTGGAGCTACAACCTCAATCTTCCCCTCCGATGAAATTACAAAGGCATTTTTGGAGGCAGAGGGCAGAGGAGAGGACTATGTAGAGCTTTCAAGCGATCCCGATGCAGTATATGACAGAATTATTGAAATAAACCTGTCAGAGCTAAACCCCCTTATAGCTTGCCCTCATTCTCCCGACAATGTTGTGGAAGTAGCATCGCTTAAGGGTACAAAGGTAAATCAGGTTTGTATCGGTTCATGTACAAATTCATCACTTCTTGATATGCTCAAGGTAGCGGCAATTCTTAAGGGAAAAACTGTTTCTCCCGATGTCAGCCTTTCAATATCTCCCGGTTCTAAGCAGGTTCTCGGAATGCTTGCAGACAGCGGTGCTCTTTCCGATATTATCGCATCGGGTGCAAGAGTACTCGAATGTGCGTGCGGTCCCTGCATCGGTATGGGATTTTCACCCAATTCGGGCGGTGTATCGCTTCGTACCTTTAACAGAAACTTTGAGGGCAGAAGCGGAACGGCAGATGCAAATGTATATCTTTGTTCTCCCGAAACTGCAGTTGCGGCGGCTCTTACGGGAGAAATCACAGACCCCATGCTTCTTGGCGAAATGCCTGAAATTACTATGCCCGAAGCATTCAAGATTGATGACAGTGCAGTAATTCCTCCTGCAAGCGAGGAAGAAGCAGAAAAGGTTGAAATCCTCCGTGGTCCCAATATTAAAAAGTTCCCCGACACCTACCCTGTTACTGATAGCATAGAAGCTCCGCTTCTTCTTAAAGTAGGAGATAATATCACTACCGACCATATTATGCCCGCAGGTGCAAAGATTCTTCCTTACCGTTCAAATATTCCATTCCTGTCGCAGTTCTGTTTCGGCGTATGCGATAAGACATTCCCCGAAAGAGCACTCAAAGCAGGCAAGAGTATAATTATAGGCGGTTCAAACTACGGTCAGGGTTCTTCCCGTGAGCATGCGGCACTTGTACCCCTTTATCTCGGTGTAAGGTGCGTAATAGCAAAGAGCTTTGCAAGAATACACGTAGCTAACCTTATTAATGCAGGAATCCTTCCGCTTACCTTCAAAAATGCAGAGGATTACGACAAGCTTACTCAGGAGGACTCTCTTGAGCTTTGCGGAATTTATGAGGGTATGGACAGCGGTGAAATTACACTTGTTAATAAAACTACGGGTGATAAAATCCTGCTTTCCTGTTCATTCAGCGACAGGCAAAAAGAAATGCTTAAATGCGGTGGGCTTTTAGGCTATACCAAAGCAAAAAATAATTAAGGGGTGGACAACATGGCATATAATATAGATGAATATTGCAATCACTTCAGAAAGCTCCTTGAGTCACAGCTTCTCCGCTGTGAAAGAATGGAGAATGAGTCCGGAAGATGTGATTTCTCAAAGAAAGAAAAAATAGTAATCGGAATTATCGGGGGAGACGGAATAGGCCCCATTATAGTGGACGAGGCAAAAAAGGTTGCCGAAAAGCTCCTTTGTGAAGAAATTTCAAGCGGAAAGATTGAACTTAAAGAAATAGAAGGTCTGACCATTGAAAACAGGCTCGAAAAGAACTGCTCCGTTCCCGAAGATGTACTTAGCGAAATTAAAAGCTGTGATGTGCTTTTAAAAGGACCTACAACAACACCCAAGGGTGGAACAATGGAAAGTGCGAATGTAACGCTTCGTCGTGAGCTTGACCTCTATGCAAACGTGCGTCCCGTCGCTATCCCCGAAAAGAATATTGACTGGATTTTCTACCGTGAAAATACCGAGGGCGAATATGTGTTGGGAAGCAGCGGAATTGAAGTTCCCGAAAAGCTTGCATTTGATTTTAAGGTTACTACCAATGCAGGAACCCAAAGAATTGCCAGAGCAGCGTATGAGTATGCAAAGGCTAACGGTAAAATCAATGTATCAATCGTTACCAAAGCAAACATTATGAAAAAGACCGACGGCAAGTTTTCCGCAATCTGCCACGAGGTGGCAAAGGATTATCCCGAAATAACCACCGAAGAATGGTACATTGATATAATGAGTGCAAACCTTGTAAATGAGGACATTCGCCACAAGTTTCAGGTGTTTGTGCTTCCCAACCTCTACGGCGATATAATTACCGACGAGGCTGCACAGCTTCAGGGTGGAGTGGGAACTGCAGGAAGTGCAAATATTGGTGACAGATATGCCATGTTTGAAGCTATCCACGGCAGTGCTCCGAGAATGGTGGAGGAGGGCATAGCTCATTATGCTAATCCTCAGAGTATTCTTCGTGCACTTGTGATGCTTCTTCGTCATATTGGACTTGTGGAAAAAGCACAGAGGCTTGAGGATGCACTTAATTTGTGTAACAGTGAAAATGCAGTTACCGTTACAGGAAACAAAGACGGTGCAACCTGCAGTGAATACGCAGAGTATCTGATTTCTAAACTTTAATAGTTTTTTCGAAAAAGGTTCAAAAATTTTTTTAATTTTTTTGAACCTTTTTTGTCAGTAAATCGTATAATAAGCGAATAAACAAAAAAGGAGAAAAAACATGAAAAAATTACTTACACTTATTTTAACAATTTCAATCGTAGCATCCCTTACTGCATGTGGGGATAAGGCAGTAAATAACGATGCTGAAAAGAAAGAAGAATCAGAGACAGTAAATGTACAAACCGAGGATACTGTCAAGGAAGAAGAAAACAGCGAGGAAGAAGAAACAAAGGAAGAAGTAAAAGAAGAATCTAAGGAAGAAATAAAGAAACCCGAAGAAACAAAGAAGCCTGAAGAAACAAAGAAGCCCGAGGAAAACAAAAAGCCTTCTGAGAATAAGAAGCCCGAGGCGGACAAGGCTCCCTCCGAGGATAAAAAGCCTGAGGAAAATAAAGCTCCCGTAGTGGAGGAAAAGCCTCAGGACGCAACACTGGGACAGACACTTCTTTCAGCATTTAAGGCTCAGGCAAATTCAGGCAAGGACGCACTTGCCATTGCAGAAGCACTCGTTACAAATCCCGCAATTAAATTCAGCGGCGGTGCAATGAGCGTTGAGGAAGGACTTCTTTCAGGTTTTGACAATGCAGAAATTACCGGCTTTAAATCCGGAGCTATGTTTGCACCCATGATAGGCTCAATCGCTTTTGTCGGATATGTTTTTGAGCTTCCCGAAGGTGCGGATACATCTGCTTTTATTTCAAATCTTAAAAAGAATGCTAACCTCAGATGGAATATCTGTGTGGAAACAGAAGAAATGGTAACGGGAAGCGTCGGAAACAAAGTATTCTTTGTAATGTGCCCCACTTCATTAGAGGGATAACAACTAATTACACTAAATATTATTAAATTGGAAGCGGGCGGCCACACAGGGTCGCCCCTACTACCTTGTAACACTTGAATTTTGTATTACCTTCTACGAGGAGGAAGCACTATGATTTTTTCAAGCATTGCATTTTTATATTATTTTTTGCCCGTGACACTGGTTTTGTATTTTCTTACTCCAAGACCGCTTAAAAATACAACTCTCCTGTTGGTAAGCCTTTTTTTCTATGGCTGGGGAGAGCCGAAGTATGTTTTTCTGATGGCAGCCACAGTGCTTTTGGGGTATGTGTTCGGGCTTTTGATTGAGCGATACAGGTCTAAACCTATTTCAAAGGTTTTTCTTACTTTATCCGTTTTGTCAAGCCTTGCGGCATTAGGGTATTTTAAATATGCAGACTTTTTTATAGCAAATTTTAATGCTGTCACAGGTCTTAGCATACCTCTTTTAAGACTGGCACTGCCCATAGGAATAAGCTTTTACACATTCCAGATTTTAAGCTACAGCGTGGACGTGTACAGGGGAGAAACAAAGGCTCAGAAAAATCCAATTAACCTTGCAGCGTATGTGGCACTTTTCCCTCAGCTTATAGCAGGTCCCATTGTCAGATACCGCGATGTTGCCCTTATGCTCAAAAAAAGGGAGCACAGCTTTCAGAAGATTAACGAGGGGTGCTGTCGGTTTGTTATAGGTCTTTCAAAAAAGATACTGATTGCAAATACTTTGGGAGAGCTTTGCACTTCATTTACCCAATCCACCGATTTGTCTGTTTTATATTACTGGCTCTATGTTGTTTCGTATATGCTTCAGATTTATTTTGATTTTTCAGGCTATAGCGATATGGCAATAGGCTTGGGTAAAATATTCGGCTTTGAATTTCTTGAAAACTTTAACTATCCCTTTATCTCAAAAAGCATAACGGAATTCTGGCGTAGATGGCACATTTCTCTGGGGTCGTGGTTTCGGGATTATGTGTATATTCCCCTTGGCGGAAACAGGGTGAAAAGGGCACGTATGCTCTTTAATATATTTGCAGTATGGTTTTTAACAGGCTTCTGGCACGGTGCACAATGGAATTTTATTGTATGGGGCTTGTATTTTGGAATACTTCTTACCTTGGAAAAGTTCTTTTTCCTTAAAAAGCTTGAAAAGCATCCTGTTATCGGGCATATTTATGTGCTGTTTACTGCGGCGATAAGCTTTATGATTTTCAGTGCCGAAAATATGGGTGATGCAATAAACCGTGTTGGAGGAATGTTTGGCATAGGGGTAAAATCCTTTGTATCGGCAGAATTTTGGTTCAATCTTAAAAACTACGCTGTTGTACTTTTGGTTGCAGGTGTAGGAGCAACCCCCATAATGAAAAAAATCAAAAATTCCGCAGACAGCAAAATAAAAAACAGACTTATTCTTGATATTTTAGAAATATTAGTGCCGATTACACTTCTCGTAATTTGCACGGCATATCTTGCAGATGGGTCATTTAATCCTTTCCTTTATTTCCGTTTTTAGGAGGTGTGTTATGAAGCATAAAAATACAATATCGGTTTTTATATTTGCAATTGTGGTAGGTACTATTTCCTTAGGATGTTTTTTAAAGCCTCATACGCAGTATTCCGAAAGCGAAAGGAGACTCCTTGAAAAAAAACCTGTTCTTACAAAGGAAACTCTTTTTTCGGGAAGCTATACCGTGGATTTTGAAAAATATGTGACCGACCAGTTTCCTTTGCGTGACGGCTTCAGAAGTATAAAAGCTCTGTTTTCCACATATGTGTTTAATAAAATGGAGAATAACGGACTTTTCACCGAGGAGGGGCATATTTCTAAGATAGAATATCCCGTAAACTCTCATATGGTTGATAATGCACAGCAGAAATTTGATAATCTGTACGAAAAATATATGAAGGATAAAAATGTAAATGTTTATCTTTCCATAATTCCTGACAAAAATTATTTCCTCGCCAAAAAGCATGGCTATTTATCCATTGATTATGATGCATTTATAAAGGACTTTAAAGGCAGAATGGATTATATGAAATACATTGATGTTCTTCCCATGCTTTCTCTTGACGATTATTATAGGACGGACTCTCATTGGAGACAGGAGAAAATCACAGATGTAGCACAGCACATCGCACAAAGCATGGGCACTGATATATCGGCAGACTACAGCGAAAAAACCTTGGACAATCCTTTCCGCGGAGTGTATCTGGGGCAGTCGGCATTGCCCTTTAAGCCCGATACAATAAAGTATCTTACAAACGACATTCTTGAAAACTGCATCGTAAAATACTATGACACGGGAATGGCAAAAGAGGGCGATATGTATAACATGGACAAAGCCTACGGAAAAGACCCGTATGAAATGTTCCTATCGGGAACATCGCCCCTTATTACTATAGAAAATCCAAGTGCAAAAGAAGACAAGGAGCTTATACTTTTCCGTGATTCCTACGGAAGTTCTATTGCTCCGCTTCTGGTTTCGGGTTACAGTAAAATCACGGTGGTTGATATTCGATATATTCAAAGTGATTTTTTAGGTAGCTTTATAGATTTCGATAATAAAGACATACTCTTTATGTACAGCACCACACTTCTTAATAACAGTATGGCTATGAGATAATAAAAAGCCGTAACACAGCAAAAAAATTGATGTGTTACGGCTTTTTTATTAG
>JAZQAB010000001.1:0-11562 GCA_045545055.1 Clostridia bacterium | reverse complement strand
GGCTATGTCTATTAACAATGCTATTTATCACACTACCACCTCCAAACGCATTTAGTATGCATACTAAATATATCACATATGCGTTAAAATGTCAATACTTTTTCCAAAATTTCAGATACATTCTTCCAGATAATCACCCTTCAGGCAACATTTTATAACATTTTTATTGATAATTCGCTGTTTCTATGGTATGATAAAATATATAAATATTATTTTTTAACAACGGAAAACCAAGGAGATGTAAAATTTATGAAGCTGGGTATAGTAGGACTTCCCAATGTTGGAAAAAGCACCCTTTTTAATGCAATTACAAAGGCGGGTGCAGAAAGTGCAAACTATCCTTTTTGTACGATAGAGCCTAATGTGGGCGTTGTAGCCGTTCCCGATGAAAGGCTGGACGTTCTTTCTAAGATGTACAACCCCGAAAAGGTTACTCCCGCAATAGTGGAATTTGTGGATATTGCAGGTCTTGTCCGCGGTGCAAGCCGCGGTGAGGGCTTGGGAAATAAATTCCTTGCTCATATCCGTGAGGTTGATGCAATCGTTCACGTGGTAAGATGCTTTGAGGATGCCAATATCGTTCACGTTGACGGAAGCGTTGACCCTCAGCGTGATATTGAAACGATTAATTTAGAGCTTGTGTTTGCCGACCTTGAAAGCGTGGACAAGCGTATCGACAGAACTATGAAAATGATGAAGTCGGGCGATAAGAAGTATCAGGCAGAGCTTGAGCTTTGGAAGAGATTCAAGGAAGCACTCGAAAGCGGAAAAAGTGCAAGAAGCGTTGAAATAACCGACGATGAAGCAGAAATTGTGAAAGAGCTTTCGCTTCTTACAATGAAGCCCGTGCTTTATGCCGCTAATGTAGCGGAGGGTGACTTTGCCGCAGGCATTGAAAACAACGAATTTGTAAAAAAAGTAGAGGAAATTGCCGCATCGGAAAACGCACAGGTTCTTCCCATTTCCGCACAGATTGAGGAAGAAATCAGTTCACTTGACGGTGAAGAAAAGCAGATGTTCTTAGAAGAAATGGGGCTTAACGAATCAGGTCTTGACCGACTTGTTAAGAAAAGCTACGCACTCCTCGGACTTATCAGCTATCTTACCGCAGGTGCTCCTGAGGTAAGGGCATGGACTATTACCAGAGGGACAAAGGCACCACAAGCGGCAGGGAAAATTCACACTGATTTTGAGAAGGGCTTTATCCGTGCAGAGGTTGTGGCATATAAAGACCTTATCGAGTGCGGCAGCCACAATGCCGCAAAGGAAAAAGGACTTGTCCGCAGTGAGGGTAAGGAATATGTGATGCAGGACGGAGATATTGTTCTTTTCAGATTTAACGTATAAGTTTGTAGGGATGGGGCTTGCTCCATCCGAAGCATTTACTATCACCTACATACAAATGAAACGAAAGGAGAAATACTATGAACAAAAAATCACTATGCTTACTTCTCACCTGTGTTATTATGTTCACAGCATTTATCCCTTTTTCGGAGGCTGAAAATGTGACCATGTACGCCTCCGACGGAAGAACAAGAATAGTTCAGGCAAAGGATATTGCCGCATGGAAGGCAGTGGGCTGGTTTGAAACTGCCGAAGATGCAAAAATTGTCACGCTGTATTCCATGGACGGAAGAACGCTGGATATTCCCCAGTATTACCGTGCCGACTATAACGCGGTGGGTTGGTACAACACCCGTGAGGAAGTCACCGTTACCATGTATTCTATGGACGGTAGGTCGCTGGAGGTATTTAAAGATGCCGCCGAAGCACATAACAAGGTAGGCTGGTATTATAATATAAGCGATGTTACCGTGAAAATGTACGATAAGGACGGCAACGAATATACTATTTACAGAGATTTCATCGAAAGCGAAAAGGCAAAAGGGCTTTCAGACAATAAAAATGACGTTATGCAGCTTATGTTTTCCGCTGACGGAAGATTTATGCACGTCCCCTTTGATAAGGTGGAAGCACACAATAAAGTGGGCTGGTTTACCTCGGGCGGAAAAATTGATGCATCAAAGCCTATGGTAGCCATTACATTTGATGACGGCCCCGGGGCTCCCACAGCAAGGGTTTTGGATATCTTGGAAAAATACAATGTCCCTGCAACGTTTTTTGTACAAGGCAAGAATGTATCACGTTATCCAAACGAAATGGTGCGTGCAGTCAAAATGGGCTGTGAAATCGGTAACCATACCTACAGCCATGTGAATTTATCCGCCTCATCTACGGGCACAATCGCTCAGCAGATAAATGCTACAAATACAGCGGTCTACAATGCGACGGGCGTATATCCAAAGCTTTACCGCCCTCCCTACGGAGCATACAACAAAGCCGTTCTTAACACAATTGCAATGCCTGCAATTATGTGGTCGGTAGACACGCTTGACTGGAAAACACGTAATCCTTCCAAAACCTTGGCAAGCGTTAAGAGAGATACAAAAGACGGTGCAATTATTCTGATGCACGATATACATTCTCCTACGGCTGATGCTGTAGAGCCTGTGGTTAAGCATCTTTTGATGCAGGGCTTTCAGCTTGTTACCGTGAGTGACCTTATTAAATATCGTCAGGGTCACGCCGTAAGCGGAAAGGTTTATAACAGCCTTGCTCCCCGATAATTGAATAAACCACTCCTTGGCGGGTATACTATAAGTATCATGTACAAGGAGTGGTTTTTTATGCTTTTATGTCCTGAAATTTCTTTTATTAAAGCGAGGGAAATTCTTGATTCAAGGGGAAATCCCACTATTGAAACAGAGGTTTTTTTAAGCGATGGCTCATATGCCTTGGCGGCAGTACCTTCGGGTGCTTCGACGGGAGCTTTTGAAGCCTACGAGCTTCGTGACAAGGACAAATCCCGATATATGGGAAAGGGCGTCCTTAAAGCAGTAAACAATGTGAATACCGCTATTGCAAAGGAGCTTATCGGGCAAAATCCTTTCAATCAGCGAAAAATTGATTCCCTTTTGTGCAAGCTTGATTCAAGCGAAAACAAAGAAAAACTCGGTGCTAATGCAATACTGAGTGTTTCTTTGGCAGTGGCAAGGGCTGCAGCAAATTCATTGGGGCTTCCTTTATACAGATATGTGGGCGGAACCAATGCCCATACTCTCCCCGTCCCCATGATGAATATTATCAACGGCGGAAAACACGCAAGTAATTCAATCTGCTGTCAGGAATTTATGATTATGCCCGTGGGTGCACAGAGTTATCGTGAGGGACTTCGACACTGCGTAGAGGTATTCCACACGCTGGCAAAGGTTCTTAAAGATAAGGGATATTCCACCGCAGTTGGTGATGAGGGCGGCTTTGCCCCCAACTTTTCAAACGACGAGGAAGCACTCAAGGCAATTTGCAGTGCGATTGAAAAGGCAGGCTTTAAACCGGGAGAGGATTTTAAAATTGCTCTTGACCCTGCTACAACGGAAATGTACGAAGCTGCAAAAAAGGAAAAGCAAGAGGGAAAATATTATTTCTGGAAACAGGGCAATTTCTTAACCGGTGACGAAATGGTAGCTTTTTGGGAGGACTGGGTACGAAGATACCCCATTTGCTCCATTGAAGACGCTATGAGCGAGGAAGACTGGGACGGTTGGAAAAATATCACCGCCAAGCTTGGAGGTAAAATTCAGCTTGTGGGCGACGACCTTTTTGTAACCAATACACAAAGACTACAAAAGGGTATAAATGAACATGCCGCAAATGCAATACTTGTGAAAGTAAATCAAATCGGAACTCTTTCCGAATCCCTTGACGCAATAGAGCTTGCAAAAAGGAACGGATACAAAACAATTATCTCCCACCGAAGCGGAGAAACTGAGGACACCACAATCGCCGATATTGCCGTAGCGGTAAATGCAGGGCAGATTAAAACAGGTGCTCCCTCCAGAACAGACAGAACTTGTAAGTATAACAGGCTTCTCAGAATAGAAGAAGAATTAGGCGAGTAAAGAAATTGCAAGGAGGCAAGCCATAATAGCTTGCCTCCTTTTCAGATAAAATGTAACTGTTATACATCATATAACAAAGAAAGATTCAAAAATTTTCTAATTTTTTAAAAAGGCGTGCTTTCTTCACTGCAAACAGGATTTATTGTATCTGTTCCCTTCCATAAGTATAACTTTATTAAAGTTGCACCTGTTGTTTTAATTCCTGTTTCCGAGATAGAAAACGTTGTGTTTTCCGATATAGGGG
Organism: Clostridia bacterium; assembly: GCA_045545055.1. Taxonomy (GTDB): domain Bacteria; phylum Bacillota; class Clostridia; order UMGS1883; family UMGS1883; genus UMGS1883. The sequence goes on along the minus strand of JAZQAB010000001.1, from coordinate 7,359 downwards.
TGATTTTCAAATCTAACATATTTGAACCTCTGTAGCTTGCGAGAATAAGCTTGCAAGTGCCTGTTATTCCTGATGCAGCAATACGCGTTTTTGAGAGATACATAATCGGGGGTTCTAAAATTTCTGCACAACAATGAAGTTCTGCATTTAATAAATTATCATTCCTAGAGTCGATGCTATATATCATATTCCATTTTTCTAAAGTTCCTTTGAAATACACATCTTCCAGTCCGGCACATTTCCCAAATGCATTCTCTCCAATTGAAATAATATTTTCAGGAATTGCAACGCTTTTGAGTTTTTCGCATCCATAAAAAGCCTCTCTTTTAATTTCAGACACACTTTCAGGTATAATTACAGATGTAAGACCTGTACATCCGAAAAAGGCACTTGTTCCAATACTCCTCAGTTTTTTCGACAAAACTATACTTGTTAATTCACTGCAATTTTCAAATGCACTATCCTGTATATATGTAACATCATCACTCATAACAATTTTTTCGAGTTTTTCGCACCCATAAAATGCATAGGTGTAAATAGTTGTTACACTTTTTGGTATTACTATTTTCTTTAAAGCTTTACAGTTTGCAAACAGCCGTGTTTTAATACCGGTGATTTTATCAGGTAACTCTATTTCAAAAAGTGCAGTACAACCGGCAAATGCTCCATCGCTAATATCCGTCACACTATCAGGAAGATACACGCTTTCTAACTTAGTACAGCCGGCAAATGCATAGCTTCCAATGCTTGTAACTGTATCAGGAATAGTTATACCTTGAAGGTTCGTATTATCTGAAAACGCATTTTCTCCAATAGCAATTACTTTAATACCGTTGATTGTTTCCGGTATGGACACATGTGAATCATTTGACAAATAACCAATTATCACTCCATCAGAAAACTCAAATTTTTGCGAAGGCGTATATTCATATTCATATATTCCATCTGAACAGTGTATAACTGCGTCAAGAATAGGTAAATTATCGCTATTTATCAAAATGCTTTCCCATTGTTTGGTTGTTCCTTGGTAGTATACATCCGTAATGCTATTACAATTGTCAAACGCTCTAATTCCTATTTCTTTGATGTTCAAATGAATATTAACAGTAGAAATATTTGTGCATCCCCTAAATAAATTTTTAGGAACTGTTTCTATTCTATTTCCAAAGCTTATTGCTATCGCTTTATTAAACCAATCTTTTGTGACTGCATATCCATAATTAAGATGAAATTCATCATCGCCTAAACTTTCGCTGCTCCAGTTAATTTTTACCCCTTCCTTACAGTCATAAAATGCCCATTGTCCTATTATTCTGATATTATCTGAAACAGATATACTGTCAAGCTTATCGCATCCGGCAAAACCATTCTCGCCAATAACAACTGTGCTATCAGGAATTATATAATTTCCGTTTTTACCGCTTGGGCATTGAATAAGTACAGTTGCTTCTTTATCATATAAAACTCCATCATGCGATGAAAACTCAATATTATTATCAGACACATCGATGCTCTCTAAATCCTCACAATACTGAAAAGCACGATACCCTATAGAATTAACACTATCAGAAATGGTCACCTTCTTCAATCCTTCACAATTGTAGAATGTATATTGTGGGATAGTTTCAACCGTATCACCAAATATAACTTCACAGCCACCGCAAAGGCTTCCGACATTTTTAAAGTAGACATTCGGGTAATAGATGTCCTCAACGCCCGGATGATTATTCTGAACATTTTCGGCATTCCAGTATATGTATTTCAGATTTAGGCAGTCAACAAATGCGTAGTCCTCTATTTTATTTATATTTTTATGAAGTGTGACACTTTTTAGTCCTGTTGAATTTTTAAATGCATCAGCTTTAATTTCTGTCACTGTATCAGGAATCACGTAATCGCTTTGTTTAGCTATAGGATATGCTATCAAAACAGTTTTATCCTTGTTGAACAAAACACCATCCAAAGAAGAGTATCTCGTATGTTCTTCATTTATTGTAATGCTTTTTAAATTGATTAAGTCATTAAAAATATCAGCATCAATATTGGTTACTGTATTTGGTATTGTTATTCTTTCTATATGCGAGCAACCACTAAACGCATTTTCAGCTATTCCTTTAATCTCAACACCGTATACTACATCCGGAATAACCAAATCAACCTTATCCCCGAGATATGAAATCAGTATATTATTAGAAATTTTGAATTCAGGTTGTTGCTCACCGTTTAAGCAGTACAAAGTTGCATCTATCAAACTGTTATTATAGTTACCTATTTGTATGCTTTCCCATTGTTGTAACGTCCCTGAAAAATATATGCTCTCTAAATTTTCACATCCGTAAAACGTGTGACCTCCTATACTGGAAACACTATCCGGTAAGGTTACTTCGGTTAAGCCTGTACAACCATAAAATGCAGAACTTTCTATACTTGTCACACTTTTAGGTATGTCCACATTGATCAAGCCTGTACAGCCCTCAAACGCAGAACTTCCTATACTTGTTACACTATCGGAAATTCTTACACCGGTTAAGCCTGCACAACCATAAAATGCATAAGAAGGTATAGATTCTACGCCATTACCAAAAATTACAGTAAGACCGTCACCAATTGTTCCCGTACTTCCAAATGGATTAGGAATGTAAGGATAATTGGAACCAGAAGGGGATGGATAATAGCCGCTTATGTTGGTTGCATTCCAATACACAGTACTTAAGCTTGTACAACCGTAAAAAGCCTCATCTCCTATACTTGTTATACCTTTCGGTATGGTTATACTGGTTAAGCCTGTACAACCATAAAATGTATAATCGCCAATTCTTGTAACACCATCAGGGATTATTACACCAGTTAATCCGGTACAGCCGCTAAATGCAGAACTGCCTATACTTGTCACATTATTGGGTATTATTATACTATTTAATCCGGTACAGCCATTAAACGCAGATTGTCCTATTTTTGTAACGCTGTCCGGAATGGTTATATTAATTAATCCTGTGCAGCCATCAAACGCAGATTGTCCTATTTCAGTAAAACTGTCCGGAATGGTTATATTACTTAATCCTGTGCAGCCAGAAAAAGCATATTGACCTATGCTTGTTACATTATCCGGAATGATATAATGCGATTGTGTTTTTCCGGCAGGATAACTGATTATACTATTATGTAAAAATAACACTCCGTCTAATGAGAAATAGCGAGAATTCGCATCATCCACTGATATGTTTTTTAAACTTGTGCACCCCCCAAATGCAGAACTTCCTATACTTGTTACACTTTCAGGGATAGTCACACTTGTTAAACCTGTACAACCACAAAATGCACCTTCTCCAATAATTGTTACACTTTTAGGTATAGTCACACTTGTTAAACCTGTACAACCGTAAAATGCACTTTCTCCAATAATTGTTACACTGTCGGGAATTGTTACAGTGGTTAAGCCTGTACAGTTTCTAAATGCAGAATAATCAATACTTGCTACGCTTTCCGGTATATTTACACTTGTTAAGCCCGTGCAACCGGAAAATGCACCAGCCCCAATGCTCGTTACTCCGCTTGAGATCATTACATCGGTTAAACCTGTACAGCCACTAAATGTAGAGTATTCAATATTTGTTACACCTTCAGGGATATTTACGATAGTTAAGCCTGTACAACCGTAAAAGGCAGCCCCTCCAATACTTGTTACGCTTTCCGGTATGCTTACGCTAATTAAGTCTGTGCAGTCTATAAATGCGTGTCCAGGTATAGATTCCACGCCATCTCCAAAAATTACAGTTAGACCGTCACCGTTTGTTCCCGCGTTTTCAAATGGATTACGATAAGAAAAATAGTGAAGAGTTGAAGGATAACTGCTTATATTTATTGCATTCCAATATACAGTATTTAAGTTTGCACAACGTTCAAACGCATACTTTCCTATGCTTGTTACACTTTCCGGTATGGTTACACTTGTTAAGCCTGTACAGCCTTCAAATGCAGAGCTTCCTATACTTGTTACACTTTCCGGTATGTCCACATTGATCAAGCCTGTACAGCCCTCAAACGCAGAACTTCCTATACTTGTTACACTATCTGGTATGCTTACACTAGTTAAGCCCTTACATCCATAAAATGCATAATTCCCTATACTTAATACGCTCTTGGGAATCTCTATTTCTTTTAAGTTTGTACAATCCCTAAAAGCATAGTTTCCAACACTGGTTATCCCTTCTACAAGTTTTACTTTGTTGATGGATTCACAGTTAGCATACCAAGGAGCATACATTGATATGTTCATATCCCCGGTACCACTGATTGTAAGAGTACCGCTATCATCAAGTTCCCATGTCAAATTCTCTCCGCATGTACCGCCATCAATATTCTCAGCAAATGCTACTGTAAAAAAACTTGAGAATAAAAAAAATATAACACTTATAACAAACAATAATTGGTATATAGTTCTTTTCATTTGTTTAGCACTCCATAATTATATAATATATCAGAATTCTATCACAAAAAGTTTTGTTTGTAAACTCAATTGATAAATTTACAAACAAAACTTTTCTGTTAAAAATATTTATTCACCTAATTTCCCCAGTGCTTTTTTCTCAATTCGGGACACATAACTGCGGCTGATACCTAAGATTTTTGCAACCTCTCTCTGGGGCAGCGGCTCCATGCCGCAAAGCCCGTACCTAAGGCGTATAATCTGCTGTTCACGCTCTGCAAGGGAGCTTCTGATTTTTTTATAAAGCCGTGCGATTAGATTATCACGGTCAATTTTTTCACAAATGTCCTCATTTTCACTTTGGAGTACGTCCATAAGGGAAACCTCGTTTCCCTCACCGTCAAAGCCTATAGGCTCGTTAAGAGAAACCTGATTCGCAAATTTTTTATCGTGGCGAATAGACATAAGGATTTCATTTTCTATACAACGGGCGGCATATGTAGCGAGGCGTGTTTTCTTTTCCGTACTATAGGAAGAAATCCCCTTAATAAGACCTATAGTGCCGATGGAAATAAGGTCATCGTTCTCACCTACCGCAGAATATTTTTTAACAATATGTGCAACCAGCCTTAAATTTCTTTCTATTAAAATATTGCGTGCCGCCTCATCTCCGCTTTGCATTTTTTCCACATAAGAAGCTTCCTCCTCCCCACTAAGCGGCTTGGGAAAGCTTCCGCTTTGAAGAAATCCTATAGTGCCTAATCCAATGTATTTACTGAAAATAAAGCGCATTAAAAAGCACCTCCGATTAACACTATATTCAGAAAAAAGCGGCTTTGTGTCTGTCCTTTCGTTAAAATATTTCCCGACAGGTGTTGAATTGATGTCTTTCTTATGTTAAAATTACTCTATAAGGAGTGATTCCCATGAAAGAGCATATTTACAGCATTCCGCTCAGCGAGGCGTTGGAGCAAAACTGTAGTTGTATACTTTGCGTATTGGAGGAAAAATTAGAGCAGCAAGCTATTGATTATTTTCTGGGGGCTTCCATGATGGAGCCTGACAGCAGAGAGGTTACCAACAAGAAGGGCTTTTGTCGCAGGCATATGTCGGAGCTTTTTAATAGGAAAAACCGTCTTAGCTTAGCTCTCACTTTAGAAACTCATATAAAGGAACTGGAAAAAAAGGTTTGTATACATAAAAAAGCAGGCGTTTTTTCAAAGGTATCCACGGCATCGCTCACTGCAGCTTCCCTTGATGAAATTGTCCAAAGCTGCGCCCTCTGTGATAAGTTAAACAAAGAAATGGACTGTGCCGCAGGGAATCTGTCCTACATGTGGAGCGTGGAAAAAGGATTTCGGGAAATGTTTGAAAAATCAGAGGGGCTATGCCTTGAGCATACTGCTCTTGCTATTAAAACGTGCGATAAGGAGCTTAGCGGCAAAAAGAAGGACGAATATATTTCCATGCTGATAAAGAAGCAAAAAGAAAAGCTCTCCAAACTGTATGAGAATTTGCACGGCTTTACCCTTTCCTTTGACTACAGGAACGCAAACAAAGAACTGACGCAAAATGAAAAGGAATCGGTAGAAAACGCAGTTAAACACTTGACAAAATATATGTAAAAGGGAAGCAGGCTGTCGTAGCTTGCTTCCCTTTTTTAAGCAAAATGTAACAAAAACTGCCCCGTCCCCAAACTGTACACCCACTAATCCAAAAATGACGGTTCGAGTTGCCGACGAGGGGCGGGGTTCGGTTTTTTGTTGCAAATTCGTACTATAGTGCCTCTGGAAATTCCGGTAGCCCTTTCCAAAGCACTTTTTGAAATATGCTTTTCGTTTACCAACTTTTTAACTATTTTATCTCGATTCTCTTTACTCATGGATTTTATAGCGGCAGGCTCCTTGCCACCAATTTCGCTCATTATAAGCCTTCTGATATACTCGTGATTCTTTTTAGGAGATGATGTTATTTCAAATGTTTCGCTTTCTGTAGATTCGTGCAGTTCAATAAATTGTGAGGTGGCTTTTTTTTCGTCATCATTCAGCATGTTCAGCAAAAAATCAATGTCCGTGATATTTGCCTTGCCCTGTGAATATTCGTGATAGCTGCTGTAGGGATATTCTCTTGTCTGCTGTACCATATTAGCTTTCAAAGGATTCTGGTGTATATACCTGATAAGTCCCAGGTAATATCGATCGTCTTCCACAGGCTCGCTGTTGTATCTGTTACTGAATAAAGCTCCGGAACGCATATATTTTATATTAAACCAGGTTGCGTAATGACTGAGCATTTTTGACATAATTTTTGAAATTTCTCCTGTGTTTTTTTCCTTTATAAAAAGATGCACGTGATTTGTCATAAAGCAATATGCATAAAGCTCGAACTGCATTTCAAGCTTTACTTTTCTGATTATTTCAATTAATTTTTTATAATCAGCAGCTTCTTCAAATATATTCTGTCTGCTAATCCCTCTGAAAATAACATGATATAATCCGGTCTTGCTTAGTTTTCTCTTTTGTCTGCTCATAATAACCACCCATTGATATTATAACACAAATTAAGTTGAAAATCAAGCATTTTGTAACAAAAACTGCCCCGTCCCCAAACTGTACATAAATATTTATAAAAACATTAACGGTACTTTAGGGTAAAAATTCAATACCTAAAATACCGTTAATGATTAATTATCTAATACTTATTTGATTTAACCCAGATGCACTTTCCCATTGTTCCACTGTATATGGACAAATTCTGTAGTAATCAGCTTGAGAGTTACTTGAATCTAAATATAACGCCAACCCTTTATCGTATGTTGCAAATATATTATATACTCCCAAATTATCAGCCATATCACTAATATAAGATTGAGCAGTTGTTTCACTTACACCCAACGACTGAATTAATAATCTATACTGAACTAATATTTTTGT